>JBEKDN010000242.1:0-4805 GCA_050014335.1 Occallatibacter sp. | reverse complement strand
GCACCGGCTGACTCCGGCACATCTACCGATTTCTTCGTGATGCCTGGATCGGACTTCGACCGTCCAGGGCTGGTTCCAAGAGCCAACCTCAATATCGGCATCGGGCACACCTTCGGATTCCTCAAAAAGGACCCGGTTGGCGATGAATTGACCTTCGCATATACGTACGAAAACGCTGGAAGTCACGGATTCTTTCACACCAATTTCGGATCGCACACCGAGGCTCTGGGTGTGATGAAGAACTTTGGCCTGCCCAAGACAAAAGTTGTTACAGGATATACGTGGATTCAGGCGGGCCTGACGAGTTTTACTGGGAATCCGCATGTGGAGAATCGCTTCTACGACGGCGAGGCGTTGGGTGCGGCAATCCATTTCAACGATCACAATGGCATCTGGGTTCAAGAGAGTTACAACAAAATCCCAACGATTCCCTGGTACACCACGACGGGCGTCGGGTATACGTGGAGTTGGTAAAAAACTGCTCTCGCAAAATATGGTGCTTCTTTTTTTCGGAGTTGCATTTTTCAAGCTCGGGGACCGATAGTAGAAAGAAGGAAAAACGATGATTCTCGATCTGCGCATTCCGATGGGATTAATGTTCACGCTGGTCGGCGTGATTCTGGGCGCTTTTGGATGGGCTACCAACAGCAATGCGGCTCTTTACGCCCGCAGCCTCGGCGTCAATTGCAATCTCTGGTGGGGATTGGTTCTGCTGGCCTTCGGCCTGACCATGCTGATACTTGGCCTGCGCGGGCAAAAGAAATTGGAGCTTGCTCCGCCAGCGCCGGCCGACGAGAATCCGCGCCGCGGCCACTAAGGTCCGCAGGCATTCGCCGCCACTAGGCATTTTTGCAACCAGCCGTTCACAATCGAAACCGGCTACAATAGATGCATGAGAATAAAGTTTGGCGTCTCGTGTGGAATTGCCGCATACAAAGCGGCCGAACTTGTGCGCGCCTTTCAGCGTCAAGCCGTGGAAGTCCACGTCGTCATGACCGAGGCTGCCTGCAAGTTTGTGCAGCCGCTCACCTTTGCCGCGCTCTCTGGCCACAAAGTCATCACCAACCTTTGGGACGATACAGGCACAGGCCAGACCGCATACTATGACTCGGACGAGCGCAACGGCATCGAGCATATCGGCGAGGCGCAATGGGCTGACGCGTTGGTCGTCGCTCCGGCCACAGCCAACATTCTGGCCAAATTCGCCCACGGCATCGCCGACGACTTTCTCACCACGCTTTATCTGGCCACAACCGCGCCGGTGCTGGTGGCTCCGGCCATGAACGTCAATATGTGGGAACACGCAGCCACGCAAGCCAATCTCGAACTGCTGCGCCAGCGCGGAGTTCAAGTCATTCCGCCAGGCACGGGCGACTTGGCCTGCGGCATGGTCGGCTCCGGCCGAATGGCGGAACCCGCGGCCATTGCCGATGCGGTGCTTTGCGCGCTGGGCCGCTGCCACGATTTGGCTGGCGAAGTGGTGTTAGTCACTGCGGGCGGCACGCGAGAGGCACTCGATCCGGTCCGCTTTCTTGGCAATCGTTCCAGCGGAAAAATGGGCTACGCGCTGGCCGATGCCGCGCAGAGCCGCGGAGCCAAAGTGATTCTTATCAGCGGTCCCAGCGCGCTGCATCCTCCTGCGCATTGCGAGGTGCTGCGAGTCACCACAGCAGGCGAGATGCGCGAGGCAGTTCTGGCGCGCATGAACGAGGCAACGCTAGTCATCAAAGCCGCCGCGGTAGCCGATTATCGCCCGGTGAATGTCTCCGAACAGAAGCTCAAGCGCAGCGGGCCGTTGACGCTGGAACTTGCGCCCACAGAGGATATTTTGGCAGAAGTCGTTCGCCGCCGCCGTCCAGGCCAGTTGATTGTGGGCTTTGCCGCCGAGACTGAAAACCGCATGGAAAATGGCCGCGCCAAACTCCTGCGCAAAGGCGCCGATGCCATCGTGGTCAATAACGTAGCTGCTGAAGGAATCGGTTTTGAAGCGGACAACAACGCCGCCACATTCCTCACTCTCACCACAGCCATCGAGCTGCCCGAGATGTCCAAGCGCTCACTGGCGGACCGCATCCTCGACGAGATTCTCACCCTTCGCCGGCCGAGTTCGATGCTGTTGGAAATGGATGAAGGCGAGGACGAGAAGCGTCGCCAGGATCGTGTGCGCAGCGAGACTCTAGTATCTGCTGCTTCGCGCCGCCAACTGATTATTGAATAGAAGCATTGCAAATCAAGATGGAGTGAAGAAGTTGGCGCAGAGGCTCGATTCCGCAACCCACGAGGCGCTTGTCGCCCGCGTCCGCTTCTACCGTGATCTTGGCCTCACGGAGTTCTATCGTCGCCCTGTCGATCCGGCGCTTGCAGCCTTGCTGGCCGCCGAGCCGGAGCCTGAAACCGAGACCTTAAATCCGATTTCACAGCCCGTAAAATCCAAGGGGGAAGATGTCATTCCGCCCCGCAAGCTGGTTTCCGCTCCGCCACAAATCACCGCTGTCGTTCCCGCCGCCGAGCGCGCCTCCGCTCTGCAACTTATCCGCGATGAGATCGGCGATTGCACTCGCTGCCCGTTGCATCAGGGCCGCAACAAGATCGTCTTCGGCGACGGCGATCCAGCGGCGCGCTTGATGTTTGTCGGAGAAGGCCCAGGAGCGGACGAAGACGCGCAGGGAATTCCGTTTGTCGGCAAAGCCGGGCAGCTTTTGAATAACATGATTGCCGCAATGGGCCTCCGTCGCGATCAGGTCTACATCGCAAATGTGGTCAAGTGCCGTCCGCCAGGCAACCGCGTTCCCGAGCAGGAAGAAGGCGCAACTTGCACGCCGTTTCTCTTGCGCCAAATCGACGTCATTCGCCCACAGGTGCTGGTTGCGCTCGGCGCGACCGCTGCTACTTGGCTGCTCGGCAGCCGTCAACCCTTGGCTGGCTTGCGCGGCCGGGTGCACGCAGTACGCGGCGCTCAGCTCATCGTCACCTATCATCCAGCTTATTTGCTCCGCGACCCGCGCCAGAAGAAAGAAGCTTGGGCGGATCTGCAAATCGCAATGCGAGAGCTGGGCCTCAAGTCACCGGAAAAAAGCTGAGTGAATGCGCAAAGGGCGAGAAGCGTCCGCGCTCCTCGCCCTTCATCCATGAATTCCCGAGTTCTAAAACAACTGGAAGTTGACCTCAATGCTGAGCAGGACAGGGACTGGCGTCTTTCCGCCTTTCAGAGCGGGTCTGAACTTGTACTTCCTCACGGCTTCCACGGCCTTCTCATCCAAGCCTTCGCCCAGGGCCCGAGACACGTGCACATTCTGCGGGTTGCCTTGGGCGTCCACGATCAGGCTGACCAGAACGACACCCTGATATTTGTTACGGCGCGCTTCGTCGGAAAACTCCGCTTCCGGTTGAAAGATCACCTTGGGCTCGGATATCTCGCCACCGATCTGGTAAGCTCCTCCGCCAATCCCTCCGCCGGAACCAGGACCATATCCGCTTCCATTGCCTGAACCCATGCCCATGCCGGAACCGTTTCCGCCCGAAGCCAGTTTCACATTTTGAGAATGCGACATACCAAAATTCGTCAATGCCGGATTATCGGGAATAACAACATCTTTTGGGACGTCGATTGTGGGAAGTGGCGGCTGCTCAATCTTCGGCATGACAACCGGAGCCGTCGCCCGTGGCGGAATCTTGCCCTTGATCGCCTCGGTCTTATCGGGGCTTCCGCCGCCACCGTGGATTTCCGTAGCGGCTTTGGGTGGAACAAACTCCGTGACGGCATCGATCGGCGTCACAGTCATGTTGGTCTTGGCCTTGTCCATCACCGTCTTCACGCCGATGGCAAGCAGCGCAGCAAGAATCGCTCCGTTGATCGTTGTGGCAATTCCCCAAGCCAACGGATTGCGCTTGACCGCCATGCGGTCCGGCACGGGAATCGGTGTCGATGTCAGTTGGAGCGGCGGAAGTTTGGGAGGGAAAAACAGGTCGCGGATGCTCTCGTAAAGGTCGGTCCAGATCGGCTTCTCTTCAAGCTGCATTCCGAAGGTGACGTCGAGGGAGCTGGCCCTGAGAACCGCGGCCGCGGCTTGGGATTCCGTATCGGGCTGGATAAGCAGGTCGTTTGCCATGGTTGCTGCTGGTTCTCTGGCCTCTAAGCGCCTGGGTTGCCCGCCGTTAGACTGGCTCTCCGTCTCCAGGTCCACACTTCTATTATGCTTGACTTCGCCCGGTTGTGTCTTGTCCGGCATTGTTCCGGAATCCACGCCCTCATATTCCCGCATAGCCAAGTTTCCCATAAACAATAGACGGAACGCACACATAGTTTGTTACCCGGAAAAAACTTGCCTCGCCATTTACACTAAGAAATGGTAATTCTTAATGATCCCAGGGAGTGACGATGTCCTCAGCACCGGAGTTGAAGGCGACCCTTACCTTGCCACAAACCGCCTTCCCAATGAAGGCGAACCTACCACAGAATGAACCACTTCGATTGGCTCGGTGGTCGGGACTCGACTTGTATGGCGAGTTGCGCAAGGCCGGTGAGGCGCGGCGTAAGGCAGGCGGCTCTTCTTATCTGCTGCACGACGGCCCGCCATACGCCAATGGCCCAATTCACCTCGGCCATGCGCTCAATAAGGGCCTCAAGGACTTTGTCGTCAAGTCGAAGACTATGGCCGGCTTCGATGCTCCATACGTGCCTGGCTACGATTGCCACGGGTTGCCCATCGAGATCAAAGTGGACGAGCAGTTGGGCCGCAAGAAGTTGGAAATGCCTGTGCCAGATGTGCTGGCCGCCTGCCGCGAGTACGCGCAAAAGTACGTCG
>JBEKDN010000241.1:0-4856 GCA_050014335.1 Occallatibacter sp. | reverse complement strand
CTTCGCCAAGCTGCCGATTCACTGGATGTGGTGGCCGGCTATCGGTGGTTTGGTGATCGGGCTGGGAGGCATGATCTTCCCTCAGGCCCTCGGTGTTGGATATGACACCATTGGAACACTCCTCCAGGGTAACGGCGCCATCGGCCTTCTGCTTGGCATCTTACTGGTCAAATCCACCATCTGGGCGGTATCGCTGGGCTCGGGCACTTCAGGCGGCGTCCTTGCTCCGTTGCTGATGATGGGTGGCGCGTTGGGCGGTCTTGAAGCGTTGTTTCTTCCCGCTGCTGGCCCTGGCTTCTGGCCACTTGTCAGCATGGGAGCGATCCTCGCAGGAACCATGCGGTCGCCATTCACCGGAATCGTATTCGCGATCGAGCTGACGCACGACGTGAACATGATTTTGCCATTGATCGTTGCCGCCGTTATTGCGCACACCTTCACTGTGTTGGTTCTGAAACGCTCAATCCTCACGGAGAAGGTGGCGCGCCGCGGCTTTCATCTCAGCCGTGAGTACAGCGTGGATCCCCTCGAAGTGCTCTTCGTCCGCGAAGTGATGCGCACTCGGATTCTTGCCTTCGAGCGCGGCGGCACGCTCGACGATGCCCGCGGAATGTTGAAGAATGGCCATCCTTCTCGTGGGCAGCATCTCTACCCTGTGATTGATGCGGATCGTCGTCTAAGCGGGGTGATCACTCGCAAGGATTTGGCCAAGTCCACTGACGACAGTGCCTTGATCTCTGATGTTGCGCGCCGCGACCCTGTCCTGGCGGTTGCGGACGAATCGCTGCGAACTGTCGTTTATCGCATGGCGGAAACGGGTCTCACCAGGATGCCGGTGGTAAACAGCAACGAGGAGCGCAGAATCGTCGGCATGATTTCGCTCGATGACCTGCTGCACGCGCGTGCCCGCAATCTCTCCGAGGAACGCAGCCGCGAACGTGTCCTGCATATTCGTCTGCCATTTCGCGGAGTCAGAAAAACGGCCCCGATCGAAGAGTGATCTTGCCTGCTATTGAGTTGGATGAATAGTTCTTGCCGAGTCTCAAGTATTCCGGCTGTCGTGCTGGACGACCCTCACCTTTCTCAATCCGCGCACCGAATTGCAGAAATAGACAGCGTCGGCGCAAAGCAGATCTTCCAGCTTCAATACTCGTTCTACTGTTGATGGATTCGTTTCCAGCATACGTCGCCGATAGGTCCCTGGCAAAGCTCCGCTAGTCACTGGCGGCGTCAGCCATTGACCGTCCTTCTCAACGAAGAGGTTGCTCATCGCTCCCTCGGTTGCCTCGTCGCGTTCATTCAGAAACAGCACTTCGTCGCAACCTTTCCGCAAAGCCTCTTCGTATTGCAGTTCGTACAGCGCGCGTCGAGTGGTCTTGTGACGCAGGAACCGGTCTCCCGAGAACACGCGCTTCGCCGAAATCATAACCCTTTCCATTCCCGCCAGCTCCGCCGCCCTCGCGTGCGTAATCTTTACCGCGCCGCCGCGTTCCAGTTGAATGCGAACTTTGATGCGCTTTCCGCGCTCAAAGTAATTTTCTATCTCCTCCAGTGCCGCAATCACGGTCTCGCGGTCAAACTTGAATTCAAAGTACTCCGCCGACGATTGCATCCGCTCCAGATGTTCCCTCAGCAGAACATAGCCGTCATTCCATAGAATGCTCTCCAATAATTCAAATCGCTCTTCGCGGCGGGTGAGGAACTCCGTCTTCAACATGCATTCGCGGAACTCCTCTTCCGCCTGCGAATCGATAACGATCCCACTGCCTACGCCCATCGCTCCGTGATTGTTATCGAGAACCACGGTGCGAATCGGTACGCTGAAAACCGCCTCGCGCGCTGGCGAAAAGAAGCCAATGGCGCCTGTGTATACTCCGCGTGGCCCGCATTCCAGTTCTTGAATGATTTCCATGGTCCTATGTTTGGGAGCCCCTGTTATGGAACCGCAAGGAAAAAGACTGGCGAATATCTCCGCATAGCGAACTCCCGGCCGCAGCGCGCCAGTTATCTCCGATGTCATCTGAAAAAGCGTCTCGTATTTCTCCACCGTGAAGAGTCGTTCCGCCCGCACGCTGCCATACTCGCAAATGCGTCCCAGATCGTTCCGCAACAGATCCACAATCATTACGTTCTCGCTGCGATTCTTTGCATCGTTTTGCAGTGCCTGCGCAAGTAAGTCGTCTTCCGCTTTGTCCACCCCGCGCCGCACTGTGCCTTTCATTGGACGCGTGACAATCCTGCCATCTTTCACGCGAAAAAACAACTCCGGCGAAAACGATAAAACCTGCCAGCCCTCTCCATTGATGTATGCGCCATACTGCACCTGTTGGCTCTCGATAAGAGCTGAGTACATCGCCCCTGGCATTCCTTTCAATTCAAAATGCAGTTTATCTGTAAAGTTCACTTGGTACGTGTCACCCGCGCGGATGTATTCCTTAATCCGCAAGAGCTTTTCAGCATAACTATCAATTGCGATGCCAAATTGCGGATTCCTCACTTCAAAGTCGGGATCACAGTGGGGACTATCTTCTTCAAGTTCATCGGGTGAGTCGCCTTCAAACTCGCCCTTTCTGTGATCGAAGACAAAGGCCCTGGAATAGACCCCGAACCACGATACCGGCACGTTCGTCTTCGGAAGTTCGCCGTGGCGCAGAGCTTCCAAGCCCTCTCCGCACTCGTAGCCAAAGAACCCGGCAACAAATAAGCCGCCTGCCAGCGCCTCCTCGATCTCATCGAGCAGTTCTCTGCTGGCAGTCAGCGTTCTCTCCGGGCGAATAAAGAAAAAGCTGCGATGATTCTCCGCATCGTATCGCGAGGTCTGCAGCAGAACACTGCCGGGATTCGATGCGATCAGTGAGTGGTGCCGCGCTGGTAACTTCGCGTAAGTATTCATCCTTTTTCCTGCTGAAACTTCCAAGCCTTTCGGTAGTATATATAGCCATGGTTCCAGCTCATCGTTCAATGCATAGAACGCTGCCGCCTCAAGACAACTGTTAGTTCAAGATAATCGCCGATAGGTAGGTCGTTTGGACACTCAATAAGTATTGCTTCGCCTCTCTTCAACCACAATACGTGTCCTTGTATCTTCAGCGCAATGCCGAATATCTCGGGTGAATTCTCCGCCACATCATCGAACTGCCGATAACCATGGGCATTGCAATGAGCCAAAAGAATATCCAATCCCGCAAGCGGTCTCGGCCTGTTGCGCGGAAGCGCGTCACAGCTTTGAAGCGGATTGAAAGTTTCGATCGAAGGCTGAGACCAAAAGCAACAATCATCCAACCATCAAAATCTAGTGAATAAAAGCTTCAATTGCAACTTATATTTGCTTAAAAGCAACTATATCCAAATTGCACGCATCAAGTTCTTCAGAAGCACGGTATGCCACCTAATCTGGGTCGCATCCGGTGCTCATCATCTAAGGTGATCAAGGAATGAAGCATTCGATCGGCAGTAAATTCGAGATCGGCGGCGATGCTTCTGCCGCCGCGGGCCCTGTAGGTCGCCATGCATCCGCCGATACCGATCGGAAACTCAACACTGAGATTATGACCTATTCGCGCGCTAAGGGGATTTTTGCGGGTATCGCGCTGAACGGCGCAGCGGCAAAGCGCGACGACGACTCGACGCAGGCAATATACGGAACGGAGATTCCGGCACGCCGCATCTTGCAAGGCGAGGTGCCCCCGCCTCGGCAGAGCCATTTCCTGATGCAGTGAGAACAGCGGAGGAGCAGGTAAAAGCGGCGGAAAAAATCTATCGTGAAAACGTTGTGTGTGCTGAATTCTCGCGATCGTAGTATGTGTTTTGGCTTTCAGGCCGCGCTTCGCCGGTAGTCTGATTCATCTACTTTCAATGGTTGCAATAATTGTCTTGATCATTAACTTTTTGATAAGTCAACAATCGCCAAACTCTGATTTGCAGTGCTCAATTAGTACTTCACCATAGACATTCCAAATCCAGGCTAGTTGATTCTTCGGTCAATCAGAGGTAGCGGAAGAATCGGACCACCTTTCAGGAGGTAAATATGACAATGGGTAATGAACGGGAAAAAGCTTTTGCTCCTGCCGCCTTCCTTTCCAGCGTTGGGCTGGATCGAAGAATTGTTGAATTGGATCCCGATGATTCATTTTTCACGCAAGGCGATACGGCGGAGTTTGTCTTCTGCTTGCAGCTCGGCCGGGCAAAAGTCAGCGTCGTTTCGGAGAAGGGAAAACAAGCCACCATCGCGCTTCTCTTCCCTGGCGACTTTTTCGGAGAGGAATCGTTGGGGACGCCGCCCGGACTGCGTGTGGCGACTGTGACCGCCGTAAACAAATGCATGGCCTTCAAGATGAAAAGGGAAGAGATGATCCGAGTCTTGCATGAGAAGCATGAGTTTAGCGATCAGTTTCTATCCTATTTGCTGGCTCGCGGCATGCGCACCCAAGCGGCCCTGGTTGACCAGCTTTTCAACTCGAGCGAGAAGCGGCTCGCACGCGTGCTGCTCTTGATGGCGGAAGCTGAAAGACCTGAGGAACCCCAGGCGATGATACCTCCGATCACCCAGGAAACCCTCGCGGAGATGATCGGCACTACTCGATCTCGCGTGAGCTTTTTTATGAATCGCTTCCGTGATCTCGGGCTTATCAGCTACAAGAATCGGATCAGGGTGCATAGGCCGCGCCTGCAAGCGGCCGTTCTGGATCAATTTGCCGAGGTATGAGCGCGCGACACAATGCAAGTTTTCCAGAGGAACGCATCAATGCAAATTGGTTCCTGACACCGCTTGAGTGACTGACGACGCATCATCGGCGGTCACTTTCGTTCATCTCCTCGATCCTCACCCGCCATTTTGCCGATGACTTTACGGCATC
>JBEKDN010000240.1:0-4936 GCA_050014335.1 Occallatibacter sp. | reverse complement strand
GTTGGTGGCGTCGTCCTGCGCATCCCAGAGGCAGAACTCGATGCTGGAGAAGGCGGAGATGGTGGCCTTGGTGGCGCGATGGTTGGTGACGGTGAGCTGCCAGATCTCCAGATTCTCGTCGAGCGGAACGAAGTAGCGGGTATGCGCTTCAATGCCTTTGTACTTGGAGCCGATGACGGAATAGCCCATGCCATGGCGGCAGGTATAGTCCTCGAGGGTGTTGCGCGTGGGCTGCCAGGAGGGCGACCAGAAGTCTTTGCTCTCGTCGTCGCGCAGGTAGATGTAGCGCCCGCCAAAGTCCATCGGCACATTGTTGTACCGGTAACGGGTGATGCGGCGCAGGCGGGCATCGCGGTAGAACGAGTAGCCTCCGGCGGTGTTGGAGATGATGCCGAAATAGGCCTGGCAGCCAAGGTAGTTGATCCAGGGCAGCGGAGTGTCGGGTTGCGTGATCACGTACTCGCGTGCCGAATCGTCGAAATATCCAAACTTCATTTGCGCTTACTCCTCGAGGAATTCTCTGGTAAGTATAGCCCGCGTCACGGGGCCCATCAAAACGCTTTGGTGGCCGGTTAAAAGTCCGTTGATAGGAGCGCGTTTAACTTTGGTGCGACGCGGCCGGCGGACGGAAAAGCGATTGCGGAAGGGGATTAGCGGTGCAGCGATTCAAGCAGGCTGCGTGAGCGTCGTAGCAAACGCATTTGAGGTTTCGATGGAGCGCACTCGAGGCCGTGGAAGAGGATTTGAATGCGGGCAAGATGGGTAGAAGCGGCTGCGAAAACTGGTGAAAAGGCGATGTTTTGGATGGAAAGCGCGTTTTTTGGGGCCAAAAAGTGGGCAAAATGGGCGGTTTGCAGTTACTGATTGGTAAACATGCTTAAAATACAAGCTGTTGATATTAAGATTGTTATCGGAATTATTTGTGCAAAAAACGTGCCCCAAAGGGTAGGGGGGGTGGGGGTCGGCGGATTTTTTAGAGAAGAAACAGCGAAACTGGGTAGAGGAAATGGTTGTGGCCGGAAGGATGGGACGAGCCAGAGCGCGGGTTGAAGACGAGTTTTTGGCCATGGCGGGATCTGTCTTACCTATAGGATCTACCATCAGGCGGTAATTATCCGCAAAAAAGCTGACATAAAAATGGGGCGCGCTTAAGAGAGATGCAGCCGTTGGCTTCGCTGCTCGGGTTGGCGTTTTAGCAGGTCAGGAATTGCGGTGCATCTGGTTTACTGAGGCTGCCTATCGCTTTGGCAGGGTTGAGGCAGGGTTGCGAAGGCACTCGAATTTACAAATGCGATTGCCGTGGCGCGTGTGTCGCAGCTCGTTGCCAAGGTAGATGTGAATGTGAGAAGATTTGGTGTTTTTGAAGATACCCTTCAGCAATCCAGAAACGCGAAACGGTAGAGATGGCTAGTTCTTTGTTTTTGTCTTCCAGACGCATGGAGGGCGGTCGAGAGTTGTTCAGGGCTGCCGCCATGGCTGGGCTTATTTTTTGCGCGGCTACGATTGCTTACGGGGCGGGAAATACAGCACAAATAGCGATTAAAGTGGATCAGGTGGGCTATCCGCTGAGCGGCCCCAAGGTGGCGCTGGTCAGTGCTCGCGGGAAAACTTTTGAGATCAGGCGCACGAGCGACGACGCGGCCGTTTTCAAGGGAATACTGACCCGCACTCAGCGGGATGAGAACACAGGCGACAAGGTCCAGGGGGCGGATTTTTCCGAGTTGCGAACGGTCGGGCGCTACTACGTGGAGATTCCCGGGGTGGGGCGGAGCTGGAATTTCGATATCGGACCGAACGTCTTCGACCGCACGTATTCCATGGCCATGCTGGGCTTTTACGGACAGCGCTGCGGGACGGCTGTCGATCTGGGGCCGGAGTTTCCCGGCTACTCTCATCCGGCTTGCCATCAGCACGGCGAGTTTGATCCGACATCGGGCATGAGCGGCGTAAGGAACAATATTGGCGGCTGGCACGACGCGGGAGATTACGGCCGGTATATGGTCAATTCGGGTATTGCCACGGGAACGATGCTGTGGACCTGGGATATCTTCGGACAGAAGATCAAGAATATCCGTCTGCATATTCCGGAGAGCGGCAATGGCACGCCGGATATCTTGAACGAAGCGCGCTGGAATATCGAGTGGATGCTGAAGATGCAAGACACGGACGGCGGCGCCTGGCACAAGCAGAGCAGTAGAAACTTTCCGGGCTTTATAGCGCCCGAGGACGACAAGTTGCCCAGCGAGGTGATTGGTACGGGCTCGGCGCCTTACAAGAGCAGTTGCGCGACGGCGGATCTGGCGATTGTGGGAGCGATTGCCGCGCGGGAGTACCAGCCCTACGACGCAAAGTTTGCCGCGCAGGCGCTGGATGCGGCTCGGCGGGCATGGGCGTGGACCGTGAAATATCCGAATGTGACCTACAAGAATCCTCCGGGCATCAACACCGGCGACTACTCGGCGGCAAGTTGCAGGAGCGAGATGCTTTGGGCCGCAGCCGAGCTTTGGCGCACGACCGGGGAGGCGCAGTACAACCAATACTTTCTGGATAGTTATGAGGCCTTTCTTTCGAGCCTGGATTCGCCTCCGGGAGAGAATTGGAATTCGCTCGGTTCTATGGGATTGTGGAGCTATGCATTGTCTCCGCGCACGGCCCCGGATGCTGAAGCCGGCGCCAAGGCGGTTGCCGCGATCAAAGAGCGGACTATAGCAAGAGCGCGCGCGGTGGTGGAGCGCACGCGCGCCAATCCGTATCACGTCAGTCTGCAGGCCAGAGATTATGTATGGGGTTCAAATGGTCTTGCGGCAGAGTATGGCATGTACCTGCTGATGGCCAATCTCTTCCAGCCGGATGCGAGTTTTGTGGATGCGGCGCGGGACAATCTGCATTATCTGCTGGGACGGAATACGTTTTCGCTCTCGTGGGTAACGAAGGTGGGCGAGAACCCATACCAGCATCCGCACCACCGGCCCAGCGCATCCGGCAAGCAGCCCGGAGCATGGCCGGGGCTGATGTCCGGAGGTCCCAACAGCGGTCGACAGGACCGGATTCTGGCCGCGCTACCCAAGGGTCTGCCTCCGGCAAAGGTTTACGTCGATACGCAGGACTCGTACGCAAGCAATGAGATTTGCATCAACTGGCAGGCCTCGCTGGTTTTCCTGCTGGCTGGTGAAATGTAACAAGTCCCACTAGGGAGTCCGCAAAATGCGGAGAAAAGATACCCGTGGGTATTGAGGAGTCGGATGCTTCAACTACATGTCGTTGACCTCGTTATCATCGTCGCCTACTTGCTGAGCACGGTATTGATCGGCTATTGGGTTTCAAAACGCGCCTCCCAGAGCATGCAGAATTACTTCCTGGGCGGCAACTCCATGCCGTGGTATATGCTGGGCATCTCGAATGCCTCTGGCATGTTCGATATCAGCGGCACCATGCTGCTGGTTTCATGGATGTTTGTCTACGGTTTGAAGAGCGTGTGGATACCTTGGCTATGGCCCACGTTCAATCAGATCTTCCTGATGGTCTATCTCTCGGCGTGGCTGCGGCGCTCTAAAGTGATGACTGGCGCGGAGTGGATCAAGACTCGCTTTGGTTCCGGCCGCGGGGCACAGTGGTCGCACATTATTGTTGTAATTTACGCGTTCGTCAGCATCATCGGATTCTTCACGTATGCCTTCAAGGGCATCGGCAAGTTTGCCCAGACCTATCTGCCCTGGCACCTTTCGGCCAATGAATATGCGCTGATCCTGATTGCGATTACGGCAATCTATGTGATCAAGGGCGGCATGATCAGCGTGGTGATTACCGAGGTTGTGCAGTTTTTCATTTTGTCGATTGCCTCTTTTGCCGTGGGCATTATCGCCATGACCAAGGTTGCGCCCGACATGCTGCACCGCGTTGTTCCTGCTGGTTGGGATAACATTTTCTTTGGCTGGCACCTGGGCCTGGATTGGTCCACCCTGCTGCCGGCGGCCACGGCCAAGATCGCAGACGATAAGTATGAACTGTTCGGGTTTTTCGTCATGATGCTGCTCTTCAAGGGCATTCCGATCTCGGCGGCGGGACCGGCGCCGAACTACGATATGCAGCGTGTTCTCTCAGCGAAGAATCCGCGCGAAGCATCGATGATGAGCGCTTGGGTCAACATCGTCCTGACCCCTCCCCGTTACTTTCTCATCATGGGTCTGACCGTATTGGCAGCGGCATTTTTTGGACCGGACTTGCGCGCCATGGGCACCCACATGGACTTTGAGCTGGTGCTGCCGATGGCATTGGCGCGCTTTGTTCCCATTGGCCTGCTGGGCTTCCTGATCGCCGGACTGCTGGCCGCCTTCATGTCCAACTTTGCAGCCACGGTCAACGCGGCTCCCCCGTATTTTGTCAACGACATCTACAAGAGGTACATCAACCCCAACGCTTCGCCAAAGACCTATGTGCGCCTCAGTTACCTGGCTTCGTTCAGCGTGATTGTGATCGGCGTGCTGTTCGGCTGGAATGTCACTTCGGTCAACGAGGTCGTGGTCTGGATCGTCTCTGGCTTGTGGGGTGGATACACGGCGTCGAACGTGCTCAAGTGGTACTGGTGGCGCTTCAATGGCTGGGGTTATTTCTGGGGTATGCTTACGGGTATTGGCTCGGCGCTGCTTGCCCCCAAGATTGTGCCCATGCTGCCTTTTGTGCAGAATCTGCTGGCGCGCTTCAATGTGAACATGGAAGTGGTTGTGATCTTCCCGATGGTTGTGGGAATCTCACTGATCGGCTGCCTGCTGGGCACTTTCCTGACTAAACCGGAAGACGATGAGGTTCTCATGAGCTTCTATCGCCGTGTTCGTCCGTGGGGATTCTGGGGGCCGGTGCTGAAGAAGGTTTTAGCGGAAGATCCAACGTTCAAACGGAATAAGGACTTTTTCCGCGATATGTTCAATATCGCTGTTGG
>JBEKDN010000239.1:0-4970 GCA_050014335.1 Occallatibacter sp. | reverse complement strand
AGCGTTGAGTACCCAACTCTTCAGCTCCTCAACTGAATTCTCTTGATCGAAGATCCGAGTCTCGCAGTCCTTGCGTTCAAGCAGGTGTATTGCCAAGTTGCGACCTAAGAAGCCCCTCCCACCGGTGATAAGAATCTTCGTCATGCCAGCACCGTCTTGGAATTCAAGGCATCCTGTACACACTGTAGCTTCAATAGCAGCCCCATCATCCCATCCACGTCCAATAGTTCCGCGTTGTGGGAATTGTAGTCAACAGCTTCGGAAACCTCAGCTTTTCCGCTGCTGAAAAAGCTGGAATAGTTCAGATCACGGACGTCGGCCGGCACCCGGTAGTAATCGCCAAGGTCCTCGGTTTGCGCCATCTCTTCTCGGTTCAAAAGCGTTTCATAGAGTTTCTCGCCGTGCCTCGTACCGATGATCTGAATCTCATTCTGCGCATTTAGGAGCTTCAAGAGAGCCTTCGCCAGAGTACCGATGGTCGACGATGGAGCTTTTTGCACAAAAATATCTCCCGAAATACCACGCGCAAAAGCGTAAAGTACCAAATCCACGGCTCCCTCAATGGTCATCATAAAGCGAGTCATATTTGGATCGGTCACGGTCAAGGGTTCTCCTGCCTGAATCTGACGCAGAAAGAGCGGGATCACCGACCCTCGCGACGCCATGACGTTCCCATACCGTGTCCCGCAGAACACCGTGGATTCATCACCGTACATCCGCGCCTTCGCAACCATGCACTTTTCCATCAGGGCTTTCGACATCCCCATCGCGTTCACGGGATAAACCGCCTTGTCGGTGCTTAGCACAATCACCTTGCTAACATGAGAATCAAGCGCTGCCTTCATCACATTTTCGGCGCCAAGCGTGTTCGTCTGGACCGCTTCTATAGGAAAGAACTCGCACGAAGGAACCTGCTTTAGCGCTGCGGCATGAAATACAAAATCTACCCCGCGCATCGCCTGCAAAACACTTTCGTAGTTTCGCACATCGCCCAAGTAGAAACTGACCGCGTTGTTCTTCAGCCGGTTCCGCATATCGTCCTGCTTTTTCTCGTCTCGGCTAAAAATGCGGATCTCGCTGAAGCCCGCTTTGTTCCCCATGTCCACGACTGCATTGCCAAAGGTACCCGTTCCACCGGTAATCAGCAACGTCTTGCCCGCAAATATGTTTGTGCTCATCTTGTCTCCCAAATATCCACGTATTGATTTCGGCCCGCTTTCAGGCTGCCGGGCATTCGTTCATTGCGGCCTCAAACATCTCTAGATACTCAGCCACTGCTCTTTCTGGAGAGAACTGCCGGCCGTACTCTTTAGCGCCATCCAAATAGCTCGTGTGGGTGGCCTGGCTCATGTCGGCACATGCCTGGAGGGCCGCCGTCCATCCGCTCCTGTCCTCCAGGGGAATATCGAAGCCGGCGCGCACTTTGGCCAAGCCAGTCCAAGGGGTCTCGTCACTCAGCACCACGGGCGTGCCGTTTACAAAGGACTCCACGGCCGCATGGCAAAAGTTCTCACCCTTTGTCGGTAAGACGAAAAAGTGATGGTCGTGCAGTGTCTGGGGCACAAGAGCGCTGTCGATCGACCCTTTATACTCCACTTTGATATTTTCCGGTAGCTGCTCTATTTGCGCGACACATCGCTTCCAGTACTGTGTGTCGCTTGGTCCCACTGGCCCGAATAGGTTCAATTCCACTCGTCCGTGAATCTTCGGAAGAATATCTAGCATAAAACAGAGATTTTTCATTTCGCTCATCCTTCCCACAAATGCCAGTTTCACAGAGCCGCTTTCCTTCGCCACGTGAGGAACAGATAGAACATCTGCTTGGCTGATATTGCGTGCGAGGTAAATTGAGCCTGGATCGAGATGCCGTGCTGGCGCTGCATTCAGCAAGTCGTTCCTTTCGCGGACGCTGGTTACGTGCCACGACAGGTTCTCGTGAAGGCCCAATAGCCTAGCGGCATGGCGGTAAAGCACTTTCTTGCTTCGCTTGATTCCCATGGCAGCAGGAGCGAACTCGCCTCGCGGTGCGAGCAAAACTGGCGTGTTGCCCAGCAAGCACATTCTACGTAGTCTTACCATGACCCGCGTGAATGCATCTTGAAAGGAATTTAGATAGACCAGATCCGGTTTCGTCTCTCGAACAACCCGGCAAAGAAGCGATGAATTGATTGAAGAGCAATACCAAACTTTGGCATTTCCAACATCGCACCAGCAATCTGTAATTATTTCGGAATAGCGTTGTGTGTCAGCTGCGTCCCGGTCACGCGTTACCACGTAGAAATCGAACCGATCACTCAGGTACGTAACCATGTTTGTGATCGAGCGAATCGGTCCACCTGATTTATAGCCGGGCAGATAGTTCGCCAGGCAAATTAGTACCCGTTTGCGCTTCGCCACTTTCGCCTCTGACACCCCAATGTCCAATTGTCCTATTTCCCCGTTTAATGTCGGCACCGCACTTTCGCGGCGGATCCCAGTCAGCGCGTCCTCTGAAAACGTTGTTTCCCTTTTAGGTCATACCGAAAGATGGAAAGACAGGCTTAGCAGAGACTAAATAGATCTCATTTAGGCCAACGTTTTCTGTGTCGGATTGCCTTGCAACCACTTGTTTGTCCGGATTCATCAAAGCGCAAAGATACTGGTCCGGTCGTGATGCTTTTTCAATGCTTGACCGCTAAACATACCGTGCCCAGGTTTCCCGCCCTCCACATTTGGGAGCACGATCAAGCCAAATTGGAATGCAATGCAGTTCCAGTGGTCCTTACGGAACGACATCAATTGGCTCCAATTCACGTCGTCCATGCTTCCGTAGAGACTCGCATGTTTTCCTTTGTTTACCTTGCTCGGCTCAACACAAGTTGAGATAATGCCAATTTCACCGAACTGTGCAGCGTAAAGCGATGTCCCATCGGTAGGCATAAGTCGCTCGTATTGACCTGTCTTCTTGTCCAAACGTATGATGTAATTGACTTCTAGTTCCGAATCAGAGCCGTAGATCAAGCAATCTGGGCGCACCAGCACGGACACGGCCCTAACCATTTGGTTCCCTCGTTCAACCCACTCCAGGTGCTTAAAGTCCTTAGATAGAGTGCCGATGCCTGGCGTTCGGCCATGATCCCCGGCTAACAGCCAGTAATGATTTGCATAGCGGTCTACAACGATGTTATGAAGATGATGAATGTCGCCAATTGGAAACTCGTAGACCGGCTCGAAATGCAGCGCGCTATCGTCCGAACAGTAGACCCGGACTCCAACCATATCCAAGCCGCCATATTCGCCGAACAAGACACGATTGCCATCCACAGATAGGTTGATCGGGCGAGATCCCCGGGTTACACGCCACGATCTACTCATTTC
Source organism: Occallatibacter sp. (assembly GCA_050014335.1). GTDB lineage: Bacteria > Acidobacteriota > Terriglobia > Terriglobales > Acidobacteriaceae > Telmatobacter. The sequence goes on along the minus strand of JBEKDN010000239.1, from coordinate 1,613 downwards.
AAGCTCACGGGCGCCTGCCCGGTAGATTCCATCGCGGGCTACGGCCACTCGCGTTCCATCTGGAAGTACCTGCATTGCTTCAATGTTGTACCTCAACAACCTTGCGCCTAGCTCGAATCGTGATGCCAAAGGCTTCCAACCCTGCGCGGGTATTCGGCAGTCCAACGCCCACGTCCGGCCGGCGTCCTCAGATCTAAAGATTGAATAGCCACGAGAAACATAGAGCTTATCATTATTATCAATAAAAAGTGCACGGCCCTTGGTCTCTTGACAACCCTTTAGATTCAATTGCACTTGCGCCATCGTTTCCTCATCATCCATGTGGCGTAATACGGATATGGGGCATTCTTTGTCTTCCGCCAGAAAAAGTCGAATATCTCCCCCGCTCTCGCCCAATCCACACGCACGGTTCCGACATGCCCTTCACGGATCACGCCTTCAGCAACCAGATCTCGCGCCATTTTCCTTCTGCAATACGCAAACTCCGCATACTCGCTCCGCCGCAAGCGCACCGTCCACTCTTTGGCGATTCCATCCTCAATTACCTCGTAACGCCGCTCGTTGAAGAAATCTTTGATTGGCCAATCCTCGCGCATTTCCTCGACAACATGGGCAATTGTGATGTATTCCTTTAGCCGCACACCCACGCTCACAACCAAGCCATTTCTCTGGCACATTCTGTAATAGCCGGAATCTGAGCCATGCGCAGAAGGATGCCGCTCGTTCAAATTATCACGAAGTAACTCTTCGGCTAGTGGGCCGCACGCAGCCAACATGTTGTAGGGAAACAGGCTCCGTTGAACCCCTTTCCTCCGCCAGAACAACTCATTCACCAACCCCACGCCACAAGGCGATCGACGCGGGTCGTAGGTGGTCATCTCGTCCTGATTCATGGCGTGCGTCGGCATTACCAATGTTCCATCCGGACCAACCAATTGCACCAAGTCCTGCATTAGCACCTGTGCCTGAACGATCGCATTGGATGGGCCTGCGCAACTTTCATCCAAAATCTCCACCCCGTCAGTCCCTGTATGCACCATAGCCAAAGCGCCGTTCTTAATACCTATTACGTCAAGGTACTGGAGCAACTCGTCTCGCCTGCATTGCTGCCGACTAGGGTTTGCCTGTCCTTTCAAGTTGCGCAGCCAGCGTCCTAATTCTGGCCAACTCCAGTAGAGTTGGCGCCCCAGACGTTCCGCACACAATAGCATTAGATCAGAAGGCATTGGGTCTTTCGCAAAAAAGAAACTCAGACTTCATAAGAACCTATATCATAAACCTACAAAGCACCTACATTTCACTGACCTGCCCCGCTTTTCTCATCCAGCGATAGCTGGAGTTTCCCGGTTTTGGTTTGGAGACGAGTATAGCCCGTCGCCGTAGTAGTCGGGGCTGTGGAGATGTGGGAAGCGTTCTTTGCTTTCCACATCTCCATAGCCCTGTGATGCCGCGAACTCGCGTGGTGTCTTGTAAGCCAGCGAGCTGTGCGGCCGTTCGCAGTTGTAATCCTCGCGCCAGCGATCGACTGTCTGGCGCACATCATTCAGTGTGCGGAACCAACTTACATTGAGGCATTCGTCGCGTAGCCGGCCGTGGAAGCTCTCTACGTGGCC
>JBEKDN010000238.1:0-4980 GCA_050014335.1 Occallatibacter sp. | reverse complement strand
AAAGACGCGGAATCTGCCGCGCAGTATGCCCACGGCTTTAGCCGCGGTGTGTACAAATTGAAAGCCCTTGCAGGCCACCGGATGGGCTGCGGAAAAACCGCCCCAATTCCGATGCGGCTCAGGATGATGACTACCGAAGTATAACAAAGCTGCCCAGTATCTTGGCGCGCCCCGCCCGCATCGCTTAGCATGGCTATAGAATGTCGCGATTCGCCAACATCTTCGCCAGCCGTTCCGTCCTCGCCGATGGCGCAATGGGAACGGTCCTCTATGCGCGCGGCATCCTCATCAACCGCTGCTATGACGAACTGAACCTCTCCGATCCCGCTCTGATCCTCGCCATTCATGAGGAATATTTGCAGGCTGGAGCTGAGGTGCTTGAGACCAACACCTTTGGCGCCAACCGCTTTCGCCTGGGCCGCCACGGCCTGGCCTCTAGCGTTGCGCCGATCAACTCCGCCGGAGTCCGCATCGCCCGTCAGGCCGCCACCAAACTCTATGAGAAGCAGGGAGGCAAAGTCTGGGTCTCCGGCTCCGTCGGCCCCCTCGGCGTGCGCCTGGAGCCGCTCGGCAAAACTGGCCTCGACGAAGCTCGCGCCGCCTTTGCCGAACAGATTAGCGCCCTCTCCGATGAGGGCGTCGACATGCTGAGCATTGAGACCATGCCCGCGCTCAATGAGGCTCGAGAGGCCCTTGCCGCCGCTCGCGAGGTCGCTCCCCATCTGCCCGTCCTCGTCATGGTCACGGTTGACGATGAGAGCAACTGCCTCGATGGCTCTTCGCCCGCGCAAGCCGCCGCGCTGCTTACTGAGTGGGGCGCGGACGCTGTCGGTGTCAATTGCTCCACCGGCCCCACCACAGTTCTTACCGCCATTGAGGCCATGCGCGCCGCCACCACGCTGCCTTTGGCTGCCATGCCCAACGCCGGCCTGCCCCGCGCCGTTGAAGGACGAAACATCTACCTCTGCTCGCCTGAGTACATGGCCAGCTTTGCCCGCAAGGCCATCCAGGCTGGAGCGCAAATGGTCGGCGGCTGCTGCGGCACCACGCCAAACCACATTCGCGCCATGCGCTCCGCCATGCGCGCCATGGACGGCCAGCCTCTCATCGCGGTTGCCGGAACAGCGCCGCCGCTCAATACTGAAACCCCACCCGAGCCTATCGCCGCCCGCTCCCGCATCGGCGCGCTGGTCGCCGAGGGCCGCTTCGTCACCCTGGTTGAAATTCTTCCCCCGCGCGGCATCGACTGCTCCAAGGAAATCGAAGGCGCGCGCCTGCTTGCCTCGCTCGGTGTTCACGCCATCAACGTGCCAGACTCGCCCAGCGCCGCCGCCCGCATGAGCGCGCAGAGCCTCTGCATTCAGATTCAGCAGCACACCAGCATTGAGACCGTTCTCCATTACACATGCCGCGACCGCAATCTGCTCTCCATCCAATCCGACCTGCTCGGCGCCTCTTCGATTGGTTTGCACAATATCCTATGCCTCACCGGCGATCCCACCAAACAAGGCAATTATCTCGATGCCACTACCGTCTTTGACGTCGATTCCATTGGCTTGGTCAACATCGTTCGCCGCCTCAATCACGGCCTTGACATCGGCGCCAACGCCATCGGAGCCAGCACCAACTTCACCATCGGCGTCTCCGCCAATCCCGGTGTCGCCGACCTCGAACAGGAACTCCGCCGCTTTGCCTACAAAGTCGAGGCCGGTGCCGAGTACGTCATCACCCAGCCGGTCTTCGACCTCCGCCTCCTGGAAAACTTCCTCGAGCGCATTCGCGAGCACCGCATTCCCGTCATCGCCGGCATCTGCCCACTCACCAGCCTGCGCAACGCCGAGTTCATGAAGAACGATCTCCGCGTCTCCATGCCTGAAGAAATCATGCTCCGCATGGCACAGGCCGACACTCCAGATGCTGCCCGCCATGAAGGCATCCTCATCGCTCAAGAGATGATTGAAGCCGTGCGCCCCCTCGTCCAGGGCGTACAAGTCACCGCCCCCCTGGGCCGCTACTCCACCGCCGCCGAAGTCATCTCCAGCCTTCTCCCCAAATCCGCCACGGAGTAACCCATGCCCTCATTTGAAGAATCGCTCAGGAAGCTCGAAACCATCGTCGATCAACTGGAAAAGGGCGACCTGGCTCTCGAAGACTCCCTCAAGCTCTTCGAGCAGGGCGTAGGCCTATCCGCCGCCTGCAAGACCGAGCTCGACGCCGCCGAAGGCAAAGTCCAAATGTTAGTTCGTCAGCGCGACGGCTCCCTCAAACCCGAGCCCTTCCTCACCGAAAAGCCCTTCTAAGCTACGTCTCGGTACTGGGAACCGGATCGTCGCGGACCGCAACTTCAATCTCCTCATCCGTGAGCGCCGCAACGGCAGCCCAATCCGTATCCGTCTCAATCGGCGGATCGCCGGGGTTATGCTCGACCGAAATATAACCAGTGATATTCATGTTTGTTCGCCTCTCTCACCGATAGGGTGCGGATGATTTCATCACCCTCTGCCACAGAAATTACTTCCGTTGAAACGACGACCAGCAGCGACTGCATTCCGCGCCCCACCGTGATGATTCGTTCTTCACCATAATCGAATCGATCATCAACCCAGAAATCCCGGTCGGGGTCATCGAGTGCCGAAATCCCGTCCTCCAGGGATAAGTGATGCTTGCGCTTGTTGAGACAATCTTTCGCCGGATCCCGGACGCAGCGCATGGGGGTCGTGGTTTTTCCCGGTTTCATAGATAGGAGTTTTGGCGTCCCTCACGCGGCGACATTCTCGAACGGCTCGTGGCCAAACAGGCTGCGGAAAAATGCCTGGTTTTAGCCTGAATTCTTCCCGGCGATTTTTTGGCCGTTTCGGCCTGTTTTCGCCGCGGGTTTCTGTTTCCGTTTTGCGTCTGAAGCCGTTTTACCGGCATCCAGACACACTTCGGCCTTAGCTGGCCAGCGCATCAATCGGAATTAGCCTCCGCATGCGCACCAAATTCTGCGCTACGATGGTCAGGCTCATACGGCGATTCCAAAGGGCACTTTCCGGGCATTCCGGGAACGTTCGTTGATCCGATCGCGGGAAATTAAAAAGCGAGACTGTGCTATCCGTGGAGGACAACAGGGATACTCGCATCGGCCTCGCCACCTTACGCCGGTGGCGTCTTCAGAACCGCGGGCCGAAATACCGCAAGTTCGGATCGCTGGTTCGCTACGACGAAGATGAATTGAATCGTTGGGAGGAGGCTCAACCCTTCGGCGGCGATGATCCCAATCAGAGAATTGAACCGCGAACCCAGCGAAGCGCGGCTTTACTGAGAAGAACAGGATAAGAACATACGCTGAAAAACCAAGCCGCCATCGCACAACCAGAGACGCAAACCGCAGAATGGAGGCAAATGAATCTAAATGCACTCGATTTCAAGTCACAAAGAGAGTATCCTGTATTCAGGAGTACTCCGATGCCTCCAGTGGTCAAGGAAAAATCGAAACGAATGGCGCAACCTCATGCCAAGCCGAAGACGCACAAGACGAAGTTCCAGGCCGATCTTGCGCCTGCGGAGGATCACATGGTCCGCACGCTGAAAACGGAGTTGCAAATGACCAGTAACTCGGATTTTCTCACCGATGCGCTCACTCTCTTCCGCTGGGCAGTTTCGGAACGCAAACGCGGTCATCGCATCGTCAGCGAGAGCGCCTCCGGGGAACGGAAGGTCTTGCTGTTTCCCAGGCTGGAGCGTGTCGCCCCCGAAGTGACGTTGCCTCACGTCGATATTCGTTGGACAGACAAGGAACTGGGGAGCCTCGCAGAACTTGTCTCTGGTCAGCCAGCCGAACCAACAGAAGCCCTCATTCGGGCGATGAGGCGCTAACATGGCGGTCACGATTCGTCGTCTCGAAGAATTCGACGAGGTTGTCGGCTTCGATTGCGGAGACGAGCCGCTCAATAATTATCTGAAGCGCCATGCGTGGACGAATCAACAGAAAGTCTCCATCGGCGTGACTTACATCGCCGTGGATGAATCTGCGCCGCAAACCGTACTGGGCTACTTCACGCTGGCAACCTCCAGCATTCAGCGCGAGCGTTTCCCGAAGAAGTTTGTGCGCGGCCTGCCGCCATACGATCTGCCCCTGATCCTGCTGGCGCGCCTAGCCGTGGACAGCCGCTTCAGCGGCAGGGGATTGGGCCACGCATTGATTGCCGAGGCGCTCAAGATTACGCTGCGCGTGGCCGACGAAGTTGGCTGTCGGTGCATCGTCACCGATGCTTATCCCGACAAAGCTGGATGGTATGCGCGCTACGGCTTTGTTCCGATTGAAGGAGCTACGGCCAGCGGCCCGCAAAAAATGTTTCTCGATGTGCGTACGATCCGGCGCGCGTTGTCGCTTGAATCTTCCCCTCCGGAAAGAGAGTAGGCAGGAGTACAGGAGCTATTCTCATGAGCCTCTTTCAACGCGGTGATGTTTGGTGATACGAGTTCTGGTTCGCCGGGCTGCGCATTCAGGAATCTTCAAAATCCATCTCGAAGACTGTTGCCAAGGCCGCAGAGCAACGGCGGCGCCGTGAGCTTGCCGAAGGCTACAACAGCTTTGAAGATACGCGGCATGACCAGACCATTATGGACATTGCCGGTCACGTCTCGAAGCAGATGCTCTCGCACTATAGCCACATTCGCACCCAAGCGAAGCAGGACGTTCTGGAAACAGTTCCGAGACGTCGGAGGTCTGCGGTTGAGGAATTGCGGCAGGAGGGTGCGGCAATGCCCAACAATACGCAGGCTTTTGAGGGAGAGTCCCCAAAAAAGTCCCTACAGTCTCGTAATTCTGAGGTTCATCGGGGAGTGAAGAAGGTCCGTAAGTCTAAGATTCTAATTGGCTCCTCAGGTAGGAGCCAAAGTATGGTTTTTTGTGGTCTTTGACCATCCAATAGAAAACACTCGATCATTTATAATCAATAATATAATGTCCGCACAGGTCCGGCGTCTTCCGACTAA
>JBEKDN010000237.1:0-5003 GCA_050014335.1 Occallatibacter sp. | reverse complement strand
CCACTCCGGCGGCAGTGCGGGTCAGCCGGTTGGCCAGTTCGCCATCGTTGGTCACCAAAAGCAGGCCCTCGCTCATGTAGTCGAGGCGGCCGACGGGGTAGAGGCGCTCGCGCATCTTGTCAAAGAACTGCATCACCGTGGGACGGCCCTCGGGATCCTTGACTGTGGTGACGAAGCCCCTGGGCTTGTTGAGGACAAAGTAGCGCAGCCGCTCGGCGCCTTGCAGCAGTTTGCCATCGACACGGATATGATCACGGCCGAGATCGGCCTTCGTACCCAGCACCGTGACGACTTTGCCGTTGACCTGGACGCGGCCCTGCTCGATCAGAGATTCCGCACCGCGGCGGCTGGCTATGCCTGCGGCGGCGAGGATCTTCTGCAGTCGCTCAAGCTTGGCGGGGGGACGAGGTTTGGGAGTGGACTCAGGCTCCGAGTCATCCTCCTCCGAATCATCTTCCGCGTCGTCATCCGATTCTGGCTCAGGGCTGTCCTCGGCCTCGATCTCGGTCTCAGATTTGGATTCTGCCTCCGCATCGATGGAGGTTTTTGCCTCGCCATCGGTCTCGTCGCCGATGGGGTCTTCAACCTTTGGGGTTTCAGGCTCGGACGCGGGGTGCAGTTCGTTGGTCTCGGTTTCGGTTGCTTCGGGCTGGATCTTAGTTTTCTTCTTCGCCATGGGGAGGTGTCTCGATTTCTGCCTGCTCAGGTGCGGGAGGCGCAGCAGGAGCGGCCTCTTCGGGGGGTGGTGGAGGTTCGTTGCTGACCGCCGTCTCGGCGGTCCCAGTGGATTCTGAGGGTTCTATCGGCGTTTCCAGGTCTGCGGCGGACGAGTCTTCCAGCTCTTCGCTGGCGGATTCATCAAACTCCGGACCCTCTGGAGCCAGGGCAGGATTGGATCTCTGCTCGGAGTCGTCGCCGGTTGCGGTTTCCGGCTCGTCGAGTTCTATCGCGGCCAGTTTCTCGAACTCTTCCATCGAAGGCAGTTCGGTCACGTCTTTCAGGCCGAAGCGGAGCAGGAACTCGCGGGTGGTCTTGTAGAGAATGGGCCGGCCAATGACCTGTTTGCGGCCAGCGGTGGCGATGAGCTTGCGGGCCAGCAGCGAACCGAAGACGCCGGAGGAGTCTACACCGCGAATCTCGTTGACTTCGGGTGCGGTAACCGGCTGTTTGTAAGCGATGACGGCCAGGGTTTCAAGAGCCGGCAGCGAGAGTTTGAGCGCCGGCTTGAGGCTGCGGACGAAGAGCCGGACGGCGTCGTGACACTCGGGCTTGGTGGCCACACGGTAGCCGCCGGCGATCTCGCGGATCTCGACGCCGCGACCGTCGGAGGCACAGGAAGCAATGAGTTCGTCGAGAAGCTGTCGGATTACGACTCGCACCTCGCGGTCGAGCTGGCGGGCCTGGCGGCGTGCCTCTAACTCGGCAGCCTCTGCGGAGGGAACTGCGTCTTCGCCTGTTGTTGCGGCTTCGAATTCCGGTGCGTCAAGAGGGGCAGAGTTGGGAGCGGCAGGATCGACGGATGGTTCAATCTCTGGAATGGTCTCTGCTGCGGCATCGGCAATTGGCCCCGTGCTGGATTCCTGACCGGCTTCCTGACTGGTTTCAGCGCTCGGTTCCGCAATTATCTCAGAGGTTGTCTCGGGCTCGGTCCCGATGGCTACTTCAACAGACTCGCTGACAGGCTCAGTCGCGCCGGGATCAGCGGAGACCGGCTCCTCATCCGCGGGGACGAAGTCCTCGGTGAGCCCGAGAGGCAGGGTTTGGGTGGATCCGCCGGCGCTGGAGGCCCGGTCGGCAGACACAGCTTCCTCCTGCGCCCTCCACTCAAGGGCTTCGGCGGCAAAGAGAGCGGCGAGCTGGGTCAGGGTGACCGGCTCCTCCGCAGCATAGATGACAGCTTCCAGCTTGGCTTTCAGACTCATTCTGTAATAGGTACCTTAAGTATGGTATCGGATGTGGGGCCCCGCTGCGCGCCGATTGAGGCTTGACGGACAATAAAGCGGCATTTTTGCTGGCGAGCGGCCAGAAAGCACGGCGACAACCCCCATAAATTGAAGATCCTCCGAGATTCAAGATGCAGCGTCGTGGTTCCCGGCCTAAGGCTCTGGCGATGCCGAGTATGAATAGGACGCAAAGCCATCTAGAAAGACGGCTAGAGGCAGGGTGAAGGTGCCATCGGGGGGCATTCCCCACGGATTGCACAGAGTTACCGTCTTCGCGGCTTCGTCGTAACCCAGCAGCGTATAACCGTGCGCAGGAAGCCACCGATGGGATTCGGAACAATGGCTGCGCGCAATGAATCAGGTACTGCCTCGGCCAATGCCGCAATCGAGGCATGAAAGTAGCCGTTGCCCAGTGCTTCCTGACGAACCGCCGTCGGGCTCACCCCGTGCGCTCCATAGAGCGTCCCCGGCTCCTCGGCCCACCCTATCCCGGACGACCCGACCCCCGCAAGAATCATCAATAAGAACAAGACGGCACCCAGAGCAATAGGTTTTCCCATCCGTCCCCCCTCTGTCGTTCTGATCACAGGCTCACCGGTCTTTGGTTGTCGGTGGTTTTGGGCGGTTCGGGCAAGTGACCCATCGCCGATTTGAAGCCCTGGAACTTGACCGAATTGGTGGCTGCGCTGGCGGGAACAGTAACCAGCGTTAATTCGTGCCGGATGGCGTCGGCCCGCTCCGGAGTCGGGGGGTGAGCGGAGAGAAATGAATTCGGCGTTCCGCCTGATGACTTCTCCAACTCCTCAAGGCGCGCAAAGAGCTTGAGAAATCCCTTCGGATCCCAACCTGCGCGCAGCATCTCATAAAAGCCGAGCAGGTCTGCTTGTCCCTCCTCCTTGAGGCTGAAGCGAAAGTCAGCAAGCATGGCCGCAGCTCCGCCAAGATCGACGATGATCTTCTCGACAACATCATTTTGCTGGTCCAGATTGTCCAGTACCGGCTTGAGCTTGGAGTGAGCGGTGAAGATCCGCAGCACCTTGTTCACCGCATGACGCGCCACTACGTGACCCATCTCGTGAGCCACGGCGGCGGCCAATTCGTCTTCGCTGGCGATCAGTTCAATAAGACCGCGGCTGACGTAAAGAAAGCCGCCGGGCAGCGCGAAGGCATTGGGCTCATGACTGTTGATCAGTTTGATTGACCAGGGAAGACTCGGGCGCTGGCTCTGCGCAGCAAGTCCAGCCGCTAGTTTCTCAAGGTAGCGGACGATCGTCGCATTGGAGACGATCGGCTGCTCTTTTTCGAGGATGGATGCGAGCCGCCGTCCCAGCTCGATCTCGTCTTCATCGCTCAGCTTGTTCAACGGAGAGACTATGATTTGCGGCTCCTCGGCTAACAGCCTGGAAACCAGAAACCGTGGCGCAGTTAGAAGTGAAATTGACGTAATGGCAAATCGGCTTAGCCATTCCCGGCGGGTCCATGAGGTCATATCGTGCGCTCCCCTGGCAACCGCCATTATGCTACATCATGGCCGGTCCATGGAGCGCCACATTCGCTCCCGTGCGGTCAAGCAAGGCAATCGAATGCTTTAGAATCTCGTAAAGGCGTTGCCGCCAATCAATCTCAGTCACCAACAAGCTCTGTCACCAATAAGTTGACTTGCGGACCTCGAAGTCGGTTCCGCTGCCCTCGATCCTGTTAGACAAATCAGATCGGTTATGGGCATTCAGGAAGGAAAGCGAATGAAATACGCCGGATTACTGGTTATGGCAGCCGGATTCTTTCTCTCGATTGCGGCGATCGTGCTCTATTCCGATCCAACGTCGCGGGCGGCCTTTGTGATCTGCGGCTTGGCCGTCGAAGGTCTGGGACTCTTCGTTACAGTACGCGCGCACATGGAAGCGCGGGGAGAAAGCCGCTGATGAACTCGCAAGCCGTTCTGCCGCTCTCCGACGCGACCTTCGCATTGACTCTGGCCCTGCTGCTCATCGCTCCGCTGGCCATCGCCGGCGTGGCCCTTATCAACACTGGCCTTGGCCGCTCTCGATCAGCCGCACAGGCACTGCTTGGCAACCTGGCGATGGTGGCCGTTGCCGCGATTATCTTTGCCGTGGTGGGCGCGACTTTCGCTGGAAGTCTGCCTGGCGACGCGGGACATACCTTTTGGGTTGCCGGTAAGCCATGGAACTGGTTTGGCGCGGCTCCGTTTCTTCTCGGCGGCCTCGGCTCCGCAGCGCCTCTCTCTCAACTTGCGACGCTCTTTGAATTTCTGGCTGTGGCCATGGTGGTCTTGATTCCGTGGGGCTCTGGAGCGGATCGTCTGCGCCTGAGTGCAGGCCTGGCCATTGCCGCTTTACTGGCCGGAATCGTCTTCCCGCTGCTGGCGCATTGGGTCTGGGCGGGTGGATGGCTGGCTCAGCTCGGCGTGAACTTCTCACTCGGCTCGGGCTTTTTAGATGGCGGCGGCGCGGCCACGGCCCATGTGCTCGGCGGCATCTGCGCTTTGGCTATGGTCTGGATAGCAGGGCCTCGCCGGGGCAAGTTCCCCAAGGAGGGGTTGGCCACAGCAATGCCTGGCCACAATGCCGTTTACGTTGTCTTCGGCTGCCTGCTGGCGCTGGTAGGTTGGCTGGCCTGGAACGTCGCCGGTGCGACGATCTGGCTTCATGCGCCGCTTGCCGCTTTGCCTGTTACGGCGATCAATACACTGCTCTCGGCTTCGGGAGCGTTGGCGGCCACATTCACGGTGACGCGCGTACGTTTTGGTAAGCCCGACGCCAGTCTTTGCGCCAACGGGTGGCTCGCCGGACTCGTCGCCTCTAGCGCCAGTGCTGGAGTGGTTTCGCCGGCCGAGTCGATTTTTATCGGGCTGGCCGTCGGCGTCTTTACACCGCTACTGGTCGAGCTGTTCGAGCTGGCCCTTTCAATCGACGATCCCTCCGGAGCCATCACGGTTCATGCGGTCGGCGGGCTGTGGGGACTACTGGCCGCAGGCATCTTCGCGCCGCGCCCCGGTCAATTCGTGGCGCAACTCATCGGGATTGCCACACTGCTTGGGCT
>JBEKDN010000236.1:0-5047 GCA_050014335.1 Occallatibacter sp. | reverse complement strand
GTTTTGGTCTTCCCGATTAAAGCCCGTGCCCTTTAATCGAAACAAAGTTATTGAACAGGTTTACAGGATCGAATGCCCACCGACCAATTGCCAACCGATTTGAACGAGCCCCAAAAGCCAGCGGATTCTTCTGTCACAGTGGAGAGCGGCGAGGAGCCGCGCGCGGCGTCTACCGTGGTGCGCGGCTCGCGATGGGTGGACTACGACACGCACGAATTGCTGGAGATGATCGGTCAACTGGAAGATGAGCGGCGCTGGTCACGGCTGCGCGAAGGCATCTGGCTGGCGGTGCTGATTCACCTGGCGCTGATCTCCCTGTTGACGTGGATTCCCAAATATATTTTCAAGGCCCCGCTGGTGGTGGACAAAAGCAATCAGCTAAGGGAGCACAAGGATTTTACCTATCTGGATTCGCCAACGCTGCCGCCGCCGGTGGTAAAGCCAGTGCCGCTTCAGCATCCGTTGATTGATAAACAAACCATGGATTCAATGAAGCGGGTTACACCGCCGCCGGTGCCTCAGCCCACGCCGCAGCCGGCTCCGCCACCCCCGCCGCCACCGCCGAGCCAGCAACCGGCAATTGAAGCGCCGCGGCCTTCGGCAGTCCCGGCTCGGCCGAATTTCGCCATGGGAACGCAGAATCCCGCCGAACAATTGCGCGACGCGATGAAGGGCTCCTATCGAGGACCGGGGGGAGTTGGCAATCTGCCGCAGACCCATTTGCCCATGCATCCCGGCGCGAGCGCGGGTGGCGTGCAGATTCTCTCAGACACCCAGGGCGTGGACTTCAGCAGTTGGCTGCTGCGCGCCAAACATGAGACGGAGACGGCGTGGGATCCGCTGATTCCCGACGAGGTGAACGCGCCGATCTACAAGTCGGGAATGGTGGTGGTCCACTTCAAGGTTCTGCCGAATGGGCGGGTGGTGGACGGCAGCATGCAATTGGATGGACGCTCAGGCGATGTAGCGCTGGATCGCGCGGCGTGGGGGGCTATTCAAGGCTCGAATTACCCGCCGCTGCCGAGAGATTTTCACGGGCCATATCTTGAATTGCGGGTCTACTTCACCTATAACATGGATCACGAGCAATAATTCTGAGACGTTCAAGCTTGGGTGAAAGGCTATTTAAGATGCGGATTTTCGCTGCGATTTTTGCAAGTGCTGTGATGTTGCTTTCTGTATCTTCTCCCGCACAAAGCGCGCCGGCTCAAAGCGCGTCTGGTACTCCTGCTCACATCGAGAATCCTGCCCAGAAGCAAGGAATCCTCACCGACACGCAGGGCGTTGACTTCAAGTTCTACCTTGAGCAGGCGGTTCGCATCACGCGGACCAATTGGAAGCCGCTGATGCCGAGAGAAGTGGAAGCGCCGGTGCGCAAGACAGGCGTGGTGGTGATTCGCTACAAGATTCTACCCAGCGGGCGCGTGATGGACGGCAGCATGGCGCTGGACGGACGTTCAGGAGATGTTGCGCTGGACCGCGCGGCCTGGGGCGCTGTCGCCGGATCGGTTTATCCACCCCTGCCCGCGGAGTTCAAGGGCCCTTTTATCGAATTGCGCTTTGCCTTCAGCTATAACCCGGAGCAGCAGCCCGCGCCGGCGCGCGCACTGCCCAAGCCTTTCAGCCATCCCGGCCCGCTCATGACGCTTGGGTATAGCTCAAAGTTATAAGATGCTGATGTATTCCTTGGATTTTTTCCTGGCCTGAAGTTATTTTAGAATGCGAGTTTCTTTAAAACTCCTACTAATTATTCAGAAGTTAACTTATTTGTGCTTGCCGGAATCATTCAGCCTGTAAATTGAACAGCATTTCCGTTCGCCGCGCCTAATTGGAAAACGACAATCGAATGACAACGCTATGACACATTCTATGCGTTTCGATGTTTATTGTTAGTGACGGTGAGTTCTCTTTTTTATGAGATGCCGTGAGCCGATTCCGCTGTGGGATTAGAGCCAGCCATCCCAGTCGCCAAGAAAGCCAATCACCATAACTAGCCAATTGCCAAAAGGAGAAAACAAGATGCGAATTTATGAATTGTTCACCAAGAATGAAATGAGTGCGCCGGCGCTTCCGCGGAGAAATTTCTCCATCTGGGTCAAGTCGATAGCCGCCGTGCTGATAGCGGGGATTGCCGGGGTTTGCGCGGCGCAAGATGTTGACGCTGACGACGCATTTCTTCCCAGTCCGGTGCGTGCCGCTTCTACCGTTCCCGCCAATGGCGACGTGAATCCGTACGGTGTTGCGTTCGTTCCGAATAACTTCATCACCGGAGCCGGTGCTTTGAAGGCTGGAGATATTCTGGTCTCGAACTTCAACAATAGCGCGAATATTCAAGGCACGGGAACAACGATTGTCAGCATTCCGCCCAGCGGATCGCCGTTTCTCTTCTTCCATTCCGGCTCGCGCCTGGGGCTATCCACTGCTCTTGGAACGCTGCAATATGGGTTTGTCGTCGTCGGCAATTCCCCTGACATTCCCAGCAGCGGGGCGGCGGGAGAACCTGGATCGCTGATCGTAATCAGCAATACTGGAAAGCTGCTGCAATCCATCGCCAGTCCGCTTATTCAAGCGCCGTGGGATATGGCGCTGGTCGATCATGGAGACACGGCGATTGCGTTTGTGGCGAATGCGCTGAATGGTACGATCAGCCGCCTTAACTTCAATGTGACTTCTAGCGGACTTACTCTCAAGAGCGCCGCAACGATTGCCTCGGGATATGTGAACCGGCCCGATCCAGTGACGTTTTTTGTTGCTCCTACTGGCCTGGTTTACGACGCGGCGCGCGACACGCTCTACGTAGCTTCAACCGGAGATAATGCGGTTTTTGCCGTGCCTCATGCCGCCGTGCGAACGGCGGACGCCGGGATGGGATCAATCGTTTACTACGACCAGGTCCATTTGCATGGTCCGCTGGGTATGGCCGCGGCACCCAATGGCCATTTACTTGTGACCAACAACGACGGCATTAATTCCGACCCAAAACAGCCCAGCGAGATTGTGGAATTCACCAAGCAAGGCGAGTTTGTGAAGCAACTCTCGATCGACCCCGCGCAAGGAGGATCCTTTGGTTTGGCGGTAAGCTCATGGAATGACCAGGCAATTTTTGCGGCGGTCGATGACAATACTTCAATGCTCATGATCTGGACCTTGAATCTACCGTAACGATATGAATATTGCGTGTGAGCGGGCAAAGGGGATGTGTTCCCGCTCCCCAGCCTCGTGCGGCCCGTGCACTCCCCGCCAGGCCGCATGAGCTGGAATGCTGTACTCTGATGCCTATGGATAGGACGAAGTTGGACGGCGCGGCCGGCGGGAGTGCTGCTCAAGCCCATGAGCGGCCCTGGATTTTTGGATTGCTGATTGCGCCAATGGCCGTGCTGTCGAATGGCCTCATTGGCGGCGCGCTTTTTTATCTCCTCCTCAAGCAAGGGGTGGGAGACGCGCGCGCCTCTGGAATTGTTGCCTTTCTTAATCTTCCGCAGACAATCTATTTTCTCTGGAGTCCCATCACGGACTTCTGGATTCGCCGCCGCACCTGGCTGATGGTGGCCGCAACGGCGGCAGCGGCGGTAATGCTCATCGCGTTTCATCAATCCAGCCTGGCCAGCCCTTGGGCCGTGGGACTGATGTTTTTGAGCGCCTGTTTTGGCCAACTGATTGTGGCCAGCAGCGGCGGACTGATGGGCACGCTGCACAGTGAAGCCCATCGCCGCCGCGCCGGCAGTTTTTACCAGGGCGGCTCGCTGGCCTTTGGAGCCCTGGCGCTTTCCGTGCTGGTGGTTCTCACCGAGCGGCTTCAGCTAGGTGCTCTGGGCTGGATCATGGCCGCAATGATCGTAGTGCCTTCGCTGGCTGCTCTGGCCGCGCCGGAACAGATGACCATCGGCGGACGCACACTGGCGGAGACTTTTACGCGAATCTGGCATGAGTTCAGGGGAACGTTCTGGCGCTGGCAGGCTTTGCCCTATACGCTGATCATGCTCTTCCCCATGTGCAGCGGGTCGATGATTCAGATTCTGCCCGGACTGGCCAAGGATTACTACATCAGCGGCGGCCAAGTGGCCTGGATTAACGGCGTCGGCGGAGCATTGCTGAATGTTGCCGGCGCGCTCTCGGTGGCGCTGATTCCAGCCCGGGTGCGCGCCCCGGTAGCGTATCTAACCATGGGCCTGGTGAATGCCGCAACCTTGGCTATTTTATGGCTGGGACCGTTGCAGCCCATGGTCTACTTCGCGGGCGCGGCTCTCTTTCTCTTTACCATCGGCGCTTGCTATGCGCTCTTCACCGCGGTGGTGCTGGAGTTTCTGGGCGGCTCAGGCAAGAGCGGCAGCGCGCGCTACTCCATTATCAACTCGCTGGGCAACGTGCCCGTGGCCTACATGGCGTTTGTGGACGGAAGCTGCGCCGGACGCTGGGGCCCGCGCGCGGCTTCCGGCGCGGACGTGGTTCTCAGCACTCTCGGCTCTACCATCCTGCTGGCGTACTTCCTGAGCCGCGGCAGCAAGAAAGCGGCATAGCAAGGATGAGCCGGCGCAAAGCCGGCTCTGTTCCCTGATTCCTGTTCCCTGCCTACTGGTCCCCGCCAAGGATCGAGCCGACGATGCCGCCCAGCAGCATACCGCTGGCCGTCGGAGCTGCCTGACGGTTGTCGTTGTGCGGCAGGTACTCGGCAATCTGCTGCGCCAGGCGAGAGATGGGCAGCGTCTGCAGCCAGATCGTTCCCGGCCCCTGCAACTGCGCCAGGAAGATTCCGTCGCCGCCGAAGAGCGCATTCTTGATGCCTGGAACCGTGGTGATGTTGAAGCCGACCGAGGCCTGGAATGCGCCCACGTGCCCCGGATGAACGCGCAGTATCTCGCCGGGCGCCAGGTTCTTGGCAATCAGCTCGCCGGAGAGTTCCAGCCACGCGGTTCCCTGCCCGCCCACCCTTTGCAGCATAAAGCCGCTGCCGCCAAAGATGCCCGCTCCCAGCGACTGCTGGAATCCGACGCCGATTGTGACCTCGGTAGTGGCGCACAGAAAGCCGTGGCGATGCACCAGGAACTCA
>JBEKDN010000235.1:0-5074 GCA_050014335.1 Occallatibacter sp. | reverse complement strand
TGGCCGCCGTTTTCAGCCTTATATGTATCGATATCTGCCTGGCCAGGCACCGTGCCTTGCTGAGGCAATCCGCCGTTTTCTCTCTGTCCTTCATAGGAAGCAAACCAGAACGCCTTATCCTTCATGATTGGGCCGGCCGCCGAACCGCCGAACTGATGATTGGTGAAAGAATTCTTGGGCTGTGCGTCGGTATTGAAGTAATTGCGCGCGCTCATTGCTCCGTCGCGGTAGTTCTCAAATAAGCTGCCGTGAATATTGTTAGTGCCGCTTTTGGTGACGATGTTTACCGTGGCTCCCGAACTGCGGCCAAACTCTGCCTCTGAACTGCCAGTTACGGGGATTTCGGCCAGCGCGTCTACGGGAAGAATCGTTGATGGGCACCCCCACACGCCCGCCTGGTTGACTGACGGCAAGTTGCGATAGCCATCATTCATGTCCGTTCCGTCGAGCAAATAATTATTGGATCGCCCGCGATTGCCATTCAAACTGAAGAGTCCATACGAGCCGGCGGACTCCGTCGATCCCACGGGATCGCTGCTCGCGCCCGGAACCAGCTCCAACAGTTTGGTGTAGTCTCCACCGTTCAGCGGCAGCTCGGCTGCCTCGCTGGCTTCGATTGTTCCACCCGTCGTATTGGAGGTGGTTTCCACCAGCGGCACATCGGCGTTCACCTCGACCACCTGCTCAACCGTTCCGGTGGAAAGCTTGGCGTCGGCGCGCGTCGGTGAACCCACGCTCACCGGAATCTGCGTCAGCGTAGTCGTGCGAAAGCCTTCCTTCTCGACGGTGATGCTATAAGTGCCGAGCGGCAGTTCCGAGGCAACGTACTCGCCTCGATCATTGGCGGCAACCGAGCGCGATAATCCCGTTGCTGTGCTGAAGACCTTGACCTGCGCGCCGGGAACTACCGCTCCAGTGCTGTCTGTAATGGTGCCTTGAATGCTTCCACGGAAGGTCTGCGCCATAGCAACTGGTGTGCGGAAACTGACGAGGCACGCGAATAGAACAGCAATCGTGCCTGAGAGGGCGATCGAGCGGCTACGCATGAGGCCGTACTCCTTAAGGTTTTTCTAATGAGTTTGGTGAAATTATAACAGGAGGGTTCCGACCAACAATAAGGACGGTATAAGGAAATGCGTCTATTCTCACCTGTAAGCGCTTCATTACCGAGACAATAAGCCAAACCTCTCCTGATGATCGAGGAATGGAACGGCGCGCCCGCTGTTTCCGCCGACTACCTGCCTGTGCCGCCGACCGTCATTTTGTCCAGCTTGATCGTCGGCATGCCCACGCCTACTGGGACACTCTGGCCGTCTTTGCCGCAGGTGCCTATGCCTTCGTCCAGTTTTAGGTCGTGACCCACCATCGAGACGTGCTTCAAGGCATCGGGGCCGTTGCCTATCAGAGTGGCGTCGCGGACTGGAGCGGTGATTTTTCCGTCCTCGATGAGATAGGCCTCTGAAGCGGAGAAGACAAACTTGCCGTTGGTAATGTCCACCTGGCCGCCGCCAAAGTTCACGGCATAAAGGCCTCTCTTGACACTGCGGAGGATATCTTCAGGGGCATCGTCGCCAGCCAGCATGTAGGTATTGGTCATGCGCGGCATGGGGATGGACTGGTAGCTTTCGCGACGGCCCGAACCTGTGTTGGCCATACCCATCAAGCGCGCCGATAGCTTGTCGGATAGATACCCCTTCAGTATCCCGCCTTCAATGAGGACGGTCTCTTGCGTGGCCGTGCCTTCGTCGTCTACATTGAGCGAGCCGCGGCGGCCCGATATGGTCCCGTTGTCTACGACGGTAACCTTCGGGCTGGCAACCGATTGGCCAATCAACCCGGTGAAAGCCGAGGTTTTCTTGCGGTTGAAATCGGCTTCAAGGCCGTGGCCTACAGCTTCATGGAGCAGGATTCCAGGCCAGCCGGGGCCAAGAACGACTTCCATCTCGCCGGCCGGAGCGGGCACGGCGTTGAGTTGCAGAATCGCTCCGCGGGCGGCTTCGCGGGCCAGGGACTCTGGGCTTTTGGAGCCGATGAATTGTTCCAGACCCGCGCGTCCGCCGCCTCCGGCCGAGCCTTTGGTGGTGTTGGCGTCCTCTTTGGCGATCACAAAGACGTTGAGCCGGCAGAGGGGCTGGGTGTCGCTGGCAAAGGCGCCGTCACTGGCAGCAATGAGAATGCGGCGCAATTCCTCGGAATAACTCGCTCGAACCTGGACGATGCGCGGGTCGAATGCACGGGCCGCCCGATCTGCTCTCAAGATCAGGTCGAGCCTGGCCGCAAGGTCAAGATCGTAGCCGCCCAGCGGAACCGGATAAAGGTCGGCCGCGGGCGCTTCAGTGAAGCCTTGCACAGGCTGTTTAGCGGGCCCGGAGGCAATCAGCGCGGCGGTGCGGGCAGCGTGGAGCAAGCGGTCAGAGTTGAGATTGTCCGTGTAAGCGTAACCTGTGCGCTCGCCACTGAGGACGCGAATGCCGCAACCGGCGCTGACGCCTTGGCTTGCCGACTTCACAATCTGCTCGTCTACGCCAAGTGCTGTAGCCGCAACTGACTCAAAGTAGAGGTCGGCGTAGTCGCCACCGGCGGAAAGAGCCTCGCCAAGACAGCGCTCCAGCAGGTGCTCGGTGATGCCGAATTTCTCGAAGAAGAATCGCTTGTGGCTCGGACGCGGGGAAGGGGCCGGTATGCTCATCGTACTTTTGAGTTTACGCCAACTTCAAAACGGAGTGGAGATCGCCGCTTCGTTTCCTCTCTTGGTGCGGACGCGGCCCGGAATCTACCGCCAGCCTCCGGATCGTGGTACATTTTTTTCATGAAGAAGATTTTCGCCGCCGTTCTGTTCCTATTGGTGCTCGCCAGCCCGGCGTACGCTGCCCCCCATCATCATCATGCCCGTCACCATCACCACCATTGGAAACATCCGCACGTGTAAATCGAAAATGTAGAACGTGGGTTCCATCCCCGCGGGCGAGAATGGTAAGGTTCGTGACATGACAGATTTGGACGACCTCCGCTTTCCGATTGGCCGTTTAAGCGCGCCCGCGGCTAGCCTGCCGGGAATTCGCGCGGCGCAGATTCACACGGTGGCCTTGCTGCCGGAGCGCCTGCGAGCGGCGATCAGCGGTCTAGATGATGCGCAGCTTGACACGCCCTATCGCGAAGGGGGCTGGACCGTGCGGCAACTGGTGCATCATGTGGCCGACAGCCACGCAATGGCATACACCCGCACTAAGCTGGCGCTCACCGAGGATTGGCCGACAATCAGCCCTTACAACGAAGCCGCCTGGGCCACGCTGGCAGACAGCCAGCTTCCGATTGGGGTTTCACTCGCGCTGATCGAGGCATTGCACACGCGCTGGGTAGCACTGCTTGAATCGCTTGGCGATGAGGATTTCCGCAGGGGATATAACCACCCAGAGCATGGCCATGTGAATCTAGCCAAGTTGCTGGCGACATACGAATGGCACTCGCGCCATCACACGGCGCACATCACCAGCCTCCGTGCGCGGCAGGGCTGGTAAGGGCAGATGGCCGCCGGCAATGAGACTGCATCTCCCGAGCAGTTGACCAAGGCAATCGAAGAATATCTGGCGGAGCATCCGGCAGCGGCGCTGCTTGAGGATGGGCGCGTACTCTTTGACATGCGCACCGCACACTATGCGGTAAGCCAGCAGCATGGACGCTGCCTGCTGCAACTGTGGAGCGAGGAGCGCAACCTGATGCGCACCGTGATTGGGTTGCAAGAGCGCGCGCAATGCCTGCGCCTCGCCACCCGCAAGATGGGCGCTGCCAAGCCTCAGACGCTCGAGCTGGTTCCTACCAGCGACCGCCGCACGCCGACTGCGCGCGAGGCCGGGCGGCGCAATTATCAAAGATTGTTGGAGCGTGTGCTGACCCGGCATTCTATTGGTTCAAAGGTGGATGGCCTGCGTTCCGCGATGGACCTGGAGCACAGCTTTGGGCCGGCCTATGTGCGCGGGCGGCTGCTGCACGGCACTGCTGCCGACGCGGTGATTGGCGTCGGCGAGGCGGAATCGTCGGCGATGGTGGATGGCGTTCTGACCTTGGGAATACTGTGGCTGGACCACTGCCGCCAGCATGGGGACGGGCGGCGGCACTTTGGCGGACTGAAAGTGATTCTGCCGGCTGGGTCTTGGCGCACTACTGCCGAACGGATGGCCTGGCTGAACCATGGAGCCGCTGACTTCCAGCTTTTCACGCTCGACGAGCGCAGCGAGGAGCTAGTGGCCGTCGACTTTCGCGACACCGGAAATCTGGAATCGCGGCTGGTTCACGCATTTTCCGCAGTTTCGGCAATTGAGCGATGTCAGGAGAGCGTTGCCCGGCTGCTGTCTCTAGTCCCGCCGGATGCGCGGGAGCGGGTTGAAGTGCGGCCTAACTCAGCCACCGAGGTTGGGCTCTTGCTGCATGGCCTGGAATTTGCTCGAGTGCGGCATGGCTTTGCCGCCAACTCCTTTGCTCGCGAGGACGAGATTACTTTTGGCGCGGGAGCCAATGAGACGCCGCTGACACCAGAGACGGAGTCGCTCGGCCGCGATTTATTTTTGCGACTGTTTTTGAGCCGCCACGGCGACGGTTCTCACACCGATCCTCTCTTCCGAATGCAACCCGAACGTTGGCTGGAAGCGCGGCTACGGCGTGAGATTGCCGAACTGCTGCCTGGGCTTCGGGGCGACATGCTCTATACGCAGGTGCCGGCGCTCTCGGCCGGGGATCGCGGTCTGCTGGATCTGCTGACGATGGATCGCGGAGGGCGGCTGACGGTGGTCGAGCTGAAGGCCGACGAGGATTTGCACCTGCCATTGCAGGCGCTGGACTACTGGATTCGCGTGCGCGCGCTTAACGACGACCGGCAACCGGTGGCGGGCAATGAAGGCGGACGGCTACTATCTGCCTTTGAGCGGCAGGGCTACTTTACTGGCGCGGAGGTTTCGCCGCTGCCGCCACGCCTGCTGCTGGCTGCTCCGGCACTGCGCATTCATCCTGCCAACGAGCCCGTGCTGCGCTATTTCTCCTCGCTGGTGGAGTGGGAACTGGTTGCGCTTACCGAGCATTG
>JBEKDN010000234.1:0-5212 GCA_050014335.1 Occallatibacter sp. | reverse complement strand
TCCTTACTCCATTTACATTTTAGATAGATGAATTCTTTATATTGTCTTCACGAAATTGCAGCTAAGCTGTAACTAGTCAGTTTGGAAATCCGGTTTGGCTAGGTGCTAGTCAGATGGCAAATCGAGTCGTATTGGAATCGACGCAACTGCCGCGAAGGTTGCGGACTTTGACACGGTGCCTTGCGGCGAACGCGGCCCTGGCATTGCTGACCTATGGTAGTTTTACTTTTCAGATTAATCTGCTGACCGTAAGTTTTCTCTATCTACTGGTTGTCGTGGCCGTGGCATCGCGATTCGGATTTTGGCAAGCATCGTTTGCTTCGATGCAGGCGGTACTTTTGCTTGACTATTTCTTCGAGCCCCCTCTATTCAGTTTTGAAGTCGCAAGCTCAGGGATATTTATGGCGCTGGTAACGTTTGAAGTAACGGCGCTGGCGATTAGCAGGCTGCAAGCACGAGAGATGCGGATTGCTAGAGAGGTGGTCATCCATCGCGCTGAAATGGAACAATTATACGAGCTTAGCCGCAGTTCTCTTTTGCTGGATTTGCGGCAGCCGCCAGGACCGCAGTTGGCGATACTGCTCAAAAGGATATTTGATATTCGTGCTGTGGCGCTGTTCGACCTGAGCCTCGGCCGTCAAGATATGATTGGCAACTGGGAAGTGGGCGAAGAAAACATAGCCAGAGATTGTTACCTGCGGGATGCTTCACAGGACATTGCAAGTACCCAAACCTGGCAGAGAGTTTTACGCGCCGGACCTGGAGCAGTAGGCGCATTGGTGGTGCGCGGGAAGCTAGATTCACTTGTGATCGATGCGCTTGCATCTCTTGCCGCTATTGCAATAGACCGCCATCAATGGTTTGACAAGGAAGAGAGAGCCGAGACTGCAAAGAAGAGCGAACAGTTGCGCGCGACGGTGATGGACGCGCTGGCGCATGAGTTCAAGACACCGCTGACGGCGGTTCAGACAGCCAGTTCTGGGTTGCTTGAGCTTGGGGGGTTAACGGAATCACAACACAATCTGGTGACACTGATCGACGGAGAAGCAGTTCGTCTGAACGGTTTGTGCACGCGGCTTTTAAAAACCGCCAAGCTGGATTCAAGACAAGCAGGTCTTGAGACAACTGATGTCAATGTGCTTGAATTGGTTTCCGAGGTACTTGCCAGTCATCCGGCGGAACCTGAAAGGAACAGCATTCAAGTTGCCGTTGAGGATACCTCTTTAACTGTGCGCGCAGATCACGGACTGCTCGCAATGATCCTGACGCAGTACATTGATAATGCGCGAAAGTATTCGAAGGCGGGAACACCAATTGCGATCGCCGCACATGCCAGCCGCAGCGAAGTTATTATTTCAGTGCAGAACTTTGGATCGACGATTCGGATTGAAGATAGAGAACGAATATTCGAGCGCTTTTACCGGTCCCCGGAGTTGAAGGATGTCGTTCAAGGTACGGGAATTGGACTCTCTGTAGTGAGAAAGGCAGCTGAGGCTCATCATGGGCATGTGTGGGTAATAAGCGATGAAAAAGAGGGAACAACTTTCTTCTTTTCCCTTCCGATGGACGCAAGGAGGACTCTTTGAATACCGAGCAGGTGACTGTAGGGCAAGGAACGATTCTCGTTGTGGACGATGACAGTTCCACGCGGCGGGCATTGCGCGTGACATTATCCGGGATGGGCTTCACAGTAGTGGAAGCGGCTCGTGGAGAGGAGGCACTTTCTCTGGCTCGTGTCAATTGGTTCGATGCTGTGCTGTTGGACGTGGATATGCCGGGAATGGGCGGAGTAGAGGCATGTCGACTTATCCGGCGCGCGGTGGCGCGCTTACCGATCCTGATGTTGACAGTGATGGATAGCGAAGATGACAAGGTTCTGGCATTGGATGCCGGTGCCGACGACTACATCACAAAGCCGTTTCAAGTGCGAGAGTTGACGGCACGGCTGCGTTCGGCGGTGCGCAGAAGAAATGCCCAGGATGCTTATCGGGATGCGCCGATTCGCCATGGCCAACTTGAGCTGGATCCTGTGAAATATCGAGTGACGAAAAGTGGTCGCTCGATACATTTGACTCCAAAAGAATTCGAGGTACTGCATTACTTGATGATGCATGCCGGTGAGCCAATTCCGCATGCGCGGTTGCTAAAATCTGTATGGGGACCGGAATATGGAAACGAACTTGAGTATCTTCGAACCTTTATCCGTCAATTGCGCAAGAAAATCGAAGACGACCCGCGGAATCCAAAGTATCTCTTGACGGACGCCTACGTGGGCTATCGGTTTAATGAACAACTAGCTGAGTTCTAATATCAAAGTTTCCTATGATAATGGCTGTCCGTCGCAATGATCTGCTTCATCGAAAACTCAGATGATATGAACGCGCTTTATCAAGATTTGCTGGCGGGTGGTGTAGTCAGTTAAGTTAGCGCATTGGTGTTGGAGCTTAATATTTCTCCCATTTTACACCACCCACCGTTTTTTGTTGATCTCTGCAATTCTAATGGCGGCTGCTTACAACATTTTCGTTCTTGGATTCCTGGTTCTTACTGGCGTACTCTTCTATTTTTCTCTTGGATTCCCTCCCTGTATCCTTTATCTTGCCCAACTCTTTTTCGGCTTTGCCTTTCACCTGCTGAGTTGCACCTTCAATCTGGGTTTCGCTATCACCAGTCCATTCGCCCACCTGGCGCTTGATACGCCCAGTTGAATCGTCGATTGTGCCTTTTACTCTATCCTTGTCCATTGTTCACCTCCTGGTGATTAATACCTCTGTTATTCTGCGGCATGGAATTATGCCCGTTCTATGAATCATGCCAGTTTTTTGCTTAAAACTGACGCATACCAATCATTTTTACAACTTCATACAACAGGCCTACGCCCCGAAATCAGTTGAATCAAAAGCACAACGAGCGCAATCACTAGCAGAATGTGGATATATCCACCCAGCGTATAGGAACTGACTATCCCGAGCAACCAAAGAACCAGAAGGACGACAAAGATTGTCCAAAGCATAGCGTTACTCCTTCCAGAGTCAGAACCCTTGATTTCAAGAACTATTCCGACCCAACAAACCCTTTGATGCCCGACGGCGAACAATTGGTTGTTTTGCCCGGCAATTTAGCAAGTTAGCATGGAATGAGTTAAAATCGGAAACCTGTCTTGAGTTCGCACCGATATACGGTCGTCTTTTCTGGATCAGAATTGGTTCTAGCAGTACATGTGGCCCAACTCAAATAAAGGTCCGGTCCTAGAGGAAAAACCATTGCCTCACCGCCGACCTCTGCCTCAATGCTCACCCCCTCTTCGGTCGGGGGGAGCGTGAAATTAATCGTGCGGCCAAAAATAACTGGATATGATTCCCGTACTTCGGAGACATTCGTGGTGTGAAATACCTCTGCTTCCAATAGGAACGTGGCTGTGGTCGACCAATTAAGAGCAGAAATGCTGATTTTACGTCCACCATTCACAAAACCGCTGGAATCAATCCGTGTAAATGGGCAAGGACCGGCTATGCAAGAAGCTCTCACATTGGTAAAGTCATTGTCTACTCCGGCATCCATCGCCTCGGAACCTATAGAGGCCTTCCATTTTCCATCAGGAGAACAAGGGAACATATGATCGCAGGGAAGGTCTCCTATATTAAAAACTTGAAATGTTTTGACGGCGCTTCCGATATTGACCCTTTTTTGCGAATTGACCGTATATCTAATCCTAATACTGGCCACAGGTAAAGACGCGCGGTTGTGGCTGGCGTTGAATGACTGAGGTATCGGGTCCATTGGCGCAACATATAACTTGCTTGCTGCGAGACGAAGGCCGCCTTTAAGTTTCAGATCGAGAGGCATATAGTTAGGATGGCGAAAGCTCAAGATTACGGCTTGCCCTGGCCAAACACGCACTCGAAAGGGAATGTTAAAGTACCCCGATGCTTCAGACTGAGTGGTAGCGCTTGTCACACCGTCAGATACCGTTACATCAACGCCGGCGATCGGCAATTCCTTTCGTGCATCGTCGTCGCGATAGATCACCGCGCCTTTTATTCTGATAGCTCCGAAGTTCCCCCGGTGCAGGCATAGTCCAAGCATAATGGCCGCAAAGACAGTCATTCCTGCGGCAACCGTCCAACAAACCACGCTTCTTTTCACTGCAACCTCGTCTGCATACTTTGGTTTGACGCATTTAGCGTTGAATTTGCCGCCTGGGGTGTTGGCATCTCCTTTAGTTGAATTGCATCAAACAATTGCAGATTTCACGTTCGGACGTCCCTGAAGAACGTGTGGCTATGCGCTCGGTTAAATCCGTGTTCGAGATTGTCAAAATATGATAGGACGACGGCTCATAATCCCAGAGGAACCAGAAAGCGGAAAGAACTCCCGCCGGAAATTCTTGCGTCAAATGGCGGGCATGTCCCTAGGTGGCTTATCACTGGCTCAACCAAAAGTGATACCGATGCTCAGCCAATCTACGACAAGAAGTCAAGGGACGCATCAGCATGATTATCCTGCGACACCTCCTGTGCCGGCCACGACTTCTTTGATAAACGATCAATTCCTGAATGACCTCGAACACAGCAATTTCCTTTTCTTTTGGGAACAAGCCAACCCACAGACCGGCTTGATCAAAGACCGTTGCAATGTGCGCGATAAGGACGCCAGCGTTGCAGCCAGCATTGCTTCATCCGGTTTCGGACTCACGGCGATTTGCATTGGAGAGGCGCGCGGCTTTGTGAGTCACGCCGAAGCGCGTTTGCGGGCAATTTCTGCGTTGTCTTTTCTATGGCATAAGCTGCCCACTCATCGAGGATTCTTTTATCACTTCGCCAATATCAATACAGGCGAGCGAATATGGGATTCCGAAATATCATCTGTGGATACAGCATTGCTCCTCTGCGGCGTTCTCACATGTCGACAGCATTTTCAGGACAACACAATTTCAGAACTGGCTCATGCCATTTTCGATCGCGTTGACTGGACCTGGCTATCTGAAGATACCTCGCTGCTCTCACACGGTTGGACGCCAGAACTGGGTTTTATCCCGTCGAGATGGGATTTTTACAGCGAACTGATGATGATTTACCTCCTGGGGATGGGATCTTACTCACATCCGCTGAATAGCGCGGCTTGGTTTGCCTGGAAAAGAACGGTGTTTGAATACGATGGACTGCGATATATCGGTTCGTTTGCGCCCCTTTTTGTCCATCAGTATTCTCAA
>JBEKDN010000233.1:0-5223 GCA_050014335.1 Occallatibacter sp. | reverse complement strand
ATTTCGCCGTGGGAACGCTGCCCTATGGCGATCAGGGGCGCAATGCACTCATCGTTTCAAAGGACACAACCGCGTTGACCCAGACTCCTGAAGCGCGTCCTGAGGACTCGGTGCTCATCGAGACCAGAACCTTCAAGCTCGCCGAACTCGGCCCATCGCATGTCGACGAGGTCTCGGAAACCCATGGATATGTCGACGCAGCATTCAGGGCTGATTACGGCGGACCCGAAACGCCCAAGCTCCATGAGCAGATGGAAACATATGTCAAGAACGCGTACCTTGCCAAGACGCTCACGAAGTTTGAACATGGAGATGCGGCCGACTTCGATCATCCATTCAGCCTGACGCTGGGCGCCGACGGAGCAAGACGCGGACAGACATCGTTAATTGATGGCGTCGTGGCAATCTTTCCGGGATCAACCGCAGGCTCCATACCAAAGTGGTTTTATACCAAGCCGCAAGCCAAGGGCCCCGACCTCTCCGCCGAGGCGAAGCACGACCTGGAACTTGCGGAGAAGAGCCGCCCGGCCAGCTTCGTTTTCCGGCCTTTCATTGCCGAGCAGAGAGTGAGAATCCTCGTTCCCGCCGGGTTCACGCTTCGTGCCCTTCCGCCCAACAAGACAACACAATTTGGCGCAGCGGCCCTGACGGAGACCTACAGCGCCGCGGAGCCGGGTGTGGTCACGGCGACACTCCGCTTCAATAGTGGGCCGCCAAAGATCACCGTGGACCAGGCGCTTGCCATGCGCACGGCCCTGCTCGAACTGAACAAACGCGACTATGTCGGAATCTTCTTTGACCAGTCGGGAATCAAAGCGCTTACCGCCGGACACATTCGCGAAGCCCTCGAGATCGATCGCAACTTGATTGCCGCAGCGCCATCCGATGCTTTCCACCATTTGCATCTGGCGCGCGCATTGCTTGAAGCTGGAATAGGAAACGAAGCACAGCTGGAGGCACGGCGCGCCACAGAACTTGACCCCAAACTGGCTGCTGCATTTGCCACCCTTGGATGGACACTGGAGCACAATGCGCTGGGCGAGAGGTTTGGCAAAGGCTTCGATCTGCCTGGCGCCATTGCGGCTTACAAGCATTCAATTGAGCTCGAGAACGATTCCAGTGATGACCGCTTCGACCTCGCCATTCTTTACGAGTTCGACGCGCGCGGCACGCGCTATGCCGCGGACGCAGACATGGCCGCCGCCATCAAAGGCTACAAGGAATTGATTGAGTTGAATAAGGACAAGGGCGAAAGCGCGCTCGCCCAGTACCGTGAAAACCTGATGTATGCGCTGCTCTACTCCCAACAATTTGTGGAGCTGGAGAAGATGATCGCCAGCCTGCCTTCCACCAACGCTCACCGGGTCATGGCCATCGCTTCCGCAGCCGCGCAGCGCGGGGTAGCAGCGGGAATTGCCGAGGCCGACCGCGGCAACGTTGATTCCGCTGACCGCAACCGCAATCTGCGCGCGGCTGGCACGCATTTAGCCAACCTTCATTTGTACGCTGTTGCAGCCGACGTAATGAGCGCAGGCATGGAAGGAAACGATGACGCTGCCACCGCAGCGCGGCAGATCGAACTTTACAAGACGCTGAAGCCGGCTTCGGTAACACCGCTGCCCGCTACTGACCCCGCGGCCCCCGTTCATGAAGGATTGATTGGCATGATGGCCGGAACCATTACTCACGATCAGATGCTGAACCTGACCAGCAGGCACGCATATTCTTCTCCGGAAGCGATGGAGAGTGATATCGCCAAAGGCCTCTCGAGCGTTGGATTCATGCGCCGCGTTGCGGAAAAATCGGACATGACCGAGAGCGTCATGTTTGACCTCATCGCTGGAAATACATCGTTCTCATCCAAGGGCGATGATGAGCACGGCTGGGCAGTCAGCGCGCAACTACCCGGATCGGAGCCGGATCACACCTACGTGGTCAAGGAGGATGGAGTCTATCGCATCGCCGCGGGTGAAAAGAATGGTCCCGACGATAACTCAGCGCTTGGCAACGAGGTGCTTTGGGCCCTGGAACATGGCAAGCCGGAAGAGGCAAGGGCAATGCTTGACTGGAAGCGCGACCTCACCCACAGGCAAGCAGGCGACGACCCGTTTGAGGGACCGCTCCTGCCGCGTTTCTGGACTGTTGGAAGCTCGAAGCCGGGTGCAGACTCACCCGATGCGATGAGGCTCGCCGCCATCTCACTGCTGGCCGGTTCCATGGACGCAAAGCCCTATCTGGCGGAGATTGCCGGGGACCGCGATAAGGCCAGCGGGCAGCGGCAGACAGATCTCGATTTGCTACTCGCGGTAAGCGCAATGGGCGCCGAGCAGCCGGCGATCGGCATGCCGGCCGCAATGCGATTAATGGAGCAGGAGCCGGATTCGACGGTTGCTCTCAATCTTGCCGGGCAGGGCTATGCGTTGCAAAACGATTCCGCCGGTTTACAAGCAATGCTCGCACCTCTTCTCAAAAAGAAACCCGGCGATCACGACCTGCTGGCCGCGGAGTCGCAGGCGTACTCGATTGCACGCGACTTCAATGCGGCGCAATTGACCGCGAAGAAAGTTCTTGATTCCGGCAAGGCGACCGCCAACGACTACAACAACTATGCGTGGCTGGGCCTGTTCCACAACGATCTCGGCGAAGACATTGTCAAAGCGGCGCAGCAGTCTGCGCAAATGAACAAAAACTCTGGCTTTGCCGAATTGCATACCCTCGCGTGCATCTATGCGGCCCAGGGAAAAACGACCGAGGCCAGACAGATCCTCAAGGAAGCGATGTATGCCGGGAACATGCCGGAACCGAACTCCCAGGTCTGGTATGCGCTGGGACTCATCTATGAGCAGTACGGAGCCAAGGGGGCAGCGCTCGATGCCTACCGCCGCGTGCAGGCTCACGAGTTTGATGACCACACCTTCATCGACCCTGCTTCCACATACTTCTTGGCACAGGACAGAATCCGGGAGTTGAGCAAGTAGAGCCTCAAGAAAAGTCGAGGACACCAAGGCCATACCATTTGGTCCGGCACAACCTTAAAAATCCTCGTCTTCTCCAATCGGCATCCCCGGCCGAGCCGCGACCTGTGGCGCAGGAACAAACTTCGCCGGGTCCGCGTCGATCCGCTTGATGCGATCGATGACCACCCGCCCCGAACCCTGCAAATCCACCCCCGTGGGGCGCTATGGTTCTAAGTGCTATACTCTTGTAGTTGTGGCAACCGCTCCCAGCACGCTTCGGGTGTTTGCATCCAAGCCTTTCATGCGCTTCGCTCGCTCTTTCGGAATCGACGATGAAGCGCTGCGGCAGACGGTAAACGGGGCTTTCGATGCGGACCTCGGAGGCGGAGTCTTCAAGTACCGGCTTGCACGGCAAGGTGAAGGCGCCAGCGGAGGCGCGAGGGCATTGATCGCATTGAACGTTGGGCGGCGGGCAGTCTTGATGTTCGGTTTCGAAAAGAAGGACATGGCAAACATCAGGCCCGATGAACTGAGAGCGTTTCGGAAGGCCGCGAAAATCTATCTTGGCTACAGCGAAGACGAGATTTCGGCAATCGTGAAGCAGAAAGCTCTCATTGAGATTGGGCCATAAACGAAGGGAGTGGAACATGGCAAAAGCGTATAAGAGCAAAGCGCTCGCCGCATTGCACGAAGGCATGTCTGATCTGCATCAGGTTGGCGCTATCGACAGCAAAACTATGCGTGAATTTGATCGCGCATGTCTTACGCCGGTCATGAAACTGTCTCCAGCAACCATCCGGCGCATCAGGACAAAAGCAGCTGTAAGTCAGGCAGTTTTTGCCGCACATCTGAATGTGACAACAGGGGTTGTCAGTAAATGGGAACGGGGCGAGAAGCAGCCGCGGGGACCGGCTGCCAAACTGCTCACCCTCGCCGCCAAACACGGCATCGCTGCTATCGCTTAGAACCAATCCTCATCATCCCCAATCGGCATCCCCGGCGGGGCCGCCACCGGCGCCGCAGGAACAAACTTCGCCGGGTCCGCGTCGAAGCGCTTGATGCGATCAATCAGCGCCGCGCGATGAATCGCCTCCGCCGTATCCTCAAGCGGCGCAGCCGATGTAAGCTGCTTCAACACATCCTCAATGTGCGAACGCGCAATGGCCCGCGCCTGGCTCGATGCCGCCGGATTCACCGCCAGCCCCAGCATCGCCTCAAGCGCGCGAAACTCCACCGCCCGTTCCACCTCCGAAGACATGGTGTGCCCGCCCTCCGGCCGCTCCGCTACCGCGGCGGACACCGCCTCAAGCACTCCGCGCAGCGATAGCGACCCCGGCGCGCGCATGTGGTATTCAATCAGCCGGCTCGCCCGCGCCGGATCCAACAACACACCAAGCGTAAGATCGGCGGACGATTCAGCCGCAGCCACCGGATCGAACGTCAGCCCGGTATGCGACGGGAACGACTCCCGCGTTCGCGGATACCCCGGAGGCACCGGCGGCAGCAACTTCAATATCCGCTCCGGCAACGTCAGCGTCTCTGGCGACAGCGTCTTCAACACCGCTGCCAGCGCCTTCTTCTGCGCAACCGCATCCACAATCGCCGGCCCCGGCTGTCCGTCGCCGCGCAAATTGTAGCGGTAATCCAAACCGCCAATCAGCTTCGCCGCTGCCTCCGTCTGGTACCGGTGCAGCAGGTAGAGAGGCACCAGCGTCTGCTCCAACTGCGCCATCGGCGTCCCCGGCCTGATCGCTTCCTCGCCAAAATTCTTCAGCCCCGCCGCCCGCACCTGCAGCACCCGCTCCAACTCATCGGCCGCGTCCGGCCCGTTGTCCCAAAGGTGCGCCCGCGGATGCGCGCCGCTCGCTGGCCGCGCGTCTGCATCGGTAATGTACACCTGCCCCGCCTGGTCCGCGTCGGTCAGAATCTTGCTCAGCGCAGCCTGCTCCGCATCGCCGCTAACGCCCGGCGCAAACTGCCTATACCCATAATCGATAGCCGCCTTGTCCCAATCGCCAATGTTCACGGCATACGCGTGCGACAAGTCAATGTGCCCATCCGCATCCACCGTCGCATACGGGCTCGGATAATCCATCACGCTGTCCCCCGCCTTCACGCTCGATGCAGCAAAGTTGTGCGCCAGTCCCAGCGTGTGTCCCGTCTCATGCGCCGCCAGTTGTCGAATCCGCTTGAGCACCATCTGCAGCATCGGGTCGTCGCTGCCGGTCGCTGCTCCCTTGTATGGCGACAGCAGCCCCTCCGCAAT
>JBEKDN010000232.1:0-5330 GCA_050014335.1 Occallatibacter sp. | reverse complement strand
TCTGGGTTCCTCACTGACCATAACAGGCCAGGGCCCTCCAAGCGAACCGTCAAGCGAACCTCGCAGCCAGCCCCGCACGCATTCCGCGCTCCCCAAAATAGAAAAGGGGTGGAGACTCCTTTCGGAACTCTCCACCCCTTTTTGCTCGTTCAAAACAGTCCGGCGTTTCCCTTTATGCGGTTGCCAAAACCGGTTCCTCAACCATCGCCGCTTCCACGCTTGGCTCAGCTTCAAAATCCTCACTCAAGCTCAGCAAGGATGCAACCACATCGGCGGCGCCGTATGAGGTTCTCCCCGGAGCCAGGAACTGCGCCACCGTATTCAAATCATCGCCGATCGTCACCAGCGGCGGCTCCACGGAACCGTCCTTGCGCACCTGCCCGTGACCGATGTTGGCCATCAGGGCGTTGCACAGGCACTTGCGTCCCATCGTGTCTTCCACCTTGCCGCCCTTGGACACATAATTCGCCACCGGCTCAGCCGAGCAGCGATAGCCAATCTTGCCCTCTGGGGTGGCGTAGGACTCGCGCAGCAACCCTATGTCGCAAACCCGCGTCCGCGCGTCGGCAACTGCCGGATCGGAATACGAGCCTTGCAGAATTGCGACCTTGAAGGGGAATCCTGTCGGCGAGGCCAGAGGATCGGTAAAAACCACCCCGGTGCCTGAGACTGCTTGCACCAGAAGTTCGTTCTTCAGGTCCGCACGCATGCCGGACTCTTCGCTGAAGGCAAACGCCGTTCCCACCTGCACGCCCGCCGCGCCTTGATCCAGCGCCGACCTCAGGCTCCGCGCATTCCCGTAGCCTCCGGCCAGCCAGAACGGGACGCCCAGCGCGCGCAGTCCCGCAATATCCACCAAGTCGCGTTCGCCATAAATCGGCTCGCCGTTGGCGTTGAGCACGAGTTTGCCGCGCGGCGGCGCATTGTGCCCGCCCGCGATCGGACTCTCAATCACCAGACCATCCACCCGCCCCGTGGCCCGCCGAAGCATCGTCGTTGCCAGGGTATTTGAGCTAACAATAGCCAGAAACCGCGGCCGCTCCAACTGCGGCAGCGGACCTTCCACGTATTCCGCCGGATCGAAGTTCATCGCCGTATCTTGATCCTGCGCGGCGCCGGTCACCGCCAGCCGATACTCAGCCGGTCGCAGACCCGCCAGCGCATCCAGAACGCCGGGGATATGCAGAGGAATCCCCGCGCCCATCAGCACATAGCCCACGCCCGCCAGCATCGCGCCATATATAGACGCCAGATGCGGCATCTGAACCTTCTCCAGAAAATTGATGCCTACAGGATTCTTGTGCCCTTCGCGCGCCAGGTAGACCTCGACAAAGTTGCTCACAATGCACAGTTCCACCACTTTGCGCAGATCGCGGCGCTGATGCATCGGCGGCAGAGGATAGGGCTTCGCGGCGGCCTTCCCGCCCGGTATGTAGTACTCTTCCCAGATCCGGTTGGCCATCTCGGGAAACGGAAAGGCATCCAGTCCGCGGCGCATATTTCCGCCTGGGTCGCCATCGGCAAGACGTCGCACAAAGAGGGAATCCAGCGCCGTACCGGATACCACACCGAGCTGACCGAGTTTGGAAACAGCATTGGCCAGACGCCAGTTTGAGACGCCGACGCCCATACCGCCCTGAATGATCCTGGGAAGCTGCATCATTTCTGAATTCTTTCACAGATTTGTATCAATCCCAACCTTTTCTTTCAGGCCAGTTTCAGGAAAGGAAATAAAAGTGTGCTCTTCTGCACAGAATTGCCGGAAATGGGCGAGATTCAATCCCAAATCTCCAGTTTTCCCAGCCCTCCCGCCTCAGATCTTCGCGTCGTATGCCTCTTCTATCGGAGGAAAATATGCAAAGCAGCCAAAGATCGCCGTGTTCCATATCACCGTCAACATAATCGCCAGCCGCATCGCGGCGGAAAACGGTGGCTCCGGCCCGCCCACCCATCTGGACGAGAGCGCAATCAACAGCTTCAGAACCGTCGCGCCGGAGAGAAACATGATGACCCAGCGATAGATAGAGATCCAGAACTTATCCAGATTCACCAGCTTCCAGGCGCTGAAAAGATAAAGCCCCGCCGCGCCCAGAAAGATAAACGGCAGCCGTTGAACCAAAGGGCCAACAGAAAGCCCGGCTGTTCCCGCGCAGGGCTGAAACATCCGCGGAATTACCCCAAACACAATCTGCGGACGCGCCGAGAAAAAAGCTGCCACAGACGAATCCGGATCGCTCCACGGCACCAGTGCAAGCAGCAGGTAAACCGCCGCCCGCAGCAGCGTGAAAGCAAGAATAATACGGATAAACAGCGGCAGACCCAGCCCCGTCCTCGTTGACTCCCGCCGGTGCTCCTCGGGAATCTCGTAAGGCGTCGGCGTGATTCCATGCATGCGCGGCGGCCGGTACCCCGGGCTCGATCTCCTTGATTCGTCACTCATAATTGTTCCTTGTATTTTCGCCCCAAGTCTAACAGGTCCGCATTCCGTCAGTCTCTATAATTTATCCCGCAAGAAGCTGATTACATGGTCCGCCTGCACCACTCCGGCCATCCGCCCCTGCCCATCCACCACGGCCAGCGCGTGCAAATTGTACTTGTCAAAGAACTCCGCCAGCTCGTTCTGGTGCAGCCCCAGCGGGCACGATAGAACGCGCGCCTCGGCCAGTGCCGCCAGCCGCGTCTCCGGCAGCGCCATCACCAGCCGCGCCAGCGGTATCGATCCGCGCAGCACCCGCTTTTCATCCAGAAGATAAATCTCCGTCACGCTTTCCGGATCCCCGTCAAATCCGCGCAGCGCCTCCACAGCCTGGGCCACCGTCGCGTCCTTGCTCACCGCGACAAAGTCCGTCGTCATGCATCCGGCTGCGGAGTTCTCATCAAACTCCAGCAGTTCTGAAACCTCCTGCCGCTCCTCCGGTTCCATCTCCTCCAGAATCGCGTCCGACTGCTCCTCGGACAATTCGCCCAGCAGATCGGCCGCCGCGCCTGGGTCCATCTCCTCCACAATATCGGCAATCTTTTCTTCGCCCAGCTTTTCCAGCAGCGCCTTCTGCAGCTTCGGTTCCACCTCTTCCAGCGTCTCGGCGGCCACCTCTTCGTCCAGCGACGTAAAAATTACCGCGCGCTCCGCCGGTGCAAGATCCTCCAGAATGTCCGCCAAATCCGACGGATGCATCTCCCCCAGCCGCTCATACTCAATGCGCAGCTTCACCCGCCGCGCCGGATCGACTTCAATTACATCCACAAACTGCCAGGGAATCCCGCGCGCCGCAATCTTTCTTGAGATCCTCTCCAGCGTCGCCCGCGGCAGCAGACCTTTGAAGACCCGCCTGAAGGCTCCGCGCAGACCCACCTCCACCTCGGCCACGCGCAGCAGGTGCGCCGCTCCCTGCCCCATCCACTCCAGATCCACATCGTTGACGCGCACCACCTTGCGCCCGTGGTTATCGATAATCTGCCGATCGATCAGGTCTTGCTGCAAATACAGAAAATTCCCCTGATCCTCCAGCGGAACCATCGCGCCAGCCGAGCGCAGCTCCAGCGTCCCCGCCGGCGTCTCCATCACCTCGTGTGAAGGTACGATGCACAGTCCGCCGCGCGTCTTCAGCACCATGCCGGCCACCTTGCCCGCATCCTCGCCCGTCGCCACGGCAATATCCTTCAGCCGTCCCCGCAACTGCCCCTGAGCATCAGTCACCGGAGTACCCAGAAGCGCGGTCAAGCTGATGCGGGCTGTTGTGCGTGTAGGCATGAGGAGAGTGTATCGCTTCCACCGCCGCCCCCGCCCGTCTATGCATCTGTTTTGGTAAAGAAGAATTTCTGTATAGGTCGGAAAGAAACATCGCGACCGCGCGGTCGTAGTTCGGCCTGAATGTAGCGCCGGCCTCCTGGCCGGCTGTCGCGTGGACCTCCTGGTCCACGCCTGTTTCTTTTTAGGGCACGAATTCACAGGCTGCGGAAAACCTCAATCCAAGCCAAGCTTTGCATCACGGCACGACTTCTAAGCCTGCCCTGAGCGCAGTCGAAGGGCGCCAATAGTGCATCTTGATTGATTGACTTGATTGATTGAAAGGTACGGGCTTTACGGGCTGCGGAAAAACTCTTCAAGAAAGGCTACAAGCGTCAGGGCATGACTTCAGTCGTGTCTCAAATGCCACAAAATAAGGCCCGGGCTTTACCCCCTGAGGGATGTTCTCCGGGCATATCGATTGAAAACCGGTCGCATTCCGCGGCATCTTTAGCCCCTGAGGAACCCTTTCGGGATCTTGCTACTTCCTCCGCCTATCTACCAAGCCTCCTTATTTCACCAAACCCGCAAAAAGACAATTTCAGAGGGAGCATGGGCCTTCAGGCCCGGCGCATTTAAGTGAGAACGTAACCCGCCAAACCAAGCGCCCTAAAGAATTAAATCAGCTTCTTTGGATATCTATTTGTCATAAACCAGCAACCCATACCAGATGAGCGCTTTGGCCTGTTCTCGTCAGTTACGGACGCTCGGCGGATTGGCTCCGAGAAGCCGGCTTCCCCTTCCGACTGAGCTCTTCCTTCGCAACGGGTGAGCAGACTATTTGCTCCTATGACCTAGTGCGCGAATCGTGAAGTGGGGCATCCTACAAAGTGAAGGAGGACATTAGCAAAATGGCGGTAATGGGAACACAAGTGTTATTCGTTGCTGGCTTCGGTCCCATCGATCCCGACATCGCTGAGAGTCGTGCGTTGTACCGGGACAGTCTGGGCATTTCTTTTATGGAGGATGCTGGCGGCTATCTCCATACGGGCACACTTAAAGGCGCTAAACATTTCGCGCTCTGGCCCCTTTCACAGGCCGCTCAATCCTGCTTCGGCAGCGTCTCTTGGCCTGACAGCGTTCCCGTTCCGCAGGCATGGCTGGAGTTCGAGGTGGACAACGTTGAGAAAGCTACAGCGGATCTGGAATCGCGGGGCTATCAGATGCTAATCAAGAACAAAACGGAACCATGGGGTCAGACGGTAAGCCGATTTCTCTCCCCGGAAGGCCTCTTGGTCGGTCTAACGCTAACGCCTGCATTGCGAGAAGACGACTGATCCTCTCTGGGAGGGGATGGTTTCGGTTTGCGCCAAATCGCCATAAGCGGCCAATCGCTTCCCATTTTCATTCAGTTGCTCTGGAGCTTTTTTATCTCGGCGAGGATTTTGATGAGGCGGACGGATAGCCTGAGGAGACGCTTGCGAGCATTGGTTGTGAGCGATCGACGAAACATCTCCATGAGGTGTTGAGCGGCGACTAAGGCGTCGATGAGACCGTCGAGGCCTGTCCGAACTGGTGCGGTGGATGTTTTGGGCTGTGGAGC
>JBEKDN010000231.1:0-5389 GCA_050014335.1 Occallatibacter sp. | reverse complement strand
CGCAAGAGCCGATAAATGTAAGAAGGGTAAAGCACTGGGCGGACGTCCGGGTTCTTTTGCGTCGTTTTCATTGAGGTGACTCATGGCGGATGTTCTCTTCAAACCAGAAGCTTTGGTTCCCATCTGGGTTGAAGGATCGGGCATATCGGCGCTGGACAAAATGGCTCAACGCCCGGTTTTGGTTGACGTGGAATCGCTGGGCAGGGTCATGCGTGGCCAGATGCTTCAGGTGACCACGCTCGGAGCGACCATTCTACCCGACGATCCTTTCCTTTTATGGAAAAGCGTTCATGTGAAAGTCTCCTTCCGGTTCCGCGACA
The DNA here is from genome assembly GCA_050014335.1 of Occallatibacter sp. Taxonomy (GTDB): domain Bacteria; phylum Acidobacteriota; class Terriglobia; order Terriglobales; family Acidobacteriaceae; genus Telmatobacter. Next base: position 5,069 of record JBEKDN010000231.1, on the reverse strand, counting down.
TTGTCTACGCTTTCTCCGGAATGACCATAGTGAGCGAGACCAGGCATAGCTTCCGATTTGAATTCGACGGTGTGACTCGGCACAGCTTGATGATCATGAGCAAGAACCTCGGCGATGCGGGACTCTTGGACGCAGCCGATATGGAACAGATGCTCGCCGAGGAAGCCGCCAACGCCGCCGCTGCCCAGGCCGCCGAGGCCAATGCGGTCGTGCCTGTTAAAAAAGACAAAATCTCCGTGCGCCTCATAAGGCATGAAAAGCCTCCCGGCGGGCGGGAACGGCGCATTCATCACCGGCACGATATCGATGTGGAGGCGAAACTGGCCATCGTCAATTCCGATTCCAACCTCGAATGTTCCGTCCTCGAACTCAGTTTAGGAGGTTGCCGGGTTTATACCGAGATCCCGAACAACATCGAGAAAGGTACTCAAGTGGAAGTGCAGTTCGTTGAGTGCGGCTTCCCCTTACGGATGCCGGCGACGATTCAAGTGAAGAGCGGAGTGCACATCCTTGGCTTGAAGTATCTGCAAATGAGTAGCCGGATGAAGGAGCGGCTCAGTAGCCTGATCTGGGAGGTCGCCGAAAAAGAAAAGGGACATTGATCTCAAGCTCTGAGACTTTTAGAAATCGATATGCGCCCGAACCGACCCAACCCATGCAGGCCCACGGTCGCGGTTGTAACCTGGATTATTAATATGCTGCACATCGACGGAATAAAACATTCCTCGCCACGCATGATAGGTATAGTAGCTCTCCACTGTACTCTCGCGGCCATAGTTCAGATTGCCGTCGCCCAGAAGAAAACCCAGTCCGCCCAGCTTCAAATACTCCTGATGATCGCGCTTGATGGCATTTGACACCACCGCCAAACCTATCTTGTCTTCCTTGCGATGCCACTTGCCTCCCGCATAATCCGCGCCGCCTAAAAAAGTTTGATCCACCTCGGTGTATGCAAACGATTCGTGCTGACCCTCATTCCATCCAAAGCGTCCAAAAACCCGCAGATTCTCCGTCACTTCCTGTTCGGTGTTGTACCCAAAGCCATACTTCAGCGCGCTGTAGTGCTCGTGCAGTGTAATGGTCGGAACTGTGACGCCGTACTTGGCCGTGTCTGTGCCGTTTAAGAAATCTTCCACCGCCTCGCGATAGATCCCCATATGCGCGCGATTGGCGTAGAATAAAATCCGTGTCACGCCTTTGCGTTGCGCAATGAAACTGTGCCGCGCTTCAAACTCGCCATTCTGCCCGTGCGCCCGGCTAAAGGCCCAATCCAGGGCAATGCCGTTGGCCACCGTCGGCATCGCAAAAAGACCATAGCGTATGCTCCATAACTTATCGTCGTACTCGGCCAGACCGCCCACCGTGTAGCCGCGCGTGTCCGCCGCGTAATCCCATGCGCCATTGTTGTCCACGGTCCAGTTCATAAATTGCAAATGGCTGTCGGAGCCCGGCCCATTCACGTCGAAGAAATCTGGCAGCCCCATCTTGCCGCCGCGGAATTCAATCCGGCGCACCGGTACGCTCGGTGCAACGGAAAAGAAGCCCGGTTCCTGACTCGTATTCTGATTCGTCAGTCCAATTACTTGGTGAAAGCCAAAGCGCGCAACATACGGAGCCTTGCCCAATGTCGGATTGCGCACCACATCCAGATTGGTAAATCCCGCGAGCCCGAATGCCTGGCTCAATCCCCGTCCCTCGGCCGCCTCCTCATCGAAAATCAAATCCGTGTTATAACGAATCGACCGCGTCGGTCTGACCGCTGTATAAAGCGTTCCCACCATCGACGTCTTATATTCAGCCGAGTTATGAAAGCTGTTCGTCCCTTGATAAAGTGCATGAAAAGGCAAGCGGCCCTGAAAGATAATATTCGCCTGTCCGGAAACCCAATAGCGGTCGTTCCCATGATGCGGAGACAGCGTCACAATCGGCTCATCTATCGTTGCCTCTTCTGTCTTTGAAGCGCCTGAACCTGGTTGTTGCTCCCCGCTCTGCTTAAACTGTGGCTGGGGCGCAGTGGAAGGCGCTTCCTGCGTCTGCGCTCGTGCAATTGCAGCCGTCAGCAAAAGAGCGCCAGTAGCCAGCAAGAGGCCAACTGCGCGGCAATGATAAAACAGCATCGAATGGGAGCGGCATACTGGGGGCATCAAGGGCTCTTCCAATCCAGGTGTGGTGCCCGGAGAATTGGGGATAGAATGGGGATGCAAGGATATCACCACTCAATTTATACCATACCGGGGGTGGGTATAGTCAAAGGAGGGTCGTCCCCATGTCCGGTCACGAGCGTGAGAAGGTCAAGTTGTTGCAAAGATTGCGGAAGTTGCGCGGGCAATTGGAGGCCGTCGAGCGTTCTCTCACCGCCGATCAGGACTGTGGCGACCAGCTCATGCTCCTCGCTGCCGTTCGCGGCGGCATCAACGGCCTCATGGGCGAGGTGCTCGAGATCCATATCCGCTTTCACTTGGTCGACGGAGCCAAAGAGCAGATCGCTCCCGAATTGGCCGAAGATCTCATCGACCTCGTGCGCGCCTATTTGAAGTGATCTCATCCATCGTTTTGGCAATAGGCTACGCCAAACTGCCTTTCCAGACCCCTCAGCAGCAGGGTCAGCCTCTATCCTAGCGGAGATCCGCACCTCCAATCATTAACCTTTGATGAACGCGCAAGCGCAAGCAGCAACCTCCATCCCCCTACCAGGCCAGCAATTCGTCTCCCGAAGTCGGCGAAAGAAATGCCACCGGAGCAGCCGCGCTTTGTGGGCATCCGCCTGAGCACTGTATTGACTCCGGCCCGCTCGCCTTCGCCACCAGCAGCGCTTGTTCCGCCTCCCGCAGAACCACCACCGGCGACCGTCCCAGACTTGACGCAATCCCTATGCAAGCCGACAACCGGACCGCATCGCCGTTCACATGAAACGGCGCGCTGAAAACATCGCTCCGCAGCCGCTCGGCCATCAGCACCGCGTTGGCAATCGAGCAGCCCGGCAGCGCCATAATAAATTCGTCCTTGCCCGCCCGCCCAATCAAGTCGTAACTGCGCAGCAGGCGCGTCGCGCGCATCACCGCCTGGCAAAGCAGCTCATCGCAGGTCTCGGTGCCCAGCCGCAGATTCCAATGTCCAAAGTCGTCAATATCAAAGAGAATCAGCGCTAGTGAAGTTTTCATCCGCTGCACCCGGTCTGTCTCGCGAAAGAGCATGGAAAGCATCGTCTCGCGATTGTAAACGCCGGTCAGGTGATCCATCTGCGCGTTCAATTGCGCCGCCTCGCGCAGTTGTTCCAATTCGCGCAGCCGGCTGTGGTCGCGCAGCGCCGCCTCCAGCCGAAGCCGCAGAAACGCCGCATCGTGCGTTCGCGGAATCAGGTCGTCGATCACGCCCTCGGCCAGCCGGTCAATCCATTCCTGCGTAACCGCCTCGGCAATCAGTAAAATCGGAAACCGCCTTCCCGCCGCCTCCACGCGCGCCGCCTGCAGCAGTCGTCCCATCTCCATGCCCGGCAGCTTTTCGTCGATCACAGCCAGAGCCGGCCCTTCGGCCGCAATCAGCGCCAGCAGCGCCGCCTCGGCGGAAAGTACAATCTCCACCCGCGCGCCATCGGCGGAAAGCACAGCCTCCGCTGCCGCCAGCAACGCAGGTTCAGCGGAAGCCAGTAGATAAAATTGCGGATCTTGCGCTGCCATAACCGTCAACCTCGCTAGACAATGCATCGGCAAAGGTTAGGAATAATTTAGATACCAAGACAAAGATTCTTTGCAGCTTCCAGTGACTTAAGAGGTACCTCTCGTGTGCCCGAGGTACTCTGATCCTCCGCACTCCAACCCCTCCGCAATCCCCAAAAACTCCGCAAAGACCTCATTCGATAGCAGCCGTCCCTTCTCCGTCAGCCAAACCCGTTCGTCCGCCGCAGCCACTAGCCCAGCCTTCGTCAACTCACCAACCCGCTCCATCGCCCGCGCCACCAACTCCCGCCCAATCTCCCCTTCCAGCGCCCTTAAATCCACCCCCGCGTTCATCCGCAGTCCCAAAAACCAAGCCTCCTCGTGTTGCGCGGCCGCCGTCAGCCAGCCACTCTCCGCAATCTCAGCCCCAGCCACGTAAGCCTTCAAATCCTCTGTAGTCGTCCACCGCATCACCCGCCCATCCCGCGCCCGCAGCATGGATGACGCATCCAGTCCCACTCCCAGATAAGGCCGCCGCTGCCAATATCGCAAGTTGTGCCGCGACTCCATCCCCGCCCTGCAAAAATTCGAAATCTCATACTGTTTCAGCCCCGCCGCAGCCAGCGTTTCCACCGCCCTCTCATACATCTCCGCAATCGCATCGTCCCCCGGAACCTGCTCAGCGTAGTACCGCAGACCATGCGTCAGCAACTCCCGTCCTAGCCGCGAATCCTCGTCCACCTCCAGCATGTACACGCTAGCGTGCCCCACGCCCGTATCAGCCAGCGCCTCCAGCGACTCCGCCCACGACCTCACAGTCTGCCCCGCCAACCCCGCAATCAGGTCCACGCTGATGTTGCCAATCCCCGTCGCGCGCAGCCTTCGCAGATCCTCCAGCACCACCGTCCGCCCATGCAGCCGCCCGCTCACCGCAGCCTCGCGGTCCACAAACGATTGCACCCCCAAACTCACCCGATTTACTCCCTCTCCCGCCAGCGCCTCCAGCGTCGCCTCGCCAATCTGTCCCGGCGCGCACTCCACCGTAATCTCCGCCCCCGCCTCCACTTCAAACTCCGCCCGCAGCGCCTCGAAAATCCGCCCCACCAGCTCCGGCGCCAGCAAACTCGGCGTTCCCCCGCCCAGATACACCGTATCCACAACCCGAGGCAGCTCCAAACCCATCCCCTCAGCCCAAGCCCGCGCCTCGCCCAGCTCCTCCGCAACCCGCTCCACATACCGCAAGTGCTCACTCTCTGGATGCACCCCTGAAGCAAAGTTGCAATAAGTGCACTTAGACCGGCAAAACGGCACAGAAATATAAATCCCCAGAGCGTCACTTTTCAATCCATGGCCCAACTCATCCCTCAACTCATCCATGCTCGAATTCTTTCACGAATCATCCCTCGCAATGCG
>JBEKDN010000230.1:0-6844 GCA_050014335.1 Occallatibacter sp. | reverse complement strand
TGACCTTGCCCTCAGAATGCGTATCTCTTAACTGGCCGGGTTTTGAGGATTAAATTCATCCTCGTCGTCGTCGTGGCGGTGGGAATGTGGGAATCGGCTTCATCGATTTCCAAGGTTTGTGGGAAGGGCGGAAAACAGCACTATCGTTTTCCGAGCTTTCCACATACCGTCATTTCCACGGCCTGCCTCGATCACCGCGAACTCTCAGGCGGCGATATTCATCGTTCGATCCGTCCAGTCTTGCTCGAACTCGATCGGGCTGACATAGTTCAGCGTCGAGTGCATTCGTGTTCGGTTATACCAGAGCAGCCAGGAGATGGTTTCATCCTTGGCCTCACGAATGGTTCGAAAACGCTGGCCGTGCAGCCGTTCCACCTTCAGCGAAGCAAACAGCGTCTCCGAGCAGGCGTTGTCCCAGCAGTTGCCCTTGCGGCTCATCGAGGGTGTAATGCCATGCTCTTTGAGAACCTCACTGAAGTCGCCGCTGGCGTATTGGCTTCCGCGATCGCTATGAAAGATCAACCCGGCCTTCTTGCCTGGATTGCGCTTGAACCAGGCCATCTCCAGAGCATCGATCACCAGGTCGCGCTGCATATCCGGCCGCATCGACCAACCCACCACCTTGCGGCTGAACAGATCGATCACTACAGCAAGAAACAACCAGCCCTCATCGGTCGCGATATACGTCAGATCACCCACCCACGCCTGGTTGGGCGCGGCCACGATGAACTTGCGATCAAGCAGGTTGGGCGCAATCGGTAGACCGTGCTTGCTGTCGGTGGTTGTGACGCGGAACTTTCGCTTGCCGCGAGCCTGAATGCCGTGCTTCTGCATCAGCCGCTGCACCCGCAGCTTGCCCACGCGGATGCCTTGAGCACGCAGTTGCCGCCAGATCCGCGGCCATCCATAGGCTCCGCGATTCTCCGCATAGACGGCGCTGATGTGAACCAACAGTGCTTCGTCGCTGAGGTGACGGCGCTTGGCGATATCCACGCGCCGCCCCAGATGCTGATGAAAACCGGAGACGCTGACAAGCAGCACCCGGCACTGCACACAGATCGGCCAGAGATACCGATGACGCTCGATGAAGGCATACTTCACTTCTGGCCCTTTGCAAAGTATGCCGTCGCTTTTCCCAGAATGTCGCGCTCCATCGTCACTCGCGCCAACTCGGCTCGCAAACGGCCGATCTCCATCTGCTCGGCCGTCACCTGGTGCTTGCCCGAGGCGCCCTTCAACCCGCCGGCCCGATGAAGCTTGATCCAGTTGCCCAAGGTCTGTTCGACCACTCCCAGGCTGCGCGCTGCCGCCGCCATCGTCTGGCCCGACTCCACAAGTCGAACCGCCTCCTGCTTGAACGAACCGCCTCCTGCTTGAACTCCAGCGTGTAACGACCACGCTTCCCCTGTCTCATCTTCGTTTCCCTTTCGCTATTAGAGCAGCTCGCTAAGGGATACGTTTTGCGCGGGCAAGGTCACACATTGTTAGGACTAATCCCCTGAACTGCCCTTCTTGTGGCGAACGATTCTCAGTCAGCACCAATGCGTCTTACCGCTCGTCGAGTTTGCGACGTTGTTCAGGCGTAGCGCTTCTGATGCCAAACCCACGCTGTCCGGACAATCTCGTCCAGCTGGGTGTAGCGGGGCTTCCAGGCGAGATCGCGGATGGCTTTTTCGCTGCTGGCGACCAAGACGGCTGGGTCGCCGGGGCGGCGAGGGTGAATCTCAGCGGGGATGGGGTGGCCGGTGACGCGGCGGGCCGATTCAATGACTTCGAGGACGCTGAATCCCTGGCCGTTGCCGAGATTGAAGATTAGGCGCGCGTTGGCGGCGGCGGGAGTTTCCAGAGCATTGAGGGCAAGGAGGTGCGCGTCGGCGAGGTCGGAGACGTGGATGTAGTCGCGGATGCAGGTTCCGTCGGGGGTGGGATAGTCGTCTCCGTAGATTTTAATGGAGGCGCGTCGGCCAAGGGCAACGTCGAGAACGAGCGGAATGAGGTGGGACTCGGGCTCGTGGGCCTCACCGCGGAGGATACCGGCCGGGCTCTCAGGCGCGCCAGCCACGTTGAAGTAGCGGAGCGAGGCCGAACGCAGGCCGTGAATGCGATGGAACCAATCCAGCATGTGCTCGACCAGAAGCTTGGACTCGCCGTAGGGGTTTGTTGGGAGCAGGCGCGCATCTTCTTTGATGGGAATGAGCTCCGGCTCGCCGTAGACGGCGGCAGTGGAGGAGAAGACGAGGCGGCGGGGTCCGTGGGCTAGAACAGCCTCCAGCAATGCGAGTGTGGAGGCGGTGTTGTTGCGGAAAAACCGCTCTGGATGCAGCATGGACTCGCCGGCCTCAATGAAGGCGGCAAAGTGCAAAACACCGTCAAAAGGGCAACCCAGGGCCTTGGCGGAGCGAAAAATGTCTTCCAAAGTGGGACGGTCGGCGAGTTCGCCTTGGATAAATTCAATGCCGGGGGGCAGAAGACTGCGGCGGCCATGGCTGAGATTGTCAAAAATGATGGCAGTATGGCCTTTTTCAGAGAGCAATGCCGCGACTGTGCCACCGATATACCCGGCTCCTCCTGTTACAAGAATCTTCACAAAAAAACCTGCCCCTTCCCAAAGTCCTTGGTGTAGCCTAAAGTTTATTACACAGGGCATAGCGGAACCGGCTTGGTAGCGGTACCGTAGACTGTCAACAAGGCAGTATGCTATTCAAATGGTTTTTCGTGCTTTCGTTTTGTCGCTGCGGGTGGCCGCTACAGAGTTCATCGAGCGCGGGAACGAGGGCCGGTTTCCTTTTCGGAAGGGAAGGAATTGATTTCTGTTTGGTATCTTGGATACGAGTTTTGGGCACGAATTGGGATATTTGAGCGTCCAAGTTTACACTGACCTTCAACCGGTGCCGCCGCTGAATCAGCGGGCAGCGCTTTGTGACGGTTTTGCCGTATCATCGAATACCATTATGAGCAGAGATTTCCTCCTCTCCCCGATCGAAGGTTGGCAGGCGCAGCCAGAGTCTTGCCGGACAACCGAAAGCATTGGGAATTGCTCTAAATCAGAGCGGATCAGCCGGAGATTCCGAAGCGTAAGGCAGGAAGCGCCGGAGATGTCGCACTGGGCGACAGTTGCGGAATTCCCTCGATTTGCCGATATATTCAAAGAGATACTGGAAGGCGCCGCTCCGGGGCGAAGCAGCCACGGCGCGAAAGCGCCTGGGATCTCTGTTTTGAGCCATCTCCATACCACAGAAGCACATCTATGCTTTTTGAAGGGGCACGAGCGAGGACTGAAACTATGCCGGTGAAACCAAGTCAGGAACGGGCGACTTTCGGATTGCTTCCCGAGCCAGAGCGCAGTCCCCGTTCGTTTATCACGAGCGCCGCGGTCAATGGACTGATTCTTTTACTGATGTTTTACTTTGGCGCCACAGCGAAGAAGGCGATCGATCAGCATCGTTATGAAGAGACACTGCTGATACTACCGACCAAGCCGCCACCGCCTCCGCCGAAGGTGAAGATGCCGCCTCCGCCAAAGATTGAGGAGCCCAAGCTTCCGGAGGTTCAGTTTGAAGCGCCGAAGATCGTTGTGCCCAAGCCTCAGCCAAAACCGGAGGATAAGCCGATTGTGGCCGAAGTGAAGCTTCCGACGCCGATTTTCAAGACGGAGAAGCCGAATGTGATTGAGGCTCCGCAGCCGAAGAGCGCGCTTCGTCCGGCGGCGATGCCGGCGCAGGATAACAGCCGCAAGGCTTCTACGGCGCCGGTGCATTTTGGGCAGACGTTTGGGGTAACACCGAACCCGAATGCCAGAGGACCGGCGACGGTGGCGGCGATAGGCAATGAGTATGGGGGCTCGCGCGGGGCTGCTGTAGCGCCACACGGGGTTCCGGGCTCGACTGGAATTGGCGATGGAACCAAGTTTGGCAACAACCAGGGGCAGCCGGGGGGGAAGGTGGCCGCAGTTGCAGTTCCGCGAGCGTCCAATTCCGGCACAATTGGCGCCACGGGCAGGGTGGCATCGGCAGGCATTTCCACCGCGCCCACGGCGGTAATAACCGCGCCACGGGCAGTTTCCGGGCCGCCTCCGACGGATCTGGTGATTCTCTCCAAACCCAATCCCGCGTACACTTCAGAGGCTAAGCAACTGAAGGTGCAGGGAGATGTGATCTTGCGGGTAACCTTTGGAGCCAACGGGCAGGTGGTGGTGCGCGGCACCGTGCATGGCCTGGGGCATGGCCTGGATGAAGAAGCGCGCCGGGTGGCGGAACAGATCCGTTTCCGTCCGGCGACACGAAGCGGCCAAGCTGTTGATATTACAACCAACATCACGATTACTTTCCAGTTGGCGTAACATCGGTGTGGAATGGAAGTACAATGGCTGCACAGCCGCAGGATAGCGGAATGGTGCAGGCGGCCGGAGTAGAGTTGGAGAGAACGCAGATTCTAGGAGCCTGATTATGACGTTTCGGAAGATATCCCTCACCTTCCTATTGATCACACTGAGCGTGTCTTACGCGTACGGTTCGAAGAAGGAACAAAAGTACTCGCAGACCCACCAGCTAACGCCAGAGCAGGCAGCCCTGGTTGAGAGAGCCATCGGCCGCGAAAAAGTGCTGATCAAGAACATTCAGCAGCGCACGCCGCTGGTGGAGACCTACATCCAGAACATCAAGCCGGATATCAAGCTCTATCAGGTACCGACTTCGGACGAGTACATGCTGAGCCGCGTGGACTTCGGCAAGGGTTTCTTCGACAAGAGCTACGATCCGCGCTCGAAGAATGCCAAGAAGGGCTTCTTCAAGAGTTCTTTAGGCTCCATCGCCGGACTAAGCAAGGCTTTGAAGCTGGATAAGCATTTTACATACAACCCGCTGGGGTTCACGGAAATGATGTTTCTGGACCCGCATAACTTCGACAACCAGCACTACGTCTTCAACTATGTTCGCCGGGAGTTTGTAGGCTCAGTGCGCACGTGGGTCTTCGATGTGCATCCCAAGGTGAGCGGCATGGGGCGCTTCTACGGCCGCATCTGGATTGAAGACCAGGACGGCAACGTGGTTCGCTTCAATGGCACCTTCACCGCGCCCAAGTCGGAAGACGATTCTCGATACTTCTTCCATTTCGATAGCTGGCGGATGAATGTTCAGCCGGGAATCTGGCTGCCGGTGGCGATTTATGTGGAAGAGACACAGCGGATCGAAGGCGAGAAGTCTGGAGGCTTGCGGGCGCAGACGCACTTCTGGGGGTACTCTCTCAAGCTGCCCACGCGGGAGAGCGAGAACGTCAGCGTGAAGGTGGACGACGCGGTTGACAACAGCGACAATTCGCAGGACGTGGGACCCCTGCAGGCCTCGCGCGCTTGGGTCACACAGGCTGAGAATAACGTGATCGATCGTCTGGTGGAAGCCGGCCTGGTGGCCCCGCTGACTCCCGGCGGCTATGAGAATACCGTGCTGGACCAGCTTGTGATCAATCTTCAGGTGCCGAATAACCTGGCCTTCACCGATCAGGTTCACACGCGCATTCTGCTGACGGACACGATTGAGACAACCACGGTGGGCAACACGATCTTGATCAGCAAGGGACTGATCGACACACTGCCGAGTGAAGAAGCGATTGCCTCGGTGGTGGCGATGGAACTGGCGCATATCGTGATGGGGCACCACATCGACACCCGTTATGCCTTCAATGACCGGCTGCTCTTCCCCGACGAAGCAACCTTCCAGCGCATCGACATGTACCACTCCGACCATGACAACGCGGAAGCCGCCAAGAAGGCAATGGAGTACATGCAGAACTCGATGTACAAGGACAAGCTGCCTTCAGCCGGCCTCTATTACGCTCAGTTGGTGGACCGGGAGAAGGTTCTGAAGGCGCTGAATACGCCCAAGCTGGGCGACTCATTGTTGAAAGCGGATGGGACGCCCTGGATGGCGGATTTGCAGCATCAGGCGCCACGGCTGAATTGGGATGACTTGACACAGCGGCCGGCACTGCCATTGGGCAGTTGGCTGAAGACCGATCCATGGGACGACAGAGTGCATCAGCTCAACGCCAAAGTCTATGCGTATATGAACCCGCGGGACAAAATGCCGCTGGAACTGACGCCAATCTTTTTCAAGCTTCAGCGCTATGATGCGACTAAACTGGCATCTGCCACTCCAACCGCAACAACGCCAGGAGTGGCGCCTGCGGCGGATTCCGGCACACCGCCTGCCGCATCTGGTGGCGCTGCGCCAGCGGATGCTACTCCGGCGGCAGCGCCATCCGGAGCGAGTCCGGCAGCAACTCCAGCGGGCGGCGACGCATCTCAACAAACCACGGGCACTTCGAATCCGCCGTCTCAATAACGCCCATCGAGTATCTGGCGGCCCGAATGCGCAGCGCTTCGCATTCGGGCCTTGATTTTTCAGGAACTGTTTGCTTGAACGTGTTTCTCCGGCGGTCGTGAGCCGCCAGGACTGGATCCATTTCTGCCTATGAATCGATTTGCCTTATTCTTTCTTCCGATCCTCATGATTGCCGGTGGCCAAGCTGTCCACGCTCAAGTGGTTCCGGCAGCCACCGCCAGCCATTTTTCAATTACCGCCGGAGGTATGGGTTCGATCTTCCAACCAGATTTTGCCGGGCAGGTGAGGTCTTACTGTTCAGCGGATTGCAACAGCCCGACGCAGATCTACACGACGGAGGCTGTTGCCAGCGGCAGCAACCCGCTCTTTGGCGCGGGTGCGTATGTGGACATGAAGCTGACACGCTGGGTGCAACTTGAGGGCGAAGGCCGCTGGCTGCGCTTCAACCAATACAAGGGAATCAACCAGGACGACTACCTGATTGGACCCAGGGCTCCCGTCTATCG
>JBEKDN010000229.1:0-5560 GCA_050014335.1 Occallatibacter sp. | reverse complement strand
AATATGTGCGCCGGCACATGGAACCGGAATACCGGGGGCGGCATTGCCAGCTTTACGATCTGCACACCGCCGAATCCATTGCCTTCGACCAATGGCCTGCCTTATGGCACGGCTTTTGTGACGGCCTCGGCACAGTCCGTAACCTCCAATCCAGTGGAGATCTTTGTCCACCCGGCGGTGAGATCGGTGGCGCTGGTAGGGCCGCAGAGCTGTCTTTCAAAGGATCAGACGGCGACACTTGATGCGCAAGCATGTTACGAAAACGGCAGCAACCAGCAGGTACAGTTGTGTGCACCCTCGGGGACGACAACCTGCCCCTATAAGTTGACCGATCCGCGGTGCAGTAATCCCAGCCTGTATTTTGTCTGCCCTGGCGGGGTGCCGAACGGCGCAACGATTCTCGATTGCACTTCGACCATCGGTGCACTGACCTATACATCTTCCTCCGCTGTAGCCCTGATTACCACAAGCACATCTAATAGCGTTGTGACGCTTACCGCCGGACAGCCTGGCACCACCTCGATCACTGCCTCGGTCGCCGGTACGGGGTCGTCGGCGGGTTACTTCTCGACATGCCCGCCGAAGTCAATCTCGGTGACTTTGGCCAATGGTGGGACTACAGGGACAATTCCCGTGGGCGCGCCAACGGAGAATCTTGTCACTAATGTTCTTGATACCAATCTTGCCTCATGTCCCCGTAGCACCGCGAATCCAACAGGTGGATGCCAAATCAAGGGGCTTGCGCTGGATTACCAGTCCACCGATCCGGTAGATATCTCTGTGAGTAGCAGTGGCGGCATCACCACCGCATTCCCCGGCGTCGCTTCTATCTATGCCGTCTGCCAGCCCCCCTCATGCAATTCGTCTCCGATCAACCAAGTCGGGTTGTTTGGCACGGGCCTTTCCATCACCTCGAATCCAGTCACGATTACCACTCCGGGCACCGCGAGCGATTACGCATGGTTTTCAGCTCCGGGTCAGTCGCAATACTTCGTCCCTGTGCAATTGCTGACCGGAACGGTTGACCCACCGGTGCGTATGCCCTATGTGCCGAACTCGATGATGATGGACAAGCTGGGCAACAATCTTTACTTCGGATCGCCGCATGAATTGATGATTTACAGCACCACTTCCAACACGCTCACCACGCAGAATCCCAGTGTGCCGGGCATGGTTCTGGCCGTGTCGCCGAACAATGCGCAAGTGCTGATCAACGATCAGGCGCACCAGCTGTTTTATCTGTACAACACCGCTGGCGGCGGTGCTACGACGTTTGGCGGAATGGGCAACGCGGCTGCCTGGACTCCGGACTCGAAGACGCTCTACATCACAGACAATGCAGCGCTGAACAACGCGGCAGCAGGTGTTACCGGACATACCAACACGCTGTACGTTTATAACCAGAACAACTGGACAACCTATCAACTGCCAGACAGCCCGCTTGTGGATCCATTGCCTCCGGGCATGCTGCCTCCAAGTCCGGGATACTCGATAACGAATACGCTGCCTGCAAACGTGGCGACATCGAGCACCACGCAGACACCGGCTCTCATCATCCCTTCGGTCGGTGCCTTCCTCAGAGGATCTCCCACCGTGGATCACACTTGGTGCCCCAACGGCACGGTTGCAGACTACGAAAGTATGATCTTCTACCCGAACCCCGATTCGGTGGATGTCCAGACCGACGCGTTAGCCTCAACCACCGACGGTCAGCACATTCTGGGTGCGGCGGTCACTGCCAGTGGCTTTGAACTGAGCGACATTGGCGTCGACATTCCTTCCACGCAATTGACGACCGACATCTCAGTACCAATCTCCTGCCCTGAGAGCACTAACCCCATAACAGGCATAGAGACTCTTTCCGCGCTCACTGCCGGGCCGTGGCTCAATGCAACGGAGCCGCTTGATCCCACAAAGGCTGCCGCAACTGCTGTCAATCAAGTGATTCCCTCGCCCAAATCCAGTCTGGCGTTTATCACCTATACCGCGGAGGCAAATAACACAGCGGCACAATTGCCTTATTACCTGCCGAACCCGACTGCTACTAGCACCAAGCCAGAAGCTGGCACAGTGGAATATCTTCCGCTGACTACGCAGAAGGGCGGTAAGGCGCCCGTTGCGCCGCTGGCTGGCGCCTTCACGCCAGACAGCACGCTTTTCTTTGTTTCTACCGCCGGTGACAACATGATTCACTACATCACCATTCCGCCTTCGGTAAACGCCAACTCGCTCCCCACCGACACGCAGCAGATTAGCCCCAACCTTCCGGCCTGCACGGGCGGCGTCGATGCCGGTTGCACCTATCCCGGCAACGGGAACGGAGAGGTTGCTCCGGTAACAGCGATCGTCGTCAAGCCACGCTCGACCACTTAATCGTTGGAGCGGGCAGCGAACAAGTGAGGCCGGCTTCGCGCCGGCCTTTCTTGTGCCTGGATTCACTTGTCTTGGAATCTCATTTTGGTCGCGGCCTATTCGGGAAAGTAGAAGAGGGCTACCACCGGCCACGCACGGTAGAATCAAAGCATGATCAAGGGGATCTCATTCCTTCGTCCCACAGGAAGCCGGGCTGCTTATGAGCGGCTAGTGAGCTTCTTTTCCGCGCTGGGATTTGCTTCCGGCAAAGGCTGGGAAGAACAAGACAGTCATGGCGCATCGTTCCTGGCTCCTTTGGGCAATCTGGAGTTTGTCGATGGCGAATTCCCTTCGACAGCCGACATACTGGTGGAGGTGACTGCGCTGGATGCTGTCTATCAGGCTGCGGAGAGCTGGCTGCGCGCCGAGGGCGGCGAGGACGCGGCGCGGCGGTTGGGAGCAATCACAGAGACACATTGGAAGTCGCGCATTTTTTCCGTCGAGCCCGTTCCAGAGTTTGAGTTTTCGTTCTGGGCTTGGACCGATCCCCATAAAGGCAAGCCAGTGGTCGTCGAAGGCGATCTCTCTGCCGAGGGGATGAGATTTGCCATCATTGTGGCGCGCTGGAATGCGGTGATTACTGAGCGTCTGCTGGAAGGTGCGCTAGACGCATTGCTGCGTAGCGGGGCCAAACGAGCCGAGATTGAAGTGGTTCGCGTTCCCGGCGCATGGGAGATTCCGGCGGCGGCGCGCACCGTTGCCAACTTGGGCAAGGTGGACGCGATTGTTACGCTGGGCTGCCTTTTGCGCGGCGAGACGGCGCACTACGAAGCGATCTATAACGAAGTGGCGCGCAGCATCGGCGAGTCACAGCAGGCGACCGGCATTCCGCACAGCTTTGGCGTACTTACCTGCGAGTCGCTGGAGCAGGCGTTGAACCGTGCGGGCATCAAAGCGGGTAACAAAGGTTTCGAGGCGGCCGTCGCTGCCATCGAGATGGTGAGCCTGCGCCGCAAGCTACTTGAAGCTGAGACCACTAAAGGCGGGAAAGCTTGACCGGCGGACAGCATCACTCGTCAGGTCGCCGCAAGTCGCGCGAGCTGGCGATGCAGATGCTCTTTCAGGCGGACATTGGCAAGCAGACGCCGGAGCAGGTGCGCGCGACTTTCTGGAAGGCCGCCGACGAGGTTGAGCCAGAAGTCCGCGGCTTTGCCGAGGATCTCTTTCGTGTCGCCCTAGCGCATCAGGACCAGATTGACGAGCTGTTGGTAGCCAATTCCAAGCACTGGCGCCTTGAGCGCATGCCGGCCGTAGATCGCAACCTGTTGCGCGTAGCCGTAGGCGAGATGCTGGGCTTCAAAGGCACGCCCTTTCCCATCGTCATCAACGAAGCGCTTGAGATCGCCCGCCGCTTTTCCTCGCCGGAGTCGATCAACTTCCTCAACGGAATGCTGGACGCCATTGCGCGGGGGCTGATCGGCAAGTAGGGACGGACGTCCTCTGGGTATCCTGCCCAGGGCAATCACATTTGAAGTTTGAGCGAGGGTTGACAGGCCCGTTTAATTGAGGCAACGGAAAAAAGCTCGAGTATGACGAAATCGGCAGAAGGCAACGGATAAAAAGGACGAAAAAGAGAGCGTTTCTGGCAAAAAGGGCGTGTTTTCTGGCTAAAAAAGGGGCAAAATGAGGGGTTTGCAGTTACTACTTAATTAACATAGATAAAAGTCAAGCTGTTGATAATGCGAATGTTACATGAAATTCCTGGTCAAAAACCTGCCCCAGAGGGGTAGGGGGGGTGGGGGTCGACCGTTTTTTTTGGCGAAGAAAGGGAGAAGGCGGGGCAGGGAATAGGGGACATTCAGTGCGCGGATTGTAGATTGGACGATCATGGGCGGCTCGGATTCGATCCTGATTTCATTGTCCGCTTTTCAAAGTAATTATCTGCAAAACGCCGGCGGCGCGGCTCATGTTTTTTAGCCTTTCTGGCGGGGTTGCAAGTTGGTGAATGCGAACCGAATTGCGAATGCCACAGATGGGGATTAGGCAGTTGGTTGGCCAGGTTGAAATCGAATGCGATTGCCCTGGATCCTGCCCTTTTCGACAGGCTGAAAGCACAACAATCGAGCATAATGGAGCATGTGGGCAAACCATGACCACGAAGCTTGCGAAGCCAACGGAGGTGATTCGAGAGGGCGCGCCCCGTCTGATTCATAATGATGAGGAACTGGCCGGCTACACCCAGGCACTCTTCGATCTGACGGCGAAGGCCCACCCCACATCGGAAGAAGAAGCCATTGAACCGATGACTCTGCTGGTTGAAAGCTACGAGCAAGAGCATTACCCAGTGCCGGAAGCCGATCCCGCCGATGTCTTGCGATTTTTGTTGGAGCAAAATGGCCCCTCGCTGCGCGACATTGCGCCAGAGTTGGGAAGCGTAAGCACCGTCTCGCTGGTTCTCTCCGGCAAACGGCAGTTGAACCGCGACCACATCGCGCGCCTCAGCCGGCGATTCAATGTTTCACCGGCGGTTATCTTCGGGTGTATACATAACTTCAGATTGGAGCATCGGCTTCCAGTGCTCAATATGGTGTGAACTTACTAGGTTGTGTGTTTGGCAACTTCGTGTGCCAATTCTTCTGCAAAAGAATCGGCCTCAGACTCCAGGACGAATTCTTTCTTCCCCGGCATTTTGTTCAGGATGTTCTGAGCCTTGATGAAAGTTTCCTTTAAGCGATAATCTGCAGGTTCTCCCAACAGCATGTAAATACTAAAAGACTCTGAACTATCCAACAAGCTCGTTGCCCGCCCGACCCACCGATTTGCTTTGTCCAGCATCGACCCTGCTTCTACCATATCGAAAGAAACTGGTTCAAGAACGTGCCATATCTCGTTCTTCCAAGATCTTTCAAACTCGTAATCAAAGCTCGGTGCTACGATACGTTTTGGAGTGAGCCACGGTGTCACATGAACGCGATCCATCGGTTCCCGAAACGTTCGCCACACATCATCGTCAGTGCGATGTGGCACATCAAGGTGGGAGGTGTACTGCTCCACATGTCGCTGATAGAGATCTTGCAAGGTTTGATCGAGGTTTTTGCTCAACCCCACGCCACTTCTGGAAAACTGGATCGCACTGTCATCTGAAGGGAGTATCTTTGCCAACACTTGCTCAATGTTCTGACCCGATTCAAAAGGCAAGGCGGATTCG
>JBEKDN010000228.1:0-5753 GCA_050014335.1 Occallatibacter sp. | reverse complement strand
TGTGGCGCGCGAGGGTCAGCATTTGGCGCGGCGCGAATTGCAACTAGCGCAGGATCGTTTTCAGCAGGGCACCGCAAACAATGTTGAGGTAATTACAGCACAGGATGAGTTGGCGCGCGCCGATGAGAATTATATTCTTGCCGTCTCCGGTCACGTGGATGCAAAGTTCGCGCTGGCGCGCGCCATGGGCGATACGGAAAAGAACTTAACTGTGCTTATGGGAGATCAATAGCCGGCGTTGATCACCAAAAGTGATGGAAAGTATTTGAGGCGAGGTTTAACGCGATGAAGAAAATTATACCGATTGTGGTTCTACTTTCCGCAGTTGTTGCGGCTTGTGTTTATTTCTATCCGCGCTTGACAAAGAAAGCTGAGCCGGCAAATCAACTTGTACTTTCCGGCAATATTGAAGCGCATGAGAGCCTAGTTGGCTTCAAGGTGCAGGGGCGGATCGTCGATTTGCCCGTCGAAGAAGGCCAGAACGTGAAGCAGGGAGATCTTCTTGCGCGGCTCGACGATGCCGATTACATGCAACGGGTGCGAATCGACGAAGCTGCAGTAGGCGTGCGCGAGTCGAATCTTGCGCTGACGCTGGCTGGGACGCGCGGTCAAGAGATCAAGGCGGTGCAGCAAAACATGATCGATGCGGAAGCGGATCTGAACGAAAAGAAACTTGATAGCGATCGCGCCCAGAGTCTCTTCGCCAAAGATGAGCTATCCGCTCAGGATCGCGACCTGGCAGCTACGGCTCTCAAACGCGCACAGGCTGTCTATAGTGCTGCTCAACAAAAACTCAACGAATCCGTCGAAGGCAACCGCAAAGAAGACATCGCCATTTCGCGCGCCAATCTTGCAGAAGCAAACGCCACTCTGGGCCTCTCTCGGGTGAATCTGAGTTATACGATTTTGCGCGCTCCTTCTTCCGGCATTGTTACAGTGCGGCAAGCCGAGTTGGGAGAAGTAGCTTCGCCAGGATCGCCGATCGTGACACTCTCTGACCTCGATCATATCTGGCTGCGCGCTTACATTGCTGAGACCGACCTGGGCAGCGTCCATTGGGGTCAGGACGCGGCAATTACTACAGATACTTATCCGGGAAAGCAATATCATGGACGAATTTCCTTTATTTCACCTGACGCTGAGTTCACCCCTAAGAGCGTTCAGACTACTAAAGAGCGAGTAACGCTTGTTTATCGAATCAAGATTGACATCGACAATCCGAATCACGAACTGAAACCAGGAATGCCTGCCGATGCTCACATAGAACTCGCCGCCGCCAAGCCGGCCGCACAATGATAGAACCACTTCAATCCGCAATTGCCGTCGAAGGTTTGACCAAGAGCTTTCCCGGCGTGCGCGCTGTTGATGCACTGACCTTTGACGTAAGCGCCGGCGAGATCTTCGGCTTGGTCGGACCGGATGGAGCCGGGAAGACGACCGCGTTGCGCATGTTAGCGGGAATCATGCCGCCTGACGCAGGCACGGCGATTGTGGCTGGCTGCGATGTGGCGCGCGACTCCGAAGGCGCAAAGCGGTTGCTCAGTTATATGCCACAACGCTTCGGGCTCTACGAAGATCTTACGGTGGATGAAAACATTCGCTTCTACGCGGATCTTTTCGGAGTACGCAAGTCCGAACGACAAACCCGCTCGACGCAATTGCTTGAGGCTGCGGGCATGAGCGAGTTTCGCAAGCGATTAGCGGGCAAACTTTCCGGCGGCATGAAGCAGAAACTGGGATTGGTCTGCGCGCTTATTCATCGACCGAAAGTAATACTTCTCGATGAGCCGACGACTGGCGTCGATCCTGTTTCGCGGCGCGACTTCTGGCGCATCCTCTATGCGTTGGTAGCGGAAGGCGTGGCGATTTTGACTTCGACGGCCTATCTGGATGAGGCCGAGCGATGCCATCGTGTCGCGCTGATGCATGAAGGCAAACTGCTCTTCTGCGATACTCCGGCAAATCTCAAGTCGAAGCTTGGCAAAGGAGTCTTGTCGATTACGACCGCGGAACCGCGCAGATTGCGAAGCGAACTTGAAGGCGCAGAAGGTATATCGAGTCTACTATTGACGGGCGATGGAGCGCACGTTGTGGTGGATAATGCGGCCCGACGAATTCCTGAGTTTGAGGCTCGGCTGAATCAGGCCGAGATTCCCTTCGACGCGGTTGTGGAAGTCTCGCCATCGATTGAGGACTTGTTCGTCGATGCAGTGACTGCCGGAGTTAGACATGAGTAATACTACTAACTCAATTGCGACTCACTCAGTAGTGGTTGAAGGATTGGTCAAGCGGTTTAGCGACTTTGTTGCTGTGGACAACATCGATCTTGAAGTGCGCAAAGGCGAAGTCTTCGGCTTCCTGGGGCCGAATGGCGCGGGGAAATCCACAACGATTCGTATGTTATGCGGACTGCTGAAACCTACCGCGGGCCGTGCGTCCGTGGCGGGATACGATGTGGCGCGCAACCCAGAGGTAGTGCGGCAGAATATTGGTTATATGTCGCAAAAGTTTTCTCTTTACAATGATCTGAGGGTCATAGAAAACCTCCGGTTATTTGCCGGACTTTATAGCGTTCGCGCCGAGAAAGTTAAAGAAAGAATCGAGTGGGCGCTTGCGATGGCCAACCTAAAAGGCCAGGAAAATCTGATTACGGGAACACTGCCAGGAGGCTGGAAGCAGCGACTGGCGCTGGGTTGCGCGGTATTGCACAAGCCGCCTGTGATTTTTCTCGACGAGCCAACCTCAGGCGTCGATCCTATAACTCGCCGGCAATTCTGGGATCTGATTCATCAGATGGCTGAGGAAGGGGTTACAGTCTTTGTCACAACGCACTACATGGAAGAGGCCGAATATTGCAACCGCCTCGCGCTGATCTTTCGCGGGAAGATTGTTGCATTGGGAACGCCCACTGAACTGAAGCGCGACTCAATGAAAGGCGAACTTCTTCTGGTTGAGTGCGAGCCGCTTGGCAGCGCGGTTGAAGCGCTGCAATCGGCGCGCGGCGTGATGGATGCGGCTGTCTTTGGCAACGCTCTGCATCTGGTTGTGCAAGACGCGGAGGCTGCCATCCCGCGACTTAAGAGTTATCTTGCTGAACATAACGTCGAGGCGAGCCGCATGGAAAAGATACGGCCGAGCCTTGAAGATGTTTTTGTTTCGCTGACGACTAACCGCGACGCGGCAGAGGAGCGAAAGTCATGAGCCTGACTCGTCTGCTGGCTATTGCCAGAAAAGAGATTGTGCAGATTCTTCGCGATTCGCGCAGCTTGATTATTGTCGTTCTCATGCCTGCAATTCTCGTGCTGCTTTTTGGTTACGGCGTCAACCTGGATCTTAAAGGGCTGCCTGTTTATGTCTACGATCAAGACGGCAGTCAGCAGAGCCAGAATCTGCTCAAGCATTTTCAAAACAGCGAGTACTTTCACATTGCGCGAGTTGTTGGCAGTTATCCGGAGATCGCGCGCGCGTTGGACGACGGCCAAGCAAAGATGGGCCTCGCAATTCCATGGGACTTTTCGCAACGCCTGCGCGATGGACGCGTTATTGAAATTCAGGCGCTTGTCGATGCATCGGACGATAACACCGCCAATGTACTGATTGGCTACTCTCAGGCTGTGGCGCAGAGCTACTCGGCGCAGATACAAATTAACTGGTTGCGCCAGCGTGGCATTTCGATTCAACCTACTGCGCTGGACGTTGAAACTCGTACCTGGTACAACGAAGATTTGGAAAGCAGCGCCTTTATTATTCCCGGTGTACTGGCGTTGGTGATGTCGGTCATCGGCGCGTTCCTAACCTCGCTGACTATTGCGCGCGAGTGGGAACGAGGCACGATGGAGCAGCTTATCTCTACGCCAGTGAGCGCGATGGAAATCATGCTGGGCAAGCTTGGGCCGTACTTTGCGCTTGGCATGTTCGACACGGCAATCAGCGCGGCAATTGCAATCCACTGGTTTCATGTTCCCTTTCGCGGATCGTATCTTACTTTGGGCTTTGCGTCGGCTTTGTTCATGATTGTTGTGCTTTCATTGGGGTTCCTGATTTCGGTTCTGGCAAAGAATCAATTTGCGGCGAGCCAGATTGCATTGCTTATTACCTTTCTTCCTGCGTTTCTGCTTTCCGGATTTTTGTTTTCCATTGAGCAAATGCCGGTTGCATTGCAATGGATCACGCGGATTCTTCCGGCACGCTATTACGTTTCCGCACTGAAGGATATTTTTCTCAAAGGAACGTCAGCACGAATGCTTTTGCCGGAGCTGATTCCACTGGCGGTCTTCGCGGTTGTGCTGGCGCTGGTTGCCACGCGCAGCTTCCACAAGAGATTGGAGTAGCCGTGGAATTTAGGACAAACAGAACAAGTTAGCGGATTGCATGAGGGATCGGA
Organism: Occallatibacter sp.; assembly: GCA_050014335.1. Classification (GTDB taxonomy): domain Bacteria; phylum Acidobacteriota; class Terriglobia; order Terriglobales; family Acidobacteriaceae; genus Telmatobacter. Next base: position 1,369 of record JBEKDN010000228.1, on the reverse strand, counting down.
ATTGTTTGATGGATTTCCGCAAGGAGAACAGAGATGCTGGCGCGACTGAAACAGATGTTGATCAAGGAGTTCATCCAGGTCTTCCGCGACAAGCGGACGCGCTTCATTTTGATTGGTCCTCCGATTCTTCAAATGATGGTTTTTGGTTATGCGGCTAACTACGAGATCCGCCATGTTCCTACAGTGGTGCTGGATCTGGACCAGAGCCAGGAGAGCCGCGAGCTGGTTTCCCGTTTTACATCGAGTCCTTACTTCGACGTGCAGCGGCAACTTACCAACTCCCGCGAGATCGGCGATCTGATTGAGCGGGGCAAGACTACGGTGGGCCTGGAGATCGATGCGGGCTTTGCGAGGAAGCTGCGCGGCGGTCAGACTGCGCCGCTGCAAGTGATTGTGGACGCGACCAACTCGAACACCGCGCTGATCGCTTCGGGTTATATTTCGCAGATAGCGCTGGGTTTTGCGCGAGAGTATCAGCAGGACCGCATTGGCCGCATCGCGCCGCAAATTGCCGAGACGATGCCGTCTGTGGAGCTTGCGCCCCGGCCCTGGTACAACCCCGGTCTTACAAGCCGTTGGTTTTTTGTGCCGGGAATCATCGGCAGCTTGACGTTGGTGCTGGTGATTACCCTGACGGCCTTTGCGGTGGTGCGCGAGCGCGAGATCGGCACGCTGGAGCAGATTATGGTTACGCCGATCCGTCCGGCGGAATTCATTCTGGGAAAGACGCTGCCGTTTTTTTTGATAGGGCTCTTCGATGTGACCCTGATTGCCGTGGTGGGCTCGCTGTGGTTTCATGTTCCATTTCGCGGTCATGTTTCCGTGCTTGCGCTGGGGGCGGTCCTGTTTCTGATTTGCATGCTGGGAGTGGGACTGCTGATCTCCACCGTATCCGCGACGCAGCAGCAGGCGATGGTGACGGCGTTCTTTTTTATCATGCCGGCGATCACATTTTCCGGCTTTGGATTTCCGATCAGCACGATGCCGCAGTGGATGCAGATTTGCAGCTATGCGATTCCGCTGCGGTATTTTCTGATCGTGATACGCGGCACGTATCTGAAGGGTATTGGGCTGGATATTCTGTGGCCGCAGATGGCGGCAATGGCAGGGCTGGGCGTTTTGCTGCTTACGACGGCGATTCTGCGCTTCCACAAGGCACTGGACTGAGGATGGTTTTCCCGATCCCAGGGTGTTCATTTTCATGCGAAAATGAGGTCTTTTCGGGGTTAAATGGGCAGTTTTTGGGCTAAAAACGGGGCAAAATGCGGGGTTTGCAGTTACTGATTGGTTAATAGAGTGAAATTGCAAGCTATTGATATAGATATTGTTACGGGAAAATGAGGCGCGAAAAACGGGCTCCACAAGGGTG
>JBEKDN010000227.1:0-5776 GCA_050014335.1 Occallatibacter sp. | reverse complement strand
GCACTGCAGCGGATCGCTACCTGGCAAATGGTTTCTCACGCCGATCCTGTTCTTTTCGGCATTGTCTCCAGCGCCGATCAGCCTATCATTACCTGCTTTGGCGTCACGGCCTCCGATTCCCGTCTCAGCAAGGCAATCTGGATTGCCGGCGACAAACTCGACTTTGCGCAACATGCCGATGACGTGGTCCTTGGTGAGCGCGCAGCCGAGTTTCTCTCTGCAAAGCTCGGAGACCACGTGCCCATCGGTCACGGCGTATTTCACGTCATTGGTATTTTGAAGACAGCGAATGGCTTTGAGGATGGCGGCGTCTTTATGCCTCTCACTTCCGCGCAAGACTTTTTTCACAAAGACGGCGTCTCCTCAATCATTACGATCAAACTTCGCAGCAAAGACGATGCGAACCAATTCAAGACTCTGATCAAAGCGGAATTCCCAACGCTGATTGCACTGGAGGACGCGGAGTTTTCGCGCTCCTATTCGCAATTCAGAATCCTAAAAGCTACTGCCTGGGCCGTGGGCGGATGCGGCCTTCTCATGGGCGGACTCGGTATTGCCAACACCATGATCATGTCGGTTTTTACACGAATTCGCGAGATTGCTATTTTGCGCGTTTGCGGCTTCTCGGATACGCAGATCGCCGTGATGATTTTCGGCGAGTCGGCAATTGTTTCTATGTTGGGTGCGGTGCTAGGACTGCTCGCTGGCGCTTGCCTTCTCTTTGCGCTCAAGACAGTTCCCGCCCTTCACGGTTATGTCGATGTAACAATTCAGCCGGTCGTATTGCTGATCGTAATTGTGCTGGCCCTGCTTACCGGTATAGCTGGCGCGCTGTACCCAGCGGCATATGCTATGCGTGTTAAAGCGGTGGAGGCGCTACGCTTCGAATGAACCTGCCTACCGCACAAACTAGCACCCAGAACCGCATCGTCTTACGCGCCGAAGATGTGTGGAAAAGCTATGACGACGGCGCTATCGCGGTTCTGAAGGGGGCTTCTCTTCAGGTCGCCGGAGGTCAGACAGTGGCTCTGTGTGGGCCGTCAGGTTGCGGCAAGAGCACACTATTGCATCTCTTTGGCAGTCTTGATTCACCGGACAGAGGTCATGTGACAGTAAACAGTGTCGAGGTCAATCGTTATCGCAATCCGCTGCGTCTGTTGCGCCATGAGGTGGGTTTCGTCTTCCAGCTTCACAACCTGATTCCCGATCTTACGCTTGAAGAAAACTGCTTGATACCTACCGTTGCAGCGGGCACAGACCGTGTCGATGCACAGACCCGTCTGCATCACCTGGCGCAATGCACTGGACTAACTCATCGCCTCAATCAGCGTGTTCAAAAGCTCTCCGGCGGAGAGCGTCAGCGCACGGCTCTGTGCCGCGCCTTGATGAACAAGCCGAAGATTCTGCTTGCCGACGAGCCGACCGGATCGCTCGACGAAAAATCAAGCGCCGCGGTCTTTGAATTGTTGCTGGATATCGTCGCCACTGAAGGCGTGACCCTGGTAATGGCCACGCATGATCGCAGTCTCGCCAAGCGCTGCGACCGATTGCTCGAGATGCACGATGGGAGGGTTTATGAACCAGCCTCAGTCTGATTCACTGATGACTCCTCTTTCAACTTCCCGGGTAGTCGCCAACACAGCATGGCACAGCCTGTTCTGGCTTGTCTTCGCCAATGCCATTGGCGTGTTGCTATCGATACTTCTCCTTTATCCCGAGCTCAATCAGTTGCTGGGTGAATGGACCTATGGGCGTTGGGTCATGTTGCATATAAATCTGGAACTATATGGCTGGTCGAGTCTTCCCATGCTTGGCTTTCTCTTCAAGATATATGGCGCTGATCGCGGACCGCTGGCAAAATGGTGCAGGCCGGTGCTATGGGTATGGTCTGCTGCGCTCGGCGTTGGCGCGTACTCATGGCTCTCCGGTCATTCCAGCGGAAAGTTGTTTCTCGATTGGAGTGGCTACGCGCGCATTCTTTTTCCTCTGGCAATGCTTGCGCTATGGCTCTTGCTAACTCAATCGTTCGTCCGGGAATGGAAGACTGCGGGTAACGCGACGCTCGGTAAACGGAGCGCAAAACTTCTTGGCCTTGGGCTTCTACTGATTGTTCCCGTCGCGATCTATCTTGCGTCGAGCCCAACTTATTACCCAGCTGTTAATCCTGACACCGGCGGACCAACGGGCGCCAGCCAGCTCGAATCGTCGCTGATGGTCGTTGCTATCTTGCTCATGCTTCCTTTTGGACTTACTCGGCGCAAGGCGGCGCATTCCTCGACGATCAAAACAGCCTGGGTCGTTATGGCTGCGGAGTTTGTTCTTTGCCTTGCTCTTGGCCGCGCTGACATCAGTCATCATCATCCCGCGCAGTATCTCTCGCTTGGCAGTCTGCTTATCTGGATACCCCTTGTGCCCGCCTACTATGCAGCCTTCGAGTGGCACGCAAATACACGCCGCTGGCGAACTGCATTATTTTGCTGGTGGTCGGCGCTGGTTCTTAGCGGTTGGATATTCTTTCTGCCCGGCGTACTCGACCACTTCAAATTCACGGACGGTCTTGTCGGCCACTCATTGCTGGCCATGGCTGGATTCGTATCCAGTCTGCTGATTTTCGTTCTCGTCCAACTACTCGGCGAAGACGGATGGATATTCAATCGGGCACGATCGTTCTATGGATGGAATATCGCCGTCCTCGGATACGTTGTGCTGATGACTATAGCTGGCTGGCGCGAGGGCTTTGACCCTGCATTTACCATCGTTCCCGGAGTCGCTCGGAACACCATCTATTTTCTTCGCGTACTTGTTGGGCTCGTCATTCTAGCCTCCTCTCTCGATTGGTTGATTGATGCCACAACGCTGCTTCGCCAAATGGAATCGATTACCGAACCGGCAGCTGTTCCGGAAATCGTTGCGCGGGAGGTGACAGCATGAACCGTCGCGTTCTCATTGGCTACCAGCTATTGATCGGCATTTCCGACATGGCCACAGGCGCTTTGCTCATTACTGCGCCAACGTTCGCGCTGGGTCTCATGCACTTACAACCACCCGCCGATGCGTTGCCGTTCCTTGCTTTCATCGGTGCGTTTGTTCTCTCCGTCGGACTCGCATGTCTCTATGGCGCCCTCGTTACGATTCGTCGCGGAAGTCCCTGCAAGGTTGAAGTGGTCTGGCTGCTGACGGCCATTACTCGTGCCAGTGTAGCCATCTTCATTGCCGTGCAGATTCTTACGCATACGCTTGAGGCAGGTTGGTTGAGCGTCGTTTTCTCCGATGGCGCTTGTGTTCTGATTCAAGCGATCGGTCTTCGTAAAGGATGGTTGGCCAATGTCGCGCAGTAGCTGGCGTCAATCAGGGTGGCAAGGCGCCAGCCTTGTCGCGATCACGTATGTCTACTTTCTCATCTTTGCGCAATTTGCATTTCTCAAGCGGCTGGCGACTCTTGGGATAGCTGGCGCTCAACTCAACGCGGTGATGGCGGCAATGGCCTTTGGCGGAATTTTGCTAAGTCTGTTTGTGCCGCGATTGAGCCTCTGGCCCTCACCCAATCTGCGCCTCCGGATTGGACTCGGTGCATCGAGCGCGGCGGCATTTCTATCGCTTCTTCCGCTCGGTCTGGTCACCGGCATGATTGTTTCTTTCCTGATTGGGGCTGGGCTCGGGCTGCTTACAGTTACACTGGTCACTCACCTGCGCCAATGGACGGGCGATCGCGCGCCGCTGTTGCTAGTAGGCCTGGGCACTGGCATTGCCTATTTTTTCTGCAACGTCCCCGAATTCTTCAATGCCGGCGCGGAGATACAAAGTATAACGGCAGCTCTGCTCTGTCTTGGCGGAATCGGTTTAACTCTCTGGCCCCCGCCGATATCACGGGGTGATAAAAGAGTTCGCTCGCAATCTACAGTCCCATTTCACCGTGTGCTGGCATGCTTCACGGCGCTGGTTTGGTTGGACTCTGCCGCATTCTTCATCATTCAACATACGCCAGCCATGAAAGCTGGTACGTGGGATGGTCCAATCCATCAGTGGACCAACGGCCTGCTGCATCTCGGCGCGGCATTAGCAAGTGTGTGGTTGTTGAGCCGCCGGAGACTCTCGTTTGTTCTTGCTTTTTCATTTCTCGCTTTAGGCGCCGCATGTCTTCTTTTGCCTGACACGCGCCGTATTGCTCTTGCTTCAGTTTTGTATCCCATGGGTGTCTCACTTTACTCAGTGGCGCTTGTTGCGTACCCTTCGCTGCTTGCGCCTGCGTCCAGCGCCGAGGCACGTGGGCGCATGGCCGGATGGCTCTATGCAATCGCTGGCTGGTTGGCTTCTGCGATGGGCATCGGCATGGGCCAAAACCTCGGGTATGTGCCGCCAATCTTTGTGCTGGTGGCGGGCGCAATCATCCTGTTTGCCACCCGGGCCCGCATAGTTCAGCGACGCAAACGTGAATTGGCGCTGACAATCGCGCTGCTTGTTGCTGCTTATCTTCTGGGCCGCATTTTTGCCGCTCATAGCACACCTCTACAACTCTCTCAGATTGAACGCGGCAGGCAAGTCTATATCTCTGAAGGCTGCATCAATTGCCATACTCAATACGTACGCCCAAATTCTCCTGATGTTTTGTTATGGGGGCCGGTTGTGTCTCTGCAAGAACTGCGCGCGGAACGTCCACCGCTGATCGGAAATCGCCGCCAAGGACCCGATCTTGCCGAAGTCGGTGGACGCCGTTCGACGCTTTGGCTCAAAGCGCATTTCTGCAATCCCCACGAAGTCAGCGGCGCGTCCATTATGCCTTCCTTTGAATTTCTCTTTCATGACCAGCGCGGGGATGATCTCGTAAGTTACCTTGAAAGTCTGCATGGAAGCGGGGAAACGCAGCATTTGATCGAAGAAGATAACTGGCATTTATCCGCATCCGCTATCGATGCGGCCAATTCTGCGGACGGCGAGCGCAGCTTTCAACGCTACTGCGCCACCTGCCACAGCGCCGGCGGACTAACACGTTGGGCTGCCAGCTTTAAAAGAATTCCGCCGGATCTCACAATTGGACCTTATCTTCATCTTCCGTCTGCCGACGATCCTGCGCAGCGAAGGGACCGTCTGGCGCGAATGGCAAAATTCGGAATCCACGGAACCGATATGCCCGGACATGAATACCTGCTTGACGACGAAATTGCGTCCATCTCGCTATGGTTGTCGCAGCAAATCAGGCAGCCGAGTCACAACCCATAAATGCACCATTCCAAAGGAGAAGAATATGAAGACTATCGGACGATCTTTGATTCTTGCACTCTCGCTTGCCCTTGCCCCGGCTGTAGTCGCGCAGCAGCACACCTTCACTGTGAATCCAGATGCCAGCAAAGTCGCCTTCTCCCTGGGCGGAAACACGCACCACGTGGATGGAACTTTCCACGTGAAGAGTGGTTCGATTCAGTTTGACGCAAGATCTCAGGCTATCTCAGGATCGGTGGTGGTTGCTGCCGGAAGCGGCAACAGCGGCGAGCCCGGCAGGGATAACAAGATGAACTCCGATGTTCTGGATGCATCGCACTTTGCCGAAATCTCATTTGTACCCATGAGTTATCAGGGAACTGTGGCGGAATCCGGCGATTCAACGATTCAGGTTGCCGGCGTATTTACTCTTCACGGTACTCCGCATGACCTCACAGTGCCCATGCAGATTCACATCGAAGGGACCGCTCTGACAGCCAGAACACACTTCACTGTTCCCTATGTCCAGTGGGGCCTTAAGGATCCGAGCATTTTTATCCTCAAGGTCGCCAAAGTGGTG
>JBEKDN010000226.1:0-5783 GCA_050014335.1 Occallatibacter sp. | reverse complement strand
AAGCGGTGAGAACCTGATCCATCGGCGTGACGGGAAGAGCTCGCGATGAGACGGCGGCGCGCTTGAGGACCTTCACATCGGCAAGGGAAGAGACATGAAGCGCAATGCCGGTTTGCTCCATTTTGCCGTTAAAGACTCCGCCGGCCACCCCAGTGATCTCTACCTCCGCATCAAGAAGGCTGTTGGGCGCGCCCGGATCGTCGCTGTCGACCAGAGCCTGCAAGGAGCCGCTGTCCGTGATCAACTCGAGGCTCAGACTGGTCATCCTGGGGGCATGCGGGTCGCGCATGCTCGTATGTATTTCCATGTCTACGGCTCGCACTATGGCATGAATGGTCACCAAGGTACAGTCAAGCTGGCTGCGGATAAGCTGGTCAAAGGTTGCGGGCACGGGTTGGGGTCGAAGACCGTGACGGAGGAAAATGATCTCTTCGCAATGCACTTCGGGACGAAAGCTTCTGTGCGTCACCCCGCGCACCAGGATGCGGTCGCCGGGAATCAGGGCGGGCCCTGTCGCTGCCCAGATAAACATCACCGCGCCGTCGTCCTCGACGAAGAGCGTGTCTTCATATTGGCGATAGTAGGTGACGGTGGCTTCAAAGGCGACCGGCAGCGCCTTGTCGGCATCGGCATCGCTTAAGCCGCGGATCGCCTTGAGTGTGGTGAGAACATAGGGGACCGGCGCACACCACGCGATGGAGGTGCAAGCGAAGATCATGGCGAAAGTAGCGATCACTCTCTTCACAGAGTAAAATCCTGTCGAGCTGGCGAGCCGATTTCTGTTCCTGCAAGTCTATATCGGACTCACATCCAAATGGATCACTCATGGGCAGATAAGAGGCATTTTGGGCACGAGAGTAATGTGAAAGGGTAATTTGCCACAGGCGTCAGCGCGGCTGCGCCAGGTGCGCCGGCGATAGCTACGGTTGGCGTTCGCATTGCTGGAATCCGAGGCTGGGACGATCTTCTACGGTCCCAGATAGATCTCGACGTCGGGCGGCGAGAAGTCCAGCGTATGCGTCTTGGGGTCGTAGACCAGATTGAGGGCCTTGCTTTTACGCTCGTTGACGAGCACGGCCATCAGCAGGACATTGCCGTGCATGGTGGCGGCGACGATCTTGTGACTCTTGATGGCGCCGTATTCGTTGTCAGGGCTTTGCGAACTCCAATCCTGCTGGAAGCGGTCAAAGGTATAGGGACCGCTCTTGGCGGGGTGCTGCTTCCAATTGGGATCGTGGAGCCAGATGCCGTAGGCCTTGGGCAGGTCGTTCATCTCGACCGCGGTCAAAAAATGGTTGGCGGCCATTCTGCCGCGCAGATAGTTATTCCAGTTCCACGGCATATCCACAGGCCTGCCGGCCACCAGCCACCAGCCTATGAAGAGCACGCACAGCAGCCCGGCCGCGCTGTATAGCATCCGTTGCTGGCGGCGGTCTTTGGCTTCATCGAACTCGGGGGCGTCGAGCAGTGTCATGGCGTTTTTTCCTCTCAATTGGTTAGTGGCCGGCAAATGCCACGAACCATTATCGCTCAGTACTCTTTGAATTAGACACCGGCGGCGCGCGTACTGTTCCCAGTTGCCGCGAGCCGTTTATTTACTCCCTGCTGTAGATTGTGCGGCTTTTCTCCGCCTGGCGTTCCAGGGCCAGCTCAATGAGGCGGGTAATCAGATCCTTGTAGGCGATTCCGGTGGCCTGCCAGAGTTTGGGATACATGCTGATGCTGGTAAAGCCGGGCAGGGTATTGACCTCGTTGAGATAGACGCGGCGCTTGCCGTCAGGCTCCATGAGGAAGTCGACGCGAGCAAGGCCAGAAAGGTCACAGGCGCGGAAGGCGGCAACGGCAAGTTCGCGAATCCGCTTTGTTTCGTCCTTGCTCAGCTTGGCGGGGATCACAGAGACGGACCCTTCGGAGAGATACTTGGCTTCGTAGTCGTAGAACTCCTTGCCGGGAATGATTTCGCCGACGACGCTGGCCTTGGGATCGTCGTTGCCCAGGACGGCGACTTCTAGCTCGCGGGCCTTCGATTTGCTCCCGCCGACACCCTCTTCGATCACCAGCTTGCGGTCATAGCGGGCTGCCAGTTGGAGCGCGGGGCCTAGTTCCTTGCGATTGTGCGCTTTGCTGATGCCGACGGACGAGCCGAGATTGGCCGGCTTTACGAAAACTGGATACTTAAGCGCGGCTTCGACCTGGGCGATGGACTTGCGGGGCGCTCGCTCCCACTCGGCGCGGAGCAGCGTGACATGCTTGACCAAAGGCAATTTGGCTTGGGCAAAGAGACGCTTCATCACGTCCTTGTCCATGCCGGCCGAGGAGCCGAGCACGCCCGAGCCGACGTACGCGATTCCGGCCAGCTCGAAGAGCCCCTGGATGGTGCCGTCTTCGCCGAATGTTCCGTGCAGCACGGGAAAGACGACGTCGAGGTCTTGCAGCGCGGTGCCGCTATCCACGCTCTCCATGGCCGCATCGGGCGCGGAGCCTTCCAGCAGGCCTTGCGCCGCGCCAGCCGTAAGCCAATGGCCGGCCTTGTTGATGCCGATGGGCACCACGTCGAATTTGCGGCGATCGATCGCCTTCAAGATGGAAGCGGCCGAGAGCAGAGAGACCTCGTGCTCGCCGCTGCGCCCGCCAAAGATGATTCCTACACGGAGTTTTTTTGTCATGTTAAATCTATTGTCGCTCAATTCATCGCAAGATATATCCCAGACAGTTTGTGGTATAAGTCAAAGCCAGTATCCTTCAACTGAACGAGTTTAAGATTTGTTCCTTCACAAAATCTTCTTGCCGAAGGCCGAACAGGCCAGTTCGACGGCTAGGTCGGCCGTGCGGTTGTGCTCGTCGATTACGGGGTTGACTTCGACGATTTCGAAGCTGAGCAGGCGGCCGTGGTCGGCGACGATCTCCATGGCCAGATGGGCCTCGCGGTAAGTTGCTCCGCCGCGCACGGGAGTGCCGACGCCGGGCGCATCCTCGGGATCGATCCAATCCATATCGAGCGAAACGTGATAGCCGGCGGTGCCTCGTCCGGCGGCGCGCAGGGCCTCTTCCATCACGGTTCTCATGCCGCGCTCGTCGATGTCGCGCATGGTGTAGACCTCGGCCACGCCGGCGCGGCGAATGTTCTCGCGCTCACCGGCGTCGATGTCGCGCAGGCCGATCAGCACCGTGTTCTCCGGCGCGATCTTGGGCGCGTAGCCGAAGATATTGGCCAGCGGCTCCGGCGGCAGGCCAAGCAGCGCGGCCAGCGGCATGCCGTGCACGTTGCCGGAGGGGGAGCTCTGAGGGGTGTTGATGTCGGAGTGGGCATCAAGCCAGAGGACACCAATCTTCTGGTCCTGGCGGCGGTAGAACTCGGCGACGCCGGAGACGGAGCCAGCCGCTAGCGAGTGGTCCCCGCCCAGAAGCAGCGGCGTCATGCCCTCTTCCAGCGTCTCGACAACCGACTCGGCGGTGCGGGTGCAGGTATCGGCAATCTGCTGGAGATAGTGGGCATTCTCACTGCCGGGAGCCTGCGTCTCGGCAATCTCGACGCGTATGTTGCCGCCGTCGGTGACCTGGTGGCCGAGTGCTTCCAGACGCGCTTCAAGACCCGCAACTCGCATGGCCGATGGCCCCATATCCACGCCGCGGCGGCTGGCGCCCAGATCAAGCGGGACGCCGAGAATGCGGATGCGGCGGGTGGGCTGGCCCTGAGAGCCGCGACGGGGAAATGCGAGGACGGAAACTCCGGCGGGATTGGTCATGCGAATCTCCTTGCGGCGCAAGAAAGCCTGCCGTGGATGCGCCCGCGATCCCCTTGAATCTTACGCCTCCGGCTCCAATGTTTTCAGCTCGGTAAGTGTCTTTTCCAAGCTGGCGGCGTCTTCCACGTTCATGTATTTCCGTGTTGCATCTATCTGCTTGAGCAGGCCGCAGAGAACCTGGCCCGGAGCCATTTCGATGAAAGCCTGAGCTTCGGCGGCGATCAGCGACTTCATGCAATCGACCCAGCGGACCGTGCCGGTGACCTGGCGCGTTAGGGCATCGCGGACCTCGCCGGCGGTGAGCACCAGGCCGCCGGTGACATTGGAGGCGACGGGAATTTTGGGATCGGAGAGCGTGAGTTCGCCGAGGACGCGGGCGACTTCTTCCTGGGCCGGCTGCATGAGCGCGCAGTGGAAGGGTGCGCTGACGGGGAGCATGACGGCGCGGCGCGCGCCTCTGGTTTTGGCCAGCGCGGAGGCCTGCTCGACAGCGGCCAGCGAGCCGGAGATGACGGTCTGGGTGGGCGAGTTGAAGTTGGCCGCGGAGACGGTGAGGCCGGTTTCGGCGGCGATTTCATTGCAGACCTCGGCAACCTGCGCCGCGTCCATGTTGAGGACGGCAGCCATGCCGCCTTGACCCGCGGGAACGGCGAGCTGCATCGCCTTGCCGCGCGCCTTGACAGAGCGGACGGCGTCGGCAAAAGAAATCGTCCCGGCGGCGACGTGGGCCGACCACTCGCCCAGGGAGTGACCGGCGGCCAGCGACGGCTCTATGCCGTGCAGCGCCAACACGCGCAGGATGGCGATGCTGACGGTGAGAATGGCCGGCTGGGTGTTTTCCGTCATCTTGAGTTCTTCGGCCGGCCCCTCGAAGATAAGCTTCGAGATGGAGAAGCCGACGGCTTCGTCGGCCTCGGCGAAGGTGTCGCGGGCAACAGGAAAGCGCAGACTGAGTTCGCGGCCCATGCCAACGGACTGCGAACCCTGCCCCGGAAAGAGAAAGGCAAGCTTGATAGACATTTCAGAGATAATTTTACTGGAAAGGGGCGGGCAAAGCGCAATAAAGGCTATTCTTTTGAAAGAGGGCAGACCATGGCGGAATTCGTTGTGCAGAGCGCCTGTGCTGTCGCGGAGCTTGAATTGGCCGAACAAAAGGAATTTGCGCTTCCCCCGGCTGAGTGGCAGGCTTTTCTGGCGGCGCTCGACAAACCGACCGAGGCAAGCCCCGCACTCCGCCGCCTGCTGACGGAGCCAAGCGTCATTGAGTTGGCGAATGGAAAGTAACGATTGGGGCTGAAGCCGGATTGCCCAGCTATCCCACCCTAGCCGCAAAAACAAAGACGCGGCGAGGATGGGGCACCCAGACCATACGGCATCAATGAAAATGTCATAGCGCGCCGCCCAACCAGTCTTTTAGTTCCAGCGGGTCTTGTCGTTGCCGTCGTCGTCGATTTTGCGGCCTTCGCTATCGAAGCGGACGGTCTTGCCCTGGCGGCGCATGTAGACCTCGAATTTGCGGGCTGCGCGGCGGCGCTTCCAGCGGTAATAGCGGTTGCGCAGGCCGTACCACCACTCGCTCAAGCCGAAGGAGAAGCCCCGGCGCGGCGCTAGCTTGACCCAGAGCAGGCCTGCCAGCGCTCCGCCCAACTGGGCAAAGGCGTACTCTCGCTGCTGACCGAAGAGCATGGCGACGGCAATGAGCGCATAGACGGCCACCATGTAGCGGGCCTTGATGCCGATAGTAAAAAACAAGAGAAACTGCGTGTCGCCATAAAGCGCGCCGATGGCTACCAGCAGCCCGAAGATGCCGCCAAAACAGCCATAGAGTGAAACCGGAGCCAGAGTAAAGCCCAGCGAATGGCCGCACGCATAGATTGCGGTCGCGGCGGCCGCGGTTCCCAGCACGGAGATCGAGTAGAGACCCATGATCCAGGTTGAAGTGTGAAAGCTCTCAAGGAAGCCGGCGAGAAACCATAGCGATAGAAGCTCAAGAACCGCGCCCAGCAACGCGGGGTGCACCAGGCTGTAGGTAAAGGG
>JBEKDN010000225.1:0-5838 GCA_050014335.1 Occallatibacter sp. | reverse complement strand
CCTGCTCAGCGCGCCCAACGGTCAGGTGCATATCCGGAGCAAAAACTTCACGAAGGAGACGAACTGATGCCGACATTTGATGCCTCGCCAGCCACCAAGACGCGCAAATATGGAGCGACTGACAATGCCTTGCCGCCGCTCGGGCAGATTCAGTTGCTTCCCAGTTCTCTGTCCAGCCAGGGACCGGACCTCGTGCACAGCAACGTCAAGCGGGAGATTGCGGGAGACGTCCGTTACTCTCTGATGGGCAATCAAACCAACACCACCACGAAGGACGTTATCGATACCATTGTCGGCAATCACACCTATACGCTAACGAAAAATCTCCACCATACGGTTCAGGGGAACACCAATCAATCGAAACTTGGGACCCATTTCACAAGCAATGTCGGTCAGGTGACGAATATCAATGTGGGACCTGTAACCAGAAGCTTCCAGGCTCCGACTACGGAGACGCACCCTGAAGAGTGGTATCAACAGTTTAATACTCAACGTAAAGCGTATTTTCTGAACGAAAGTATTGGGGTTAGAAAGATTGATTGTTATGCATTTGTGCTTGCAGCAGATCTTGCAAAATTATCGATAGACGCATCGAAAATGGACTTGGTAGGGATACAGCTTAAGGTCAGCCCTGGGAAGACGGTTGAATTAGTACCTTTAGCGATGCAAGTCAAAGTCGCTTCATGCAAGCTTATTGCCACTGCATTGCTCATTGGTGTCTTATCGCTCGGAACGCCGTTCAAGCCGAATGCGTTGCCCAGACCGACTCCCATCACGCCATTTGATTGATAATTGAGAAAAAAGGAGAACGAGCATGATTTTACTCTCAACCGCAATGCAGTGGAAGCTTGATTCGCCGACTCAGTTGACTGTTTTACAACCATGCAATTTGTACGTTGCGATTCCAATGCTAGTAATTGCTGCTCTTGGGACCCTGTTTTTGGCCTTTTTGGCTTTTGCGATGAAGAACTCCAAGCCATCGTTTGCCTTAATCATTTTTCTGATGCCATTTATTGCGTTTTTTTACTTTGATGCATATTCCACCTATACAGAAAATGGAGCTGCGGTGTTGTCAGAGACTCGGAACACACTTACGATGAAACACAAAGGGAAGACGGACACCTATCCACTCCAGTCTGTGCAGCAGGCAGTTGTTCAAACGGGCGACGGAGGCAGTCTGCGCATGGTCTTTGTGATGAATGACGGACAGGTTGTTCCCATGGGGGATGGTAGCTGGTCACCGCGCGGGGGAGCATACGCGGCTGCCAACGCAGTGAACAGTTTTCTTCTTTCAGGATCGATGGAGAGTACACCTACGACGCCTTCAGCGTCGGCGCCGGAAGATCCGGATTGGCAGAAAGAAATGAAAAAGAAATCCGATCTGCAGGAGAAGGACTACCAGGAGCGCCTGCGCAAGGAACAAGCAGCTAAGGAGTAAAGCAAGACATGATGTTATCTTCGTCAGCCGTGCGGGTAATATTGGATTCACCGACCCAAATGTCTATTATTCGACCAAAAGATGTGGATCTTCCAATGGCGTTTTTGTATATTGCTTTAATTGCCGCCGCAATTCTAGTATTGTTGGCTGTTGTTTTTAGGTGGGCGCGCCCTGCTTGTCTTTCCTTTTCGCCCTTTGTTGTGATATTCGGTGTCGCAGGATATTTTTCAGGCGGTGACTTGGCGACCGCGGTACTATCAAAAACACAGGATACACTTACTATCATGCACAATAAAGTTACAGAAACCTACCCGCTTTATTTAATACAGCGCTCGCTCATTCAATCAGATGGTAATAGTTCCCGTTTGATTTTTGTATTGGACAATGGACAGATTGTTCCTATGGAGGGTGGGGTATGGTAGCCACCTCGCGATGGTATGTATCAGGCAGCGAATGCCATAAACAGCTTTCTTTTCGGATCAATGGGGGCCACGAACACGGCCCCGTCGACGTCGGTGCCGCAGGTACCTGATTGGGAGAAAGAGATGCAAAGGAAATCCGACCTGCAGGTGAGAGACTACCAAGAGCGCCTGCGCAAGGAACGATCGGAAAAGAATTCAACCGGAAAGTGATCTTGTGAGGCGAATCAGGTGGAGCTCGAAAACGCACGTAAAAGCCGCTTAGAACCGGTCGAAGAAATCTCATTGCATCCAATTAAGAAATCGAGCAGAACAACTGCTTGCTCGCTCTATTGGATTCCTGTCCATACCAGCCCTGTCGAGGGACGGGAGCGGCTGTGGCTCATGGCATTGTTCGACGGCCTCAATAAAGTCCTAGTCGAGAAGCATAAGCTGCGTCAGGAGTCATTTCTCCCGATGAAGCTGGCCGCTCCGCTCGGACCTGTGAAAGATGCCCTACATCAGAATCAAATGAAATTGATACCTATCGCCGGTCTGGGGCTAAAACCTGGCGCCAAGCTTCCTCCTATCCCGACGGAAGAGAACTTGAAGCCCTTATCTGAAGGCAAGATACAATTTAATTTTGACGACTATGTTGGCGATTATTCTCTATGGCTTTTGTCGCGCGATGAGCGCTGGAAACGCGATCTGTTTCTTGGCTACGGAGGGTACACAATGCTCTATATGCTTCCCGATCCAAAAGCTGTTCCTCCCCCGATTCCAGATTATCCCGGACTTCGATCGATGCCGATCTTCTCGCAGGTTGATGTCGATGCCATGTGGGAAATCACCTATCTCCTATCTGACGAATTCTGTCCAAAGAGCAAAGCCGTATTCGGCAAAGGGTTTGAACAGGATTCCAATTTTGAGGGCACGACATTCATCATTCCCCTGCTGGATTCACGAGACTTTCATGGTGCTAGTCCCGGTGTAATTGAGGAGTGGCTCACAGTGTTCGATGTATTTATTCAAGAGAGTCCAGTAGACAACGGGATATTGATAGCCTCAAAGTGCGATCTCGATATGGAATTGACCGATATTCTAAGAAAATTACGCGACGAAAAAATCAGTCATTCGTTTCTGACCAGGGAGGAGGCATGAACTCCTTAGCTCAATTGGTTTCGCAAAGCAAGGCCATCCTAAAACTCGAACCAATTCCCATTCTGCTTGAGGAGAACGAGTCAGGAATTGAAGCCGCGTGGCTCAGACTTCCAAAATTACCTCTGGAGGTGGGATTAAGAGGGGAATTGACGAAGATATTGCATTTGATACATGGGCGAGCAGCAGATGTTGTTCGCTCAACAATAGTACGCGACGTTTACATTCAGATGAATCAATTGGAGAGGCCCGCGGGGGCGTTGCTGATCAGCAAGAATGGATCGCGGTGGATGCCTGACGCGGGACTTGGAGTGTGGCCTGATCGTGAATCACCGAAGCCGATCAGCGAGGAGGACTTCAAGAATCTGGCTCCGGGGCTGCCAATGCGTGAAGCTAGTTTCCATGTCATGCGTATCAGCGCTCCAGAAGAGTCTGTCCGCCTTGAGGTTATTAAGGAGATGGCCGGCACCGGCGCGCTGCTGGTGACCCTAGTGAATGAAGACTGGGTTGGTATGGAACGCAGGGCAATCTCCGCGCATTTGGAAGCAGGTATGATGGCAGACGTTTTTCGCGGGTATCCAATGTACTTCCCGCTCCTGGATGCTCACTCGCTGACGAAGATGGGTAAAGACGATTATGAGTCGTGCCTGCCAGGTGTCCTCATGTATATGCGTGAGGATGTGACCGAGAACGCAGTGCTCATCATTTCGAGAATTCCGTTCGAAAAACTGCTTCCTCTCAAGGACGAATTGAAATGACGCCGGAACATAAACGCCGCGCAAAGGATCAACTGGCAGAGAGTCGGCGGCGGGACGAAGGCAGCTTCTGCTCGGATTCGATCTCTGGAGATATGGAAAAGCAGGGGGGATGGTTGACGAGCATTCGAAGTGCCCGATCGAATTCCTCCGGATCGGAAAAGCGATCCGCCGCCAGAGGGGCAAGCGTCATGGCGAATCTTAACAGCCCATGCGGGTGATATTTCGATGTTCGAGAAGACCAAGGAAAATGGTCGCTCTACCATCGTGTTGCATTCGGAGAACGGCGACATCCTCCTGAGCGCTCCGAACGGACAAGTTCATATTCACAGCCAGAAATTCACCAAGGAGACAAACTGATGGCGATCTCATCCAAAATCTCGACTCCGACAAACCCTTCTACTCAAGCAGTTTCTTGTCTTCCCCCGCTCGGACAAATTCCGCTGAACCCGGCAAAAGTAGGAGGCTGCCACGAGCAGGACCTCGTTCATGGAAATGTGATTAGGACCATCAATGGCGACTCCACCTATAAGCTGTGCAAGAGCGGTCCTGAGGGGGCTGGAAACAGTTACCTCGCTATTGAAGGTGACGAGCATCACATTACCAATGGGAATCTGGATAATTACGTGGTGGGCAAAACGATTGATACTCGTGTTGGTGTTTACAACCAGACGAATATATCGCCGCGCAACGATGTCTTTATGCACACGCGTGCAGAGATACACCATGAGCCAGAGAACCGCCAGCAGTTGACCCAAGACATAAGCATGGCGTCAACGGTTATCGAATTCTGCGAAACACAATGGGAGAAGCATGATTATAAGATTTCAGCCTATCTTGCCGCTGTCAATTTGAATGTTATGTCGGCTGACGCGAGATTATACGCTTTACGGAATTACATTTTTAGGACGGAGAAGACTTCTATTGACGTGAAGATGTCTGAAATCACCGGTTCTCTTGGAGGCTTAGCAACAGAAATCAAGGAACTCAAGCTCAAGGCTGCTGGATCTCACATCAAAGCCATAGCTGGAAATATTAATGCTGGCATTGCCTTGAATTCCGATAGCCCATTCGGTTGATCCAGTCGACTTCTGCGCGGGTTCAGATTTAAAGGTTCCATATCGGACGTCTCAAACAAGTAAGAGTTTTATGGAGAACAGGCAATATGAGTCCACTTGTTGTTCTTGGCATTGACATCACAAGGAATTCCACACAACTGGTAGTTACCAGTCCTCCTGATATTGTGTATTTGTCTGTATTTGGGATATTTACAGTCATTCCGCTCATTAGAGCGCTTGTTAAGTCAATTAGAAGCGGACATGTATTTACCAATCAAGTTCAGGGGTGGTTGATCTTTACTTTGTTAGTTTATGGTTTTGTTTTTCACATAGGCCAACTCACACTTGATCGCAATTCTGGCATTGCGACTCTTAGAAGGTTTTCCTTTTATTATTGGTCAACAAAGAAATTTCCGGTCAGCGCGTTGAGCACTGCGTATGTACAGACTTTTGATTCGCAAGAAAAGATACAACTACTGTTCACAGACGGGCATCATGAATCACTTGATTATAAAAATCAAGTGGGAGGTAAAACTGACGCGGCATATATCATTAATCAATTTCTGCAAGAATACGGCCGGGGGAGCAAGACTACACATTGATGTCTAAGTGTTGGGATCAAAGGAGCCAGTATGCCGCTGGAATTGCGGCCAACCTTGATAGTCCATTTGCTTGAGTCACTTTACTCTTACGCAAGCTCCTTCATCATGCGTATCTAAGATGCAGATTTTCAAAGATTGTAGCCCAAAGAAAGGATGCTTGTGCTTTTTTCATCTCCAATATTTCCGATCATTGGCTTCAGCATACGAGTCATACAGAGTCCAACACAGTTGGTGGTAGTTCGTCCTGCCAACATAACTTCTCTGCTATTCTGGGCATTTTTTACATTGTATCCGCTTGTAATAATTACGGCTCTGCGCAGGAATCTGTAAGGCGGCGTGATTTTCGCGGATTTTGCTTGAGTGGCAGAATCGGGTATTCTCCTTCCGATGCGCGACAACGATTGGACGCGGGTATTGGGGTGGCCGGGC
>JBEKDN010000224.1:0-5850 GCA_050014335.1 Occallatibacter sp. | reverse complement strand
CCAGAAAAACTCCCATAGGCGACGGCCGATGGGAGAGAGATGGAAGCTGGGATCTTTTTTGGAGTGAAGGATTTTGCTGAGGACGGTGGCGATGCGGCGGCTGAAGAGGGTGACGGAGGCGGCTATGAGCGCGGTGATTAGCAGCTTTTCCGGGAGGGAAAAGTATGGGGGTTCGGCGAGGGTTGCGGCTAGAACTAACATGGGCGAACGAAGTTACGATACCACGATGAATGGGGGAATGTGGTGGGAAATTGGTGAATGGGAACTGGTGAAGGGTTGTGCTATCCCACCCATTCGCAAAGAACGCGGAAGGATGGGATAGGGCACGAACGGAATTGTTCTGG
Source organism: Occallatibacter sp. (assembly GCA_050014335.1). Classification (GTDB taxonomy): domain Bacteria; phylum Acidobacteriota; class Terriglobia; order Terriglobales; family Acidobacteriaceae; genus Telmatobacter. The sequence continues at coordinate 5,506 of JBEKDN010000224.1, read as the reverse complement.
ATTAACAACTGACTGATTGAGGGTTGTGCTATCCCACCCATTCCGCGATGAAACTGCGGAATGGATGGGGCACCCAGGTACAGCGGGGATTGTTGGCGAACAACGGCGAAATGGTTGAGGGTTGTGCTATCCCACCTTAGCCGCAAAAGCAAGAACGCGGCGAAGGTGGGGCACCCTGTTATTGTGACGCACGCGGCTGAGGTTGAAAGCCGCCATTGCGCGTGGTGCGAAACGGCGGCTTGCCGGTGAGTTACTTCTTTGTGGCGGCGTCAGCTATTAGCTTGTCGCGAGCGGCGGGATCGGCGGGAAGGGCGCTTTTCTGACCGCGAATCTCATTGAGCAGGGCGAGGGCGTAGTCACAGACGCGAAAGTGGTACTGCGCATAAACCGCCGCACCCTCGGAGCCGAAGACCGGCGCGGGGCGCGTGTCTTTGAGCAGGCGAGTGAGCGGGTCGGCGGCGGCGTTGCCTTCATCGATGATGGCATGGGCGGCGTCATTCCAGTAGAAGTTGGGCACGCCCCAGGTATTGAAGAATTTGGAATTGGCGAGAGAGCCGACCAAAACGTTGACGCGGAAGGCTTTATCGAGTGTCTGGTACTGGGTTGGACTCAGTTGGCGAAGCGCGAGCAGGCCGAGCAGCGAAGAGCTGTCCTGTTTTTTCAAGAGCGGCTTGAGCGTGGCTGCCGCCGCATCGCCGCGGGTGACGATCTCACGATAGGCGGTGGAGTTGAAAGGCTCGCGCTGCTTTTCGGAATCGGTTTCAAGCACGGCGGCCAGTTGGGTTACGTCCATGGCTTTGATCTGCTTCTCGTAGTTGTCGCGCTTGACGGCGAAGGCTTGCAACTCTTGCGCGTGGGCATTATCGGCGGGAGTTGGGCTGCTGGGCGCTCCTGAAGCCGCTCCGGAACCGGTTTGTTTGGCGCAGCCGGAGACGACGAGCAGGGAAGCCGCGGCGGCGATCAGCAGGGCTGTTGAACTGAATGATTTGAAGAAATGCATAAGCTCTCCTCTGTCTCCTACGGCAACTGGCTAAAGGCTGGGTAAACGTTCTTGCCGACTCCGGGCGCGGTGGCGTTCCACTTGGCTGTGGAGAGATTGACCGCGGTTTGCATCCAGTCGACGCCAACCTCGCTGAAGGGCGTCTCGGTGCCGCCTCCGGTGTTTACGATGTAGAGCCAGTAGTAGTCGCCGAGGAGCCGGTTGACGCAACTGGAATCGGGATCGATGCAGACGGGAACGTCGACGGCGTCAAACCATGTGCTGTCTGGCCAGCCGCTTGGCGAGTCGAAGAGGACGGCCGGCGAGGAGGAACTTCCGGGGGTGAGCGCGCTGTCAAAGGTGCCGTCGTTGTTGCGCCCGTAATAGCCCCAGATGTGGTCTTCGAGGCGATCGACCGACCATCCGTTATAGACAGCTTCAGACTGGCCGGTGACGATGCGAGCTTGCTGTTGAGGTCCGGGAGCGAGGAATTCGCCGGTGTCGCGGTCAATGACGCGAACAATCTGGATGTAGACGATCTGGTTGGAGGTGCAACTTGCGCCGCAAAGGGAGGGGTTGAAGGCAAAGCTGTCTGTGATGTTGACTCCGCGAGCGCCGTTGGGCGAGCCGCTGAAGGTGAAGACGCCGCATGGCTGAGTAGGATTGCCACAACCGGCCGCCAACAATACACCAGCCGCGAGCAGTAGGGGATACATTCGCATGGGTGCCTGCTTTCTTGAATTGTGATGATGCGCGTGGGAACGGGCCTCCGCGCGGCGCCACGAAGGCCGAACGGGCTTGCTCCGCCAGGGGACTGGGAGGTGGAACTGCTGCAAGCAAAGAGATTCTGGCGCAAAGCCACAAAAGCTGTCAAGAGAAAAAACCAAGAGAGATGCGAGAGGCATGTTGGATGGCAGGCGGTGGGTCAGAATGAGCCGAGGCCTTTGCAGTATTCTGTTGCTTGCGGTGCGGCGGGCTGGAGCGGTGCGAGTTTAGAGAAAGCGGAGAAGTATTTTGGCGAAATATCTAGTGACCGGGGTGGCGGGTTTCATTGGGCGTTCGATTGCCGCCGCACTTTTGGCGCGCGGCGAGAGCGTGCGCGGCGTGGACAGCTTTATTACCGGCAAGGCCTCAAATCTGGTTGGGCTGGATGCAATGGAGTTTATCAAGGGCGATCTGGCCGATGCGGCGGTCTGCGCGACGGTTTGCGCGGGAATCGAGATTATCTTTCATGAAGCGGCGCTGGCTTCGGTGCCGCGGTCGGTGGCCGATCCAGTGGCGACGAACGTGGCTTGCGTGGACGCGACTCTCAATCTCTTAGTGGCGGCGCGCGCGGCCGGGGTGCGGCGAGTGATCTATGCGGGATCGTCGTCGGCATACGGGGAGTCACCGACGCTGCCCAAGCAGGAAGATATGCTGCCTAATCCTATCTCACCGTATGCTGTGGCGAAGCTGGCTTGCGAGCACTATATGCGCGCTTTTACCCGCGTGTACGGCCTGGAGACGGTGGTGCTGCGCTACTTCAATGTCTTTGGGCCTTATCAGGATCCGACTTCGCAGTACTCGGGCGTGCTGGCGCTCTTCAGCCGGAAGATGCTTGCCGGAGAACAGCCTACGATCTACGGCGATGGGGAACAGAGCCGAGACTTTACTTACATCGACAATGTGGTTCACGCCAATCTGCTGGCTGCGGAAGCGCCGGCGGAGAAGGCTTCAGGACAGATGGTGAATGCGGCCACGGGCGAACGCATAACTCTGAATGAGATTTTTGGGATTCTGAGCGAGCTAACGAGTTATGAGGGACGTCCGGCTTACGCACCGGCGCGGGCGGGCGATATACGGGATTCACTGGCGGATATTGGCCTGGCTGGGGAAGTGCTGGGTTACAAGCCGATTGTGGATTTGCGGGAAGGGCTGCGGCGGACGGTGGAATGGTATCGCTGCGGAGGCGGGGCGGAGTAAGGCTGGGAACTTGCGGAAGATTTACTTTGGCTTGTGTGTGTGACGGGATCTATTGACGGAATTGATTTGAATGAAGGAAACTGACGGGGATTTCCTCTGCAGCGGCGACTGGTTTTGAATCCCGGAAATGCACGGCAAGAGGGAGTGTTGGATCGAGGTGTTCATCCAGTGCCGGAGCTAAATTATGAATTACCCGCTGAGGCACGCTTGAACGGCTCCGCTCGACCGCTGCGCGAGTTTGGGGTGGTGGTGGGACGCCGGTGGCGCTTTGCCGTGTCGGTGGTGGGTGGATTGCTGCTGTTGTGCCTGCTTTATTGCTGGATCGCTCCCAATCAATATGAGGCCAGCGCGAGTGTCGCGCTACGCACCGCTCCTGCGTCGTCGCTGAGCTTGGAGGCGCAGGAGTCATTTGGTTCGGCGTCGATTCTCTCGGCTCCAGTGCAGCAGGAGACGCTGGCAAATGTCTTTCGCAGCGACAGGCTGGCTTGGAGAGTCATTACCGGCCTCAAGCTGTACCAGGCGCCGGCCTTCAAGGGCAATCTAGCGAGCAGGTTTCCGGAGTTTCATGCGGATGCGCCGACGCCGGAAGCCAGGGCCTGGCTACTGGAGCGGTTTCAAAAGCGGCTCCGCGTGCAGACGCTGCCACGCACGATGCTGATTCAGATTCGCTTCCGGTCTACGGATGCGGCTTTATCCGCACAAGTTGTGAATGGGCTGATTGGGGCCTACGAGCAAGAGGAAAGCGAAGCGCATGTTCAGGCCACGCAGCAGGCTTCCGTGTGGCTGCAGACCCAACTCAAGGAGTTACAGCGACGGGTAGAGCACGAGGAGCAGCGGCTGGCGGCCTTCCAGCGCGAGCACGGACTGCTGGATACACCCGAGACACTGGCCAATGGGCAGAGTGGCGAGACGCAGCATACTTCGGCGCTGGTAGAGGTGGATGAGGTGAGCCGGCAGTTGGTGGCCGCATCCGCGGCGCGGATTCTGCGCGAGGCAGAGTACCGGGCGGCTTCAGCGGGAGACCCGGAAATGGTGCTGGCCTCCGATCCAGGCCTGCCAGGGCAGGACGGCAATTTTGCGACCGCTCTATTGCAGCAGATTCATGCACGGCAGAGCGCGCTGGACGAAGAACAGTCCCAACTGAGCATCGAGCATGGACCCAACTTTCCGCGGGTGGTGGAGGTTCGCCGCCAGTTAGAGGAGTTGGAGAGGCAGAAAAAGGCAGAGGACGCGCGGCTGGTAGCAGGTTTCAGAAGTGCCTGGCAGACGGCCGTGGACCGCGAGCAACTGGTGCGGAAGAACCTGGACGCGCTTACCGCGGAAGGCATGAAAGCGGATGAGGCTGCCAGCGAGTACGCGGCGATGCGCGAAGAGACGAACGCCAGCCATGACCTTTATGTGCGTGTTCTGGAGAAGGCCGAAGAGGCGGGTTTGTCGGCGGGAATTCAGGGTTCCAGCATCTCCGTGGTGGACTATGCAGGCCAGCCGGTGAAACCCGTTGCACCGAACCTGACGCTCTATATGGCTATTACGCTATTTGTCGGGCTGTGGTTGGCGATTGGAGGCGTTTTCCTGATGGAAGCGATTCATCCATCGGTGGTCCGCGCGGTTGTTTTGGTGTTTGCTATCGTTCTGGCCGGAGTAATCGCACAGGCTCAAGCGCCGACGCCGAGTACATCGGGGCTGCCGTCGGGGGTGGTGCGGTATCCCGCGGCGCAACAGACGCCCAACCTGCCTAATCCGAAGGATGCGCCGGCTATGTGGGATAGTGCCGACGGACAAGGCGGCCAGGCGCAGATGGGGAGTGCTCAACCGGCCGCTCCGATGCTTGCACCGATTGCGGCGGGTGATTTTCTGGATGTGAGCGAAGTTCATACGCCCGAGTTTCATTCGTTGGTGCGCGTCTCGCCGTCAGGCACGGTATCGCTGCCGATGATTCATCAAGTGCAGGTGGGGGGAATGGACGAGCAGGCCGCGGCGCACGCAATTGAGACAGCGCTGATGGCGCAGGGGATGCTGCTGCATCCGCAGGTCTCGGTGCTAATCACCTCCTTCGCCGGCCAGGACGTGAGTGTGCTGGGCGAGGTGGTGCATCCAGGTGTCTATCCGTACACACTGCATCACCGGTTGCTGGACCTGATTTCAGCGGCCTCTGGACTGTCTCCGAATGCTGGACGGCTAGTGAATATCTTCCATCGCGACGATGCCCGGACGCCGCATCCGGTGGTGCTGGATCCCGGAGGGACGGATACGGCGGGAGATCACAATCCCGAACTTGCGCCCGGCGACACGGTGCAGATTAGCCGCGCGGGCCTAGTTTTTGTGGTGGGCGATGTGCTGAGGCCCGGGGGTTTTCCGGTTGATCCGGCGCAGGGTCTGACGGTGCTGCAAGCCTTATCGCAGGCCTGGGGCACAACGCAGAACGCCGCCGCCACCAAAGCTATACTTATCCGCGAGCAGAAGGGCGGACGCACACTGACAAGCCTCAACCTGAAACGCATGTTGCATGGGCAGGAGCCGGACCAGCCGGTTCATGATCGCGACATTCTCTTTGTGCCCGATTCC
>JBEKDN010000223.1:0-5869 GCA_050014335.1 Occallatibacter sp. | reverse complement strand
TAGCTGCAGCGGCGATTCGAGCTGCCTGGACCGACAAAATGTTGATTGGTTGGAGAGCCGCAGATTGGAGTTTGTGGTATCCCACCCTAGCCGCAAAAACAAAGACGCGGCGAGGGTGGGGCGCCCGGCGAACAAGAGGGGCGCATATCCCACCCTAGCCGCAAAAGCAAAGACGCGGCGAAGGTGGAGCACCCGGCTACTGCGGCGATGCAGACGCCTTCGGCCGGTCCGCGCCAGAAAAAGGCGCGGGGAAAGGTTGGTTGGGAACTGATGCTGGATGCCGGGGACGGGAAATCGGGCAGCAAAAAAGGCCCTCTCGGGCAGAGAGAGCCTTTCCGCGTCTTAAGCGGGGCGCACCGGCGGCGGCTAAAGCAGTTGATTCTACTTGGGCGGAGCCGGCGTGAATCCTTCTCGGCGCTGCGCGGGTTCTGGTTTTGGCTTCGGCTTGGGAGCCTTCTTGACTTCTTTTCTGCCTTTATCTTTGCTTCCCATGATTGCAAGTGTGCCACAAAGACGCGGTTTGAGGAAAGCCTTTGAAGCAAATAGACGGGCAAATCCCCGCATTGGTTCCTTATCCGTCAATGGCGCATCGCTTTGCGCGAGGCTGGCTGGCGCGTATGCCGAACCTGCCGGTTGCGTAGAGATACCAGGCCAGCCAGGCTGGAGTTGTCCATAGGTAGAACGGGGAAGTGGCCTGGACATGGGCCAGCAGCTCCGCGGCCGCGACACCGGCAAAGAGCGCCAGCGGCCAAAGGGAGCGCCGCGCGGCGACTGCGCAATAGACTCCGGCGAGAATGGCGGGAAGCAATATTGTTTCATCGAAGAACCAACCAAAGGGCGTGCAGAGAACAGAGACCAGAAGCAGCACCAGGCCATGATCCATCCAGTTCCAGCGAGTGCGGCGGGTCCAGAAGTACCAGATTCCCCAAAGGCAGGCGCAGGTCTGAGGCAGAAACTGCAGCGCCACGGCATTGCGGTCGAGGAGATTGCGGAAGGTCACACTCAGGACGGGGACAGCTTCATTGACCGCGCCGCCAGCGCGCATCATCAGGGAATATTGCTGCCACGCATGAACGTCGATGCAGTAGGAGAGCGCCAAACTGGCTGCAAGCGCGGCCGCGAATCCCAGGAGGATGCGGTAGGCGCGCGACCAGACGATCCAGAGAAAGAGCACCACTGCGAAGGGCAGCAAGAGGTGGGGCTTGAGGGAGCAGAGCAAGAGCGCCGCTCCGCTGAGAAGTGGCCGGGATTGGTAGAGGAACAAAAACAGCACTACGCCGAGCAAAAGAAAGATGCCTAGCTGTCCAGCCATCATACAGGCAAGGGCGGGCGCGAAGAGATAGCCGAATAAATGGTAGCGGGTGTCAGGGCGGCCGTTGAGAATCCAGAGAAGCCAGACGGAGATGGAAAGGCAGGCAAGCAGCGTGAGGAGCCAGAGGACAAGTCCGGTTTTGGCGGTGACCAGGCCAAGCGGGTATACGAGAAAGAGGGCGACCGGCAAATTGCGCATCATCAGAAGAGGTTCGCTGGGATCGCGTGCGGCGGCGAGTTCCAGGTTGCGCACGGCCGCAAAGTCGTATGGGTTTGCGGCGTGGACCAGTTGCTGCCCGGCTGCCCAATAGGAGATGAAATCCCGCTCCGCCGCGTTCTTATCGTCCAGTCCGAGAACGTACATTCCGACGACAAAGCAGACGCCCAAAGCCACGATGGCGGCAGCGGCAAAGGCGCGCCAAGGGAGATGTTTCATAGCGGATCTCCGTTCCTAAAGCCCCAGGGATGCATGGGTCGCCGGCGCGGGCCAGGGCGAAACCGCGCCCGAAGCCGCGGCTTGGCGATGGCAGTCGCCCTTGAGTTGCTCTCACTCTACAGGAGTGCTGGAGGTTTCTCCAAAGGCAGCGGCTGAGGAATCGCTCTCGGGCAATTCTCCTCGCGGATTCGCGGGCAGGTTCGCGTTTTCATTGACTCCGAGGCGCGATTCGGGTATTCTGAAATCCTTGCGCGGTGTTGCGCCTGGGGTCTGTGTGTGTCGGGCTCCCATCGAAGTGGATGGGATGAGTCAGCCCACCTGGACCCGGCTGGTCGGTTACCCCCGGATAGAAGTGAATTGAAGAGGATGGCCTCTTCAAGGCCCGGCGGGGATCACTGGCGCAGGCTGCCGGCGGCTGGATGCTAACTAACTCATGCGTCCGGCATAGCCAGAACCCTTCATGGGTCAGCTCCCGCGCGATCCTCACCCGAACAGATTTGTTTGGCAGTGGGTGGAATTCAAGCCTGTGCGCTTGTTGGGCGCGGGCAGGAGCGCATTGCGCTGGATTTTTGCCGGGCTATTTTTTGAAGGCGTTTAGAGGGTAGGAGAGAGATGGGCACCTTTGTTCCGAGCGGCAAGGATATTGACCGCAAGTGGTTTGTAGTGGATGCCAGCGGCAAGACGCTGGGCCGTCTGGCGACGAAGGCCGCCGACGTGTTGAGCGGCAAGCTGAATCCCCAGTATGTGCCGTACATCGACGTGGGCGACCACGTAATCGTGATCAACGCGGAGAAGGTCCGCCTCACCGGCCTGAAAGCGCAAAGCAAGCTTTATCGCCGCTACACGGGCTTTCCGGGCGGGCTGCGCGAAGAGTCTTTCACGCGTCTGTTGAACCGCAAGCCGGAGATGATTCTGGAGCAGGCCATCAAAGGCATGCTGCCCAAGAGCAAGATGGGGCGGCAGATGGCCACCAAGCTCAAGGTCTATCGCGGGGACAAGCATCCCCACGAGGCGCAGATGCCGGTGGCGCTGGAAATCGCGTAAAGCAGCCGCTAGCTGCTAGCTTTTAGCTGCTAGCTTCGGCATTTGAGATTCAAGGTTTTAGGGCTTTTAGCTAGAGGCTAGAAGCTAGGAGCTAGGAGCTAAAAAAGCATGGCAGATTTGGTTCAGTATTACGGGACGGGGCGGCGCAAGTCGGCGATTGCCCGCGTCTTTCTGCGTCCCGGCACGGGCGAGTGGAAGGTTAACGGCAAGGCATTCGATGTTTACTTTGTCACCGAGCAGCAGCGCGTGGCCGCCAAGCGGACGCTGGCGCTGGTCGAGCTGGCGTCGAGCTTTGACGTGGTGACGACTGTAAAGAGCGGCGGCGTTGCCGCGCAGGCCGATGCCGTCAAGCTGGGCGTGGCGCGGGCGCTGGTCCAGTTCAACCCTGAGTTGCGCAAGGCGCTGAAGGCCGAAGGCCTGCTTACGCGCGACTCACGCATGAAGGAACGCAAGAAGTACGGGCAGAAGGGCGCCCGCGCACGGTTCCAGTTCAGCAAGCGCTAAAGCGCTTGCAGGGAACAGGGAACAGGGAACAGCCGTTTGGTGGCATCGTTTTTCTATTCCCTGTTCCCTGGTTTTACCAATTTCCCGCAGCGGCGGGATCAATCCGGGCAAGGGTCGGACCAAGCCCGGATGCAACTCAATAAGGAGGCCCATTGGCCACGATCACAATGAAGGAGCTGCTCGAAGCTGGAGTTCACTTCGGGCATCAGACCAAGCGCTGGAATCCGAAGATGAAGGAATACATCTTTGGCGAGCGCAACGGAATCTACATCATCGACCTGCAGAAGACGCTGAAGCTTTTCAAGGACGCGTCGAAGTTTGTCACCGAGCTGTGCGCGAGCGGCAAGACGATTCTGTTTGTCGGCACCAAGCGCCAGGCTCAGGAAGCCGTGGCCGAAGAGGCCAACCGCGCGGGGATGCCGTACATCAACCAGCGCTGGCTGGGCGGCCTGCTCACGAACTGGGTGACGGTGCAGAAGTCGGTGAAGCGCCTTCAGGAATTGGATGAGATGGCCACGGACGGCCGTTATGAACTGCTGACCAAGAAAGAAGTGATCAAGCTGGAGCGGGAGCGCAAGCACCTCCAGGCGAATCTGGCCGGCATCAAGACGATGAAGCGGCTGCCGGACGCGCTGTTCATTGTGGACTCAAACAACGAAGCGATTGCCGTGAAGGAAGCCCGCAAGCTGGGCATACCTGTGGTTGCGGTGGTTGACACCAACTGCGATCCGACGGTGGTGGATTACGTGATTCCAGGCAACGACGACGCTCTGCGCGCCATCCGCCTCTTCACCTCGAAGATCGCCGACTCGGCTGCCGAGGGCGTGAACCTGGTGGGCGACAAGGCGTTTGCCGAGGTGCTGCCTGAGCCGGAGGCCGAAGCAGCGGCCGCGCCCGCCGAGATAGAAGAAGTGGATCTGGAAGCGGCCCTGGGCGGCGGCATTCGCAAGGCGCCCGCCGTGGTTGCGGCGCTGCTTGACGATGCCGATGTGGCTGAGGGCGCGCGATAATCATTCCGGTGCAATACAGTGCGCATAATGAGAGAAGCGTGGCCGCCTCAGTTGAGCGCCGCGCTTTTCTTTTGTCAAAGGGGCAGCGGACGATAGATTTTGTTACAGCGTTGTTGATGTCGTTGGATGAACGAACAACCGAGAGGTAATTTTTATGAGATTTCGGTGGATGTTTGCAATTATTGCATCCTGTTTCATGATCTCGGCATTCAGCGCAGGGGCGCAAACCACAATCAATTTCACTTACGATGCCGACGGTTACGTTGTTGCCAAAACAGTGAATGGCGTGACTACGCAGTACCTTGTCGATAACATGAATCCGACTGGATTGCCTCAGGTTGTAGAGGAGTCGGTCAACGTTGTTGTCCAGCGCAGATATGCTTACGGAAAACAGCGAATTAGCGAGACACAGCTTATCAATGGTTCTTGGACAACCAGTTACTACAGTTATGACGCCCAAGGCAATGTTCGCCAGTTGACGAATGCAGCGGGCGTCGTGACGGATACATACGATTATGATGCATTTGGCAATTTGATTAACCATACCGGCTCCACTCCGAACGTCTATCTATATCGTGGCGAGCGGTTCGATCCAGATATGGGGATGTACTGTATGCGGGCGCGTTGGTACAACCCTGCGACCGGTAGGTTTATGTCCAGAGATCCGGAAGAGGGGGAACCCGATGACCCAGCATCGTTGCATAAGTATCTATATGCGAACGGCGATCCTGTAAACTTAGCTGATCCAACTGGGCGTATGACTGCGGAATATCCTGTGAATCTTTCCGGGATTGCCGTATCTCCGGCTGTGATCAGCGGTTTGGGCGCAACTGCTTTGGCAATTGAGTGTGCGTATTTATGGAATGCGACTAGATCGGAAGCTGAAGTGCAGGCTGGATTAACTCAGGGCACTGTACGAATGGTTGCTCCTTGCGTGTGGAAGGCTAGTTGCAAGCCAAGGACAGTTGACGACGTTAAGAGCCAATGCACTCCGGTCGGTCCGATTATTTCCGAGCCTGCAACTGGGAATGATTATAAGGGATGCACAAGTTATGAACAGGAATATGCTTGCGAATGCGGACCCTATACTATCCATTGGATTATGTGCCCAGGCTACCCCGACCCCGCCAGCCGAAGGGAGGGTCTACGCCATGACAAATATGCATGACAAACTCGAGCGCGTAGTCTTACAAGCTGTTGGTAACGACTACGAAGAATTTGAAATGATTGTCCATGATGCCACGAAGTGGATGAGCAGAATCGGCGAAGGGCCGGAGATAGGCCAAGTTGAATATGCGCTTATGAAATGCATTGCAGACAGGAACATCAAAGCGTATGAGTATTCTGAGAGTGCGTGTCAGTTTATTTCAACGGATGCAGACCCCAAGAAGATTAACACACTTTGGTTCTACATTACGGAGAATGGCAAGAAGAGACTGGAATTGCTGGATACAATTTAGTTGAAATTCATCAGGTTGCTTTAGTGGGTAGCACAGACGATTCAGAATTCAAGAAAAGAGTGAGCGAAAAGATTGATGCCAAGCTGGTAAAAGAGTTACGCGAG
>JBEKDN010000222.1:0-5915 GCA_050014335.1 Occallatibacter sp. | reverse complement strand
GCCGGGCTTGGAAATGTGGGAGAGGTCGATCTTGGGCGCTACCGGCTGTGGGCCGCGAGAGGCTTGCGAGCCATTGTGGCTCCCGGGCCGTGAGCTGCGCTCGAATTGCGCGCGCACCTTGTCGGCCTCATAGTCCTCCAGCGAACTAGAGTGCGTCTTGCCGCTGTCCAGGCCAAGTTCCTTCAGTATGTCAAGAATCTTCTGGCTCTTGACCTCCAGCTCGCGCGCGAGAATGTTGATACGAACCTTACTCATCCGCCTCTTTTCAGATTTTGCTTCCCAAAGCCCTTAGTCGCTCATAGCTACCTCATGGCATTGGCTTAAGTTCAAATTACGGTTTTCGGTCAATCGAGATTGAAAGACGCGGCGCATCTTATGCGCCGTCCTCTTTGACCGCCTGCTCATCCGTTGCTGCGCTTTCGTCTTCTGTCAATTCCGGTGCGACATCGGCTGCGGGCACATCTTCCACTTCCGCCTCCACGCCGCTGAGAATGTCCGTTCCTTCCGCGGCTGCCTCAACGCTCTCGGCCTCTTCCAAAACGACCTGGGCGTTTTCCGCCTCCGCTTCCGCGTCCGCCACCACGGCGGGCGCGTTCTCAATCTCCGCCTCGCCCGGCGCCTTGGTTTCTGCCTCTTCGGTGGCTTCGCGACTCTCCGGCGTGTGGCCTGCTTCGCCCTCTTCAAACTGGCCAAAGTAATGCCGCACGGCGATGCTGATCTTCTCCAGCGTCTTTTCGCCGATGCCCGGGATCTCCTCAAGCTGCTCGGGCGTCATATCGGCCAATGTCTCCACGGTCGTAATGCCCGCCGCAACCAGCTTCTGAATGATCGTTTCGCCCAGCTCTGAAACCTGCTCGATTGGCGTCGAAGGGCCGCCGGTGAGGTCCTGCATCTGCTGCTCCACCTCTTGCCGCTTTTCCTCTTCGCTCTTGATGTCGATCTTCCAGCCCAGCAGTTTGGCGGCCAGGCGCACATTCTGCCCCTTCTTGCCAATCGCCAGCGAAAGCTGCGTGTCGTCCACAATCACTTCAAGCTGCTTGTCGGTAAGGTCTGAGATGGAAACGCGGCTCACCTTCGCCGGTTGCAGCGCCTTCTCCGCAAAGGTCGTAATCTCCTCGGAATACTCAATGATGTCGATCTTTTCTCCGCGCAATTCGCGGATGATCGACTGCACTCTCATGCCCTTCATTCCCACGCAAGCGCCCACAGGGTCAACGTCTTTGTCGCGGCTCTGGACTGCGATTTTTGTGCGCTCGCCGGCCTCGCGGGCAATCGCGCGAATCACCACCGTGCCGTCGTAGATCTCGGGAACCTCGGATTGAAAGAGGTTCTGCACCAGCTCCGGCGCGGCGCGGCTCACTACCACCTGCGGCCCTTTGGCGGCGCGGTCAACCTTCAGCAGCACCACGCGCACCCGCTCGCCGATCGAGAACTGCTCCAGCCGCGACTGCTCGCGCTTGGGGCAGCGAGCCTCCGCCTTGCCCAGATCGTAGATCACGTCCTGTCCTTCGATCCGCTTGACAGTGGCGTTCAGCACTTCCTTCTCGCGGTGAGCGTACTCCTGGAAAACCGTGTCGCGCTCCGCCTCGCGCACCTTCTGGAAGATCACCTGCTTGGCCAGTTGCGCGGCAATGCGGCCCAGCGGGCTGGTGTCTTTGTAGGTCCGGATCTCGCTGCCAATCTCCACATCCGGCGCCAATTCCTTGGCCTCGGTCAGCGTGATCTGGTTGAGCGCATCCTCCAGCGGATCGTCGTCGGAGACCACGGTCTTATACGCATAAGCCGTGATCTCGCCGGTCTCCTTGTTCAACTCCCCGCGCATATTTTCCTGGGTCTTGTAAAACTTGCGCGTGGCCAGGGCGATGGCCTCCTCGACAGCGCCCACAACGATGGCTGGGTCAATGCCTTTTTCCTGGCTCAAGAGCTCGATACTCTGATACAAAACGCTGGCCATACTTTGCTTGCTCTCTCTTTTTCGCTAGGTTCGGGCTCCGTTTGCGGCCCAAACCGGCTCTGTTGGAGTTACGTTCCTTCTACTCAATCGCAATCGCTGCATCCCAGCGGAGCGCCGCGCAGTCCAAGAACCTGCCTTTGCTATTGGCTCGATCAGCCAAAATCGCCGTGTGCCGAACCCTCGCCGCGCCTTTGTATTTGCGGCTAGGCTGGGAAACCGCGAACCCATTAAATCTCCGGCACAAGTTGCGCTTTCTCAATATTGTCCAGCGCAATCTCCACCGTGCTCACGCCGGTCTTCCGGCTCTTGCTGTTCTGCTTCACCGCATTCAGGTCCAGCGTAATGATTCCACTGGGCGCCTGGGAAACAAATGCCACCAATCGCCCCTGCCAGTGCCGGTTATTGCGGATCGGCTCAAAACTTTGCACCTTCACCAGGCTTCCCAGAAACCGTTGAAACTCCTCGGGCTTGGCAAGCTTGCGATCCAGACCCGGCGAACTGGCCTCAAGCGTGTACTCAGCTCCCGGAACCAGATCTTCCACATCCAGCAGCACACTGAAATCCCGGCTGAAAACCGCGCAATCCTCGTGCGTAATTCCCGACAACTGCTCAGCGCTCAAAGTGCCCGCCAGTGCCTCTTGCACCAGCCGCTCCGGCAGGTTTTCGTTCTCTTCGCCGCTCGTCCCGGCTGCAATCGATGCCCTCAGCCGTTCCCGGCCTTCGGCATTTTTCTCCAAAAATACACGAAGAACGCGTTCTTTTGCCGGGCCGACGAGCTCAATATCCACCAAGTCCAGCCCGTGGCTGGCAGCCACTCTTGCCGCCGCCGATCGAATTTCTTCCAGCTTTGCCGCCATCTTCTCCACGCCGCCAAGCACCCCAGCAAGCAAAGACCGCCTTCTGGGCACCCGCCAATGAGGCGGATTTCTACCAAAACCAGCCAAAATACCCTATAAAACCAGGGAATTTGCCGCAAATAAAAAGTGGGCTATAAGCCCACTCATCTCCCCGCCAGCCGGTGCGGTCACGGCAACTCAGGCGGACAAACTCGTCTGCATCCTTAGCATAGGCCAAAATGCCGGGAATATCAATGTAAAAAACCGCGCTAGCCAGGGCAATCGCATTTGAGGTTTTAGCGCGGAATTCGATGGAAAGCTTTCAAGATTCTGGAAGCAGGTTTACGTACGAGCGAGACGGGTGGAAATGACTGCGAAAACTGGCGAAAGGGCGAGGGTTTTGGACGAAAACGGCGCTGTTTCGGGCCAAAAAGTGGGCAAAATGGGCGGTTTGCAGTTACTAAATGGTAAATATGAAGAAAATGCAAGTCGTTGATATGGATATTGTTACAGGAATTTTCGGTGCAAAAAACGGGCTCCAGAGGGTAGGGGGGGGGGGGTACCGGTTTTTTTGGCTAAGAAAGGACGAAATTGGGTAGGGGAAATGGGTAGGGTTGGAGGGTTGGGATGAGTCAGACGGCGGGTTGAAAACAAGTTTTCGGTCATGGCGGGATCTTCCTTCCCCTATTTACAGGATCTGCCAACAGGCGGTAATTATCCGCAAAAATCCGGCAGAAAAATGTGGGCGCGTTTAAATGAGATACAGCCGTCGGCTTCGCCGCGCGGGTGAGCGGTTGAGCAAGTCAGCAATTGCGGGGCAGTGGGTTAGCGGAGACTCCATTCGACTTGGCAGGGTTGTTGGGCACTCGCATTTTTCAATGCGATAGCCCTGGCGCGCTAGCGCATCAAAACACGCTTTCCGCAAATCTCGATAAAAGGGGTAGGCTAGTGGTACGCCTCCCCCTGGCTGAAGTGATCCGGGTAAAGACGCAAGACGGCCAAACATTCGATGAGAACGATACAACAGCGCGTTCTGATAGCTCTACTGGTTACAATCCTGGCCGCGGCATGCGGCACGGGAGCCGGATATCTGCTGGGCGTCTCCGTGGCCACCCGGCAGGCTCAATTCCAATTGCGGCAGGAGGCCAACCACCTTATCGCACAAGAGAACGCCTTCCTTACAGAGACTTTCGCCACGCTGAAAAAGATGAGCTCTTCGCCTTTCCCATATTGTTCCGACGCCGAGGTCAGCTACTTCCGCAAGCTGCTCTTTCAAACCGACTACCTCAGGGACGGCGGCCGCATTCGCAATGGCCGGATCGACTGCTCAGCCACTCTAAGCCGCGCCGATCTGCCTAGCGCGCCCTTGAAGCCGGACTTCTCCATGCCCGGCGGCTCCAAGGTCTATCGCGAGACAGGCCCGCTCCAGGTGGGCAACCGTCCCACCTTCGGCTTGCAATTCAACGATCTCTATGTGGTAATCAACTCCGGCGCTGCCGGCACCGTCGATTCGTCCCAGTTGCCCTATATTCTTACCGTGACTCCGGCATCCGGCAGCACGCCCGCGCGCCTGCTCAGCACCGCGCCGCAGCCCGACGACGCCGCCTTCAGCAAGGAGGGTGCGGCCCGCATCGGAGACACGCTCTACTTCACGCGCTGTACTCCCGACGGCCGGAGCTGCGTCACCACGCACACTACCATTCGCCAAGCCGCGCAGGCCGGCCATTACGTGCTCTGGCTGTGCATGGCGCAGGGCGGTCTGGCCGGCGCGCTTTTTGGCTTTGCCTGCTCGCTCTTCTACCAGCGCAGCCGCGGCATGGAGCAGCAGTTGCGCCGCGCCATTCAGAAAGACCAACTGCAGTTCGTCTACCAGCCCATCGTGAGTCTGCCAGACGGCAAAATTGTCGGTGCCGAGGCGCTGGCCCGCTGGACCGACGAAGAAGGCTTCGTTGTCGCTCCCGACATCTTCATCAAGATTGCCGAGGACCACGGCTTTGTGGATTCCATAACCGCACTCGCGGTGCGCCATGTGCTGCGCGATTTTGCCGCCACCTTCCGCGCCTATCCCGAACTTCGCGTCAGTGTCAACGTCGCCGCATCCGATTTGTCCGATCACCGTTTCCTTGCGATGCTGGAAAGCTCGCTCGAAGAAGCCGGGGTCAATGCGAACAACCTGGCCATCGAGATCACGGAAAGCTCCACCGCGCGGCATGAGGTGGCCATCGAAACCATTCGCCAACTCCACGAAAAGGGCCACAGCGTCCACATAGACGACTTCGGAACCGGCTACTCCAGCCTTTCTTACCTGCAAGACCTGGCCATCGACACCATCAAAATCGACAGATCCTTCACCCACTCCATCGGCACCGATGCGGTGAATGTGGCCATTCTGCCGCAGATTCTCGCCATGGCCGCCGTGCTCAATCTCCAGGTCATCGCAGAGGGCGTCCAGACCAGCGAGCAAGCCAACTACTTTGCCGCCGCGGGCGATGGCATTCTTGCCCAGGGATGGCTCTCCGGACGCGCCATCTTTGCGATTCCGGCAAGCGATTTCCAGAAACTTCTGCTGGCCGCTCCAAACCGCAACCAACCCGGCTCCGAAGAGCTGGCATCGCAAAGCGCCCTCACCCAACAGGCCTGAAATCGTTGCCGGGCCTGCCACTAATTGGAGTAACCCTCTGCGATTTCATTGTTCTTCTCACCCTGACGCGCAAAACATTCAGCAAGAATTCTTAAAGACAACCCATCTTCAGCCGATGAGTCTGTCATGCCGGTGTTCTGTCTAGGCCGGTTGGCAGGGCTGAACCGGAAAAAGCCCTCTTGTGAACTTATCGAATGAAACGCAGCGTGAAAATGCGCGTTCTTGTCTCCCTGGTCGCCGCCCTCATCACGGCGCTCTGCGGAGCTCTCTGTGGTGGCTTGGCCGGACGCCAATCCGCTCTACGCCAAACCGCCGGTAAATTGAAACACGCCGCCGCTCAGAATCTGGCCGAAAGTGTGAACTACTCGCGCGATGCGCACGCCGTGCTGGATGCGATGAATGCCTCGCAAGCCCCCTTCTGCTCCGAGCAGGATCTCGCTTCCATCCTCCGCTTGGTCTATAGCTCGCCTTTTCTCAAAGAGGC
>JBEKDN010000221.1:0-5961 GCA_050014335.1 Occallatibacter sp. | reverse complement strand
GGTCGTTATTGAAATCGATTGGTCCCGGAGTCATTACCGGAGCTGCCGACGACGACCCCTCGGGTATCGCCACATATTCCGTTGCCGGTGCATTATTCGGCACCAGGCTTCTTTGGACCGCACTCATAACATGGCCGCTGATGGCCGCGGTTCAGATGATGTGCGCTCGTATTGGCAAGGTAACAGGCCAAGGTTTGGCCGGAAACTTTAAACAGCGATTTCCGCAGTGGTTGCTCATCGTATTTGCTATCGCTCTTCTGGTAGCTAACACAATCAATATCGGGGCTGATCTCGCTGGGATGGCGGATGCCGCATCCATGCTCACGGGAATCAATTCCCACTTGTTCGTTGTGGCGTTCGCGCTCCTCATTTCGTGGGCCACTATCAAACTTCAATATCAACAGATTGCCAGCGTTCTAAAATGGCTGGTTCTTGTTCTGTTCGCTTATCCCATTACCGCCTTTATCGCGGGAGCTAATTGGCCTCAAGTGCTGCGCGATACCTTCGCGCCATCGATTCCGCACGACAGCGACGAATGGGCGATGCTGGTAGCGATTCTCGGCACCACGATCAGTCCATACCTGTTCTTCTGGCAAGCGAGTGAAGAGGTCGAGGAGGAGAAGTCCACAGGTCAGAGTACACTCGCGAAGCGAAGAGGCGCAACGGTCCAAGAACTCGGGCTGAGAAATATCGATGTGGGCGTTGGCGCGTTTTTCTCGAACATGGTTATGTTCTTTATCATTCTGACAACAGCCATTACTCTCCATGCGCACGGCATAACTAAGATCGAAACCTCTCGCCAGGCCGCCGAAGCCCTCAGGCCATTCGCCGGTAAATTCGCGGCGACCCTTTTCACCGTGGGCGTTGTCGGCGTTGGGTTCCTGGCCATCCCCACATTAGCTGGATCCACAGCATACGCCTTTGCTGAAACTCTTGGGTGGCGACAGGGCTTGAATAAGGAACTAAAGCAAGCGCGTTGGTTTTATGTTCTGATTCTGGTTTCGACCGGAGTTGGCGTAAGCCTGGACTTTATCGGCATCAACCCAGTGAAGGCGCTCTATTGGACAGCCGTGATCAATGGATTACTTGCGCCCTTCATTCTTGTTGGAATTTTGATTATTGCAAGAGACAAAAGACTAATGCAGGGTCAGCCGAGTTCTCGCCTCGGATGGACAGTCGCGGCAATCGCCACGGCGGCCATGTTTGCCGCAGGTCTCGCGATGTTCATCTTATAACCATTATTCAATTCTCACCAAAGGTCGAGCAGTTATACACAGACTTGGATAAATACCGATGCAAGTCTTGATCATGACGCGAGATGCTCCGCCATTGAAGCGTGGCGGCCCAGATCGGTGAAATACAGCGGCCGACTGAAGGCTTAAAAGGCAAGGAGATTTGTATGCATACCATCTAGCTACTAGGATCCGCAACATTCCGCGAAATTACCTTTTCAGCGAATTCTTGCTTGTGCAACTCCCGAATCCTCCATATACCGAAACAAAAGCCGACTACGAGTAGACCCACAAACACACATAGAAGCGGAGTCGACCATCTTTCGAGGCTTACTGACCAGAGAAGGACGATGCTGCGTCCATAGGTTGCGCCAAGCCACGCGATAAAAGCGTAACGCAAGGAGCGAGCCACGCCAAAGATGGTCAGGAAGCGGCTGCGCGAGACGCCCAGTGCGCCTGCTGCAAGCAGAAAGGGCAGCAGGGGAATCGGCGGAGGAAGCAGAGCTGGAAGAAAAACCGCCAGAATCGGATGATGCTCTACCCACCTGACAACTCGCTTCAAAAGACGCGCCGGCACGTGGCGGCGTAGCGATTCTTCGCCGCCTTTTCTGCCAATAAGCCAGGTGGTATATCCGCCCAGAATGCTGCCCGCGATAGCACCTAAGGTCAGCAGCCATGGATTGCCATTATGCGCCACCAGCAACAGCAATAGCAGGTCAGTGCTGCCGGGCAGTGGCAATGGAATCACCGAGGAATCGACCACCGCAACAAAGAAGACCCCAAGCACTCCAAGATGCGTAAGCCAATGCGGAGCGAGCGCGTGGTGCGAGACCGCTTGCGAATGCTTCTTAGGTTGAACAAGCTCATTCATATAGATCTGGAAGCGCATTCATGTTAGATGCATATTTTTCATATTACTGTAAGTTGCTGTGAAACTTTCCTGCTATCAAACTCCTCTGACGCGAGAAAATCTCTATGGACAGGTTCTGGCAGAATGTGGCAGATGGATCACTTTGGAATTAACCGGACAAGCGAACCAAGAAGCGTCGAATCTTAATAGTTTACTGGGCCGTCTTTTGCGGCGATCCTACGGCGCGGGAAGAACAAGCAGCTCGACGCCGCTAGGCGCGCCCTTCTGGCGGAAGATTTGCTCGGTGGCTTTTTGGAACTCTTCCGGCGGTGCATTGGGAATGTCGGCAAAAGTCTGCGGGTTGCGGTCTGTCAATGGGAACCAGGAACTCTGAACCTGAATCATGATGCGATGGCCGCGACGGAAGGTGTGGAAGAGGTCGGGCATGCTGAAGTTCAGGTCAGCTTCGTGGCCCGGCGTTAGCGGCTCCGGCTTCTCCCAACTGGAACGAAATTTTGCGCGAAAAGGCTCACCGCGCATCAGTTCCTGGTAGCCCCCCATGCGTAGCGGCGGCGCATCGATAACATGCTTGTCGGGCTGAGTGGTATCCACACCGTCTAAGTAATCCTCCGGGAAGACATCGATCAACTTCACGTCGAAATCCGAATCGGTAGAGGAACTAGCGATCTTCAACTTCGGTGAAATCGGTCCGGCGATCGTCAGATCCTCTTCCAGCGGCTCGGTTTCATAGACCAGCACGTCGGGGCGGTAGCTGGCAAAGCGTTGGTCGTCCACCATGTACCGCTGCGGGATGGTATCTGTTGTGTAGCCGACAAAGGGGACAGGGTGAGCCGGGTCGCTGACGTATTCGTCCACACCCTTCTCTTCAGTGGGCGGATCGAAGCTCAGCTTACCTTTGGCATGGAGATAGAGTGTCTTGGGCTGTGCGGCCTTGGGCGGCCAAGCATCAAAGCTGCGCCATACATTGGTCCCGGTTTCAAAGGCGATTACATTCGGCAGTCCTTTCCCCTTGCCCTTCAAATAGAATTCAAAGAAAGGAAACTGAATATTGACGCGGAAATATTCACTGGTCTTTGAGCCGAATTTGATGTCGCCCAAGTGGTCGCCGTCGTTACGATTCCAGCCACCATGCACCCACGGGCCTTCCACCAGCGTCGCGGGCGTCCGCGGGTTGAACTTGTTGATTGCGTAAAAAGTCTTGAAAGGGCCGCTCAGATCTTCCGCGTCATACCATCCGCCTACCACAAGAACCGCGCAATGCACATTCTTCATGTGGCGTGACAGATCGCGCGCCTGCCAGTACGGGTCGTAGGTGGTGTGCTTCACCTGGTCATTGAAGAGCCAGTTGGAGCCCTTCAGATAAAGCTTGTCTAAATTTGCAATGTTCCCTGCGCGGAGATAAAACATGTAGCTGTCCGGCGTGCCAAAGTCGAATGGCACGTCGGGTTTTGGGGTCTGCGGCCCGTCCTGCGGATGGAAGAACGGTGCATAAAAGCCGAAGTTGCCGCTCAGCATGAAGGCTCCGCCGTGATAGCCATCGTCGCCCAGAAAGAGGTCGGTCATGGGTGCTTGCGGGCTGGCGGCCACCAATGCTGGGTGCGAGTCTATGATCGACGCCGAGGCATAAAAACCAGGATATGAAATGCCCCAGATGCCAGCCTTTCCGTTGTTATTCGGGATGTGCTTAAGCAGGAATTCGAGAGTGTCATAGGTATCGGAGGAGTCATCCACATCCTTCGGCGACTTCTTTTCATCGATGTGGGGACGCATCTCAACAAATTCGCCCTCGCTCATCCAGCGCCCGCGCACATCCTGGTAGACAAAGATGTAGCCGCTCCGCTCGAACTCGTCAGAAGGCGAAGGCCCCAGAGAATCCGGATACTGATCCTCGCCGTAGGGTTCCACACTATAAGGCGTGCGATCGATAAGAAACGGGTAAGGACCTCCGGATGTATCCTTCGGCACATAGACCGCCGTGAAGAGGCGCTTGCCGTCGCGCATGGGAATGCGAAACTCGTACTTGGCGTAATGGTCGCGGACGTAGGCTACTTTGGTTGCATCTGGTGCTGGCTGTTGTGCGCGGAGCACGGGCAGCGCAACAACAAGAACGGCAAAAAGAAAACGGCACAGCCTTGGCATCTTCAACAATAGTCTCCAGTGTGGTGAAATTGGCTGAGATCGGCCGACCAACCGATCAAGGAATTCCATCCTGCGTGCGATGAGAATACACCCAATCCGTCCCTTGTGTTGGGGACAGAGCTGACTTTTCGTTCACACCAGCTTTCTGTATCTGCGCAGGTTCTACTTATCCGCGGATGCAAAAAGGCCCTGGATTCCGGCTCGAAGAGCCACGACCCAGGGCCATTGATAGATGCCTATCTTACCTTGCCGAAGCAGGCACAATCTTTTCCAACTGCGCGATCTGAGCCTTGATCAGATCCGCATCCGGCCCTGGAGGTGTATAGGTCTGGCACTTATACAAATGTTGCAGAGAATCCTTGTACTTGCCTCTGGATGCCAAAACCACCGCCAACTGGTCTTCAGTCTTCGGGGCGGCCTTGTGGCTTGGATCCATGCTCAAGGAGGTCAGCGCGGCCTTTTCGGCAAGCTCTTTATCTCCAATGTTGTAATTGCCAACCGAGTTCCAATACCAAATCTGCGGTGTTCCCGCCGGGTTCAATTCCAGCGCGTGATTGGTCGCATCCACCACATCCTGCCATTTCTTCTTGATCACATCCGGTGAGCCAAACTTAGGATCGGCTGCTTGAGTCGCGGAGATGGAAGCTATGTGCTGGTACGGCGGAATGTATTTAGGATCAGCGGCCGCAGCCTTGTTGTATGCAATCAGCGCATCCTGCAACTTGTTATCCTTCTCTTGAAGTTTGCCCAAGTGATACCATGCCTCGGCCAGTTGCGGATCGATGGTGGTTGCCTTCTGCAAGTGCTTCTTGGCGCTGCCGTAGCTCTTGTCCTGCTCGTCGGACTGCGCCTTGCTCAATTCCGCCAGTGCATCGCTGGGGGCTAAGGCTAGCGTTCTGCTCACAATGGAGCCGGTCGCGCGCGGATCCTGGCTCAGCGTTATGGTGCCAATATCCGGGTCATCCATGATGGAGCCGTTTCTGATGGTCAGCGTTGTCGACTCAAAGCCCTCCAGAACGGCACTGACCTTGCAGCCAACATACTGAGCGGGATCCACCTTCTTCGGATCACGCGCACTCCTTACAACCTCACTGTTCTGATTGGAGGGTTGAATAAAAAACTCGCCCTTCTTGTTATCCGCAAGCACGTAGTCGCGCACCTTGCCGTCGCACACAATAGTGACAGGAATCGGATCCCAGGGAAGCTTGCTGCCGGCAACGACCACTTTGCCGACGAAGTGCATGCCTCCCACTTGCTCATTAAAGGTCTGGTCGAAATGGGAACCTGAGCCTGTCCCGGTCATTGCTCCTGGATCCCTTTCACCACCAGCTGCAGCCCCAGTGTTCTGCGCATATAGACTGGTTAGCGGAACTAAGGCGACCGCCAACAGCGCGGAAAAATACAGATTGCGGCTCATAAATCTCCTCCAAATACCCATGCAATTATACGCTCTTGATCTCTGGGCGCAAACTTCGCCCTCGCTCCGGAGGGCAAGTGCATTTGAGGTTTTAGCAGGGGATTCGAGGGAGCGCTTTCAAGGTTTTGGAAGCAGGTTAAAGTACGAGCGAGATAGGTTGAAAGCGGCCGCAAAAACTTGCGAAAAGGCGAGAATTTTGGAGGTAAACGGCGCTTTTTCTGGCTAAAAAGTGGGCAAAATGGGCGGTTTGCAGTTACTGATTGGTAAATACTCTGAAAATACAAGCTATTGATATAAAGCAT
>JBEKDN010000220.1:0-5967 GCA_050014335.1 Occallatibacter sp. | reverse complement strand
GTTCCCGGCGCCATTCAGGCTGACGGGATTCATCCGACGGCTAAAGGTTCCGAAATCATCGCCCGGACGCTGCTGCCGGCGCTTGTGCCGTTGCTGCGCAAAGGCAGCTTTTAGCTGCTATCTGCCCGCTTTTCATTGCTCGCATTTCAAGTTGTCATGGAAAAGAACACACGGCCAATCCGATGACAATCCAAGCTAACAGCTACGGCTAGAGGTTGCTCTACCCCATCACCACCACCGGCTGAAAGAGCGTTCCCGCAACGCGCTTGGCAATCCCTACCAAATCCCGTTGGCCGGCAAAGACCTTGACGAGCGACGCTTGCGAGAACTCTGGCAGGTTGGCCTGCGCGCCATTGCGCAGGCGTCCCAGGCTCTGCTCATCTCCTGTAACCGCGGGCATCTCCGGCAGCAGGTTGCGCGGATGCACGCATAATGCTTCCAAAGCTTCAATATTCCCGGCGAACAAGGCCAATTCATCAAGCGCGTGCGCATCGGCAAGCGTAAAAACTCCGGCCTGTGTGCGGCGCAGGCTCCTCAGGTGCGCTCCGCAGCCCAGGTCTTGTCCCAACTCATGAGCGACCGAGCGCACATAGCCTCCGGCGCTGATCGCCATGATGAAGCTAGCCAGGGCATCCTCAAGTGCCAAGATCTGGAAAGTATGAATACGAACCCGAGCGGCTTTTAGTTCCACCGGTTTGCCCTCACGGGCCAGTTGGTAGGCGGGCCTGCCGCCGATCTTCTTTGCCGAATAAGCCGGCGGCATCTGCTCCATCTCGCCGCGGAAACGGGATGCAGCGGCGCGGACCTGCTCCAGCGTCAGCTTTGGAAGGCTGTCAGGCTCGGTGGCCTGGCCTTCGGCGTCATAGGTATCGGTGGCGAAACCAAAGCGAATTGTCCCGCTATAGCTCTTCTCCGCCGAAGAGAAGTACTGCGCCAGACGGGTAAACTTGCCCAGCAGCAGAGGCAGAACGCCGGTGGCCATGGGGTCAAGAGTGCCAAGATGGCCGATGGATTTTTCGCCAGTAATCTTGCGCAGCCGACCCACTACGTCGTGGCTGGTCATGCCGCTCGGTTTGTCGATAACGAGAAGTCCGTTCACTACTTCACTTTAGCTGAACGGGGCGTACCTTTGCGCTGCCAGCCGTCACACCCCGGCCGTTCCCGGCTGCCGCACCAGCGAGAGGAATTCCAGCCGCGTCTCTTTTTGACGGAAGCACCCCTGCATTGAAGAAGTTACGGTGGACGAGTGCTGCTTCTCAATGCCCCGCATCATCATGCACAGGTGGCGCGCCTCGATCACCACCCCGACACCCTGCGGGGCAATCGCATCCTGGATTGCGTCGGCAATTTGGCGGGTGAGCCGTTCCTGAATCTGCAAACGTCTAGAAAACACTTCAACTAATCGCGGTATCTTGCTTAATCCAATAACCTTGCCGTTTGGGATGTAGGCCACGTGCACCTTGCCAAAAAAGGGCAGCATGTGGTGTTCGCAAAGCGAGAAAATCTCAATGTCCTTGACGATCACCATCTCGTCATAGTCTTCGTCGAAGAGCGCGCCGCGCAGAATCCTCGCCGGGTCTTCCTCGTATCCCTTGGTCAGGAAGGTCATCGACTTCTCAACCCGCCCCGGCGTCGCCTGCAGTCCCTGGCGGTTGGGATCTTCTCCCATACGGCTCAAAAGCTCGCGATAGATCTCTTCGGTACTGACTTCACTAAGGGCTTCGTCGATCCTTACTGGCCTTGGTGCGGGCTTGCTCACTGCGATTGGCTGTGCCATTTCCTCATCCTTTGCGCCGGGGAAGCGGGCGTACTGTTTTTAATCGTTCGACAGACTTAATTCATTCAGCACTGCACTCAAAGAAATTGTTTTCCGTCTCTTCCACGCGTATATGCTCCAACTTACCGGCTGGAAGGGAGTCTCGCAGCAGGCGATAGATCACCCTTGAGAGATTCTCGGTCGTCGGTACGCGATTCACAAAGAGCGGGTCGAGATTGAGATTGGAGTGATCGAATCGATCAATTACCGTGGCGCGGACGGCTTGGTCTAGCTCGGAAAGGTTCACGACCATTCCCGTCTCCGGTTCGACCGGCCCGCTCACCAGCACTTCCACCACGTAATTATGCCCATGGCCATGTGGATTGTTGCACTTGCCGTAGGTGGCCTTGTTCTGCTCTGCGGACAATGCTTCGCTCCGCAGCCGATGGCTGGCGCTGAGCGCGTAGCGGCGTCCGAAAAAGGCAATCATCGTCCACCCCGGTACTCGGCAAAGATCTCAGGCGTTTCATAGATCCTCACCCGGCTAAGGCGCGTGCCCTGGGCTCCAAAAATGGACGGCTCAAGTCGCTTCCAGGCTGCAATAGCCAGATTTTCCGTTGTAGGGATCGTCGCTGTGGAGCCGGTTGCCATAAATTCGGGGACTTCGAGATTGAGGTGGCGATGATCCCAAGCGGACAGTACCTCGCGCTCAATTGCGTCGCGAAGCCACTTGAGATCGACGACAAAGCCTGTGACCGGGTCAGGCTCGCCCTCGACCGTGACTTCCAATGTGTAGTTGTGTCCATGGCCATTTCGATTGGCGCAGCGGCCAAAGACCTGCTGGTTCTTTTCTTCCGTCCAGGCCGGGTTCCAGTAATAGTGCGAGGCGGAAAAGGTAGTCCGCCGCGTCAGATAGATCATCGTTCTTCCTCAGGGATGAGATGCCGCACGCTACTGCTTGGGCGCAATTCAATAGTGCTTGATGACGAAGTAATAGAAGACATAGAACCAGCCGAGGATTCCATGCAGCAACGCCCACCAGAAGGAATGCCACTTGGTCCAGGAAATCACCAACGCAAAAGCACTTCCAAAGCCGATGCCTGATTGGGCATATTTTGTGTTGTCCATATTTGTCTCCAACCTGTCTTTCAAAATAGTTACGCTGGCATCTGAGTCGACTCCAGCCTGACCGCAAGGGTTGCCACCTGGGAAGCCACCAACCTTTTGCGAGTGAGTAGCGAGCGTCCGCCCCACTGCAAGTGGTTACGTCGCGTACTCCCGCCCCTTCCAGCTTACCCGCTTCAAGATGCGGTGCTGAAACCAGCTTTGGTAAAGCAGCACAATAAATAGCGGCAATCCGAGCGGCGAGAGAGCGCAATCGACGAAAGGGAAGTTGGATTTGGCCACGCGTCCGTAGAAGCGAAAGAGGTTGCGCGCCCAAACAATGGCCAGCGCCCAACCGGCGTCCAGCCACTGCAAGGAATGCACGGCAAAATGCGCATTCCATAGCCATATGGCCAACGCCGGAAGAATGAATAGGAGCACAATATCCAACAAGCGCCAGAGAGCCAGTGCAAGACAGTTGGAAAAGAGCAATGCAAGGTTTTTGGTCCATCCTTCCATCATTGCGGAAGTGCTGCGATACATGCGCGTTGCGACGGCGTCTTCGGCATAGCGGAAGCGCAGGCCGATCTTGCGCCGCTTGGCTAGAAAGGCCAACTCGACGTCCTCCAGAACCTTTTCCGCAACCATGGCATGGCCGCCGAGATGCCGGTAGGCTTCGCGCTCGACGAGCATGAATTGCCCGTTGGCAGCGGCGATGCGCTGATTGGGGTCCGAGACTTTGGCTGGAGGGTAGGATAGGGCCAGTTCGCAAAAAACCAGCGGCATCAGCGTGCGCTGCGCCAGGCCATGGACAATCTGACGCGGCGAATAGCTCAACATGCCGACTTTGTGCTTTGCGGCCTCATGCATCGCGCGGTGCAGATTGCCCGGCTCGTGGATGGTGTCAGCGTCGGTGAAGAGCAGCCAGCGACCGCGCGCGTGCCGGGCCGCCGTCCAAATGGCCTTATTCTTGCCGGTCCAGCCGGGCTCCAGCTTGTCAGCTTCCATCACCGTCACGCCGGCATAGTTGCGGGCAATCTCCGCCGTCTGGTCGGTGGAGTGATCGTCAACGACAATCAGCTCCCAGTCTCGGCCCAGCTCAAAGACTTTATCGGCCTGGCTCACCAGCGATTCCAAACATGCTGCAAGGCACACCTGCTCATTGCGCGCGGGAATAATGACGGTCAGCTCGATCAACTCGTCCGGCTCAGGCTGGGCGAAGACGGTCCCTGACGCAGCATGCCGCAGAGCCGGAGGCCGCTCTGTCGCATCGGAAAGTCCTAGCACAGGCTTGTACTCACCCGCACGAATCACCGCTTGATCCACTTGCTTCTCGTTCTCCATCTTCCCTAAACCTTTCGTCGAGGCCTTCCGCTGGTTATTATAAGGATGTGCGGCTCCCTCGGCTTTTTTCTCTCGCTTTGCTTCTGCCTCTGGCTCTTGCGCCGGGTTGTGACCGTGGCGCGCATCCGGCCCAAACCGGACACCCGGCTCCAGATTTTACCGTTTCCGACGGCGCAACCACCGTTCACCTGGCCAGTTACCGGGGCCGAGTGGTGCTGCTCAGCTTCTGGGCCACCTGGTGCGCGCCGTGCATTGAAGAGATGCCTTCGCTGCTGGAACTCCACCATGCGCAGCCCGACTTGGCCATTGTGGCCGTCAGCGTTGACGAAGATGCTGACGCCTATAGCGCTTTTCTTTCGCGCCGCCATGTGGATCTGATCACCGTCCGCGATCCGGCGCAGAAGGCGGCCGGGCTCTACCATTCCGAGATGTGGCCGGAGACCTATGCCATTGACCGGCAAGGGATTATCCGCCGCAAATTCATTGGCGGGCAGGATTGGACCAACCCCGAGATTCAGGCTTATCTGAAGGGCTTGTAGTTTCTGATATTGACACTTCGTATAGTGAATATATACACTATACGAGTGATCAAAAGCTTCCGCCATAAGGGTCTGAAGCGGTTTGCGGATACGGGGTCGAAAGCTGGAATCTGCCCGGAGCGCGCCGAGAGGTTGCGGAGGCTGTTTTCGGCTCTGGATGTGGCCTCGGTGCCGGTCGATATGAACGCACCGGGCTACAGACTCCATCCGCTTGGCGGTAGCCTTGAAGATCACTGGTCGATATGGGTAAGTGGTAATTGGCGGATTACCTTCGCCTTTGAGCAAACAGATGTGATTCTTGTCGATTCCTTGGACTACCACTGAAGGAAGAATGCTATGATTTTCAATCCTGCACATCCCGGCGAAGTGTTGCGTGACTACCTGGGAGAAATGAGTATTTCCGATGCGGCCTCCCGGCTAGGCATTACCCGCGCGCACCTCTCTCGCATCCTGAACGGGCACGCGGGAATTACCGCAAATACCTCTTTGCGGCTGTCCGCGGCCTTGGGCACCTCGCAGGATTTCTGGCTCAAGATGCAGATGCAGCATGATCTCTGGCTTGAGCAACAGAGGCCAGCAGCGTTCAAGGTGCTCCCATTTCCGCGTGAAACTGTCTGCGAAGCGCGGTAAAGCCCCCAGTCTTGCTATCATTCCCCTATGACCACGGTGGTAATTCAGTTCCGCTATGCCACTCCGCCAAGCGATGCGGTGACTCAGGCGCTTGCCGATACGCGCGAAGTCTACGGCATTCGCCAGCTCAACTTTGACCGTGCAGCCCGTACGCTCTGCGTGGAGTATGACGCAACCCGGCTCAATGCGGCAGCCGTTGCCAAGCTGATCCGCCAAGCCGGCCTGGAGATTGAAACCATTCCAGCGGAGCGGGTTCCAGAAGAAGCCCCGGCGGCCTGAGATTCTGCTGAAGTTGAACGCCGAGATTGAAATTGCGTCGAGGTAGAATCCCTGATATTCTATCTATGGTTTCGCCAGAAGCCAAGCGTGTGCGCCCGTAGCTCAGTTGGATAGAGCGACTGGCTACGAACCAGTAGGTCGGGAGTTCGACTCTCTCCGGGCGCACCATTCCTTCAAAGATAATAAATCTTACGCGTTACGGCTTGAATTCCTGGCTCGTCTCCACGGAGAGAACCGCCTGCACTGGCAACTTGTCGCTTGCGCCTCCCGCCAGTACACGGACTTGTTCTTTCTCCACCTTCCAGGCATGGTTTG
>JBEKDN010000219.1:0-5992 GCA_050014335.1 Occallatibacter sp. | reverse complement strand
AGAATCCGCATAATAGTACCGCCAGAATCCATTGCGAGCGCTCTTGAATCAAGAGCCCGTGCCAAGCTCCTTTCGCGCCTGCAACAGGGACTTTGTGCATCTCATAAAGAGCGGCCAGCACAGCAGAACCAAAAACTGTAAGCGTATCCAGAACCATCCAAATCCCGGCAGATCTCATCGATCTCCGCACAAAGACTTGGGCCGACTTTCTCACCCGCTCTGGGGCCAGAAGTAGAGAAGCGGACAAGGAATCGTAAAGCTCCTGCATCAAATTTCACCCATCGCCGACAACTTACTTCATCACTAGGAACAGTTCTGAGCCCTCAAACAGACACAATCAAATGTAAAGCACCAGTAATGTATTCCTTCAAAGAATACCGATTACCAACAAACCTAACTAGCTATTCTTCAGTCAGAAATCGGCGACTGCTCAATCCAGCAAATTGGAGAATCAAAAAAACGGCGCGCGTAAGACCTCTCGTCAAGACGAGGCTCCGCCATGCTCACTTAGATGAGGCGATTCATCTTTCCAATTCCGAACCGGACAATTCTACCCAAATCAGTCTCACCGATACTCGCGAGAGAGAACACGCTGCAGTGCATTTGTGCGCCGGATAAATGCATGGCTTGCTCCGTGTAGACAAGATAACACTGTTTCTTCAGCCCAAATTGAATTTCAAAAGAAACGAATGTTAAAGCGGCTTTGCGGAATCGGACTCCTGCCTTTTGGACATAAGAAGCAGTCCCATTTCAAGGCACCCCAAGGAGATCCGGCAAGCGGGGATCACGCGTTCTTTCATCAGCATATCCGATTTTTCTGGAAGATTCAAGTCTTGTATATTCATTATGTTATAGAATCTTTCGTCGGTTCGCCAAGCTATTTTGGCGCGGTTCTTGCCTATCCTCGCGCACCGTCCCGCGAACGTCGCACAGATCCACGTCAGTAACCATGTAACACCCTAACGATCCATGCCACATATTACTTTTCGATGGCTTTGTCTCTTTTCAGATATTGATTCTCTATGCCCCGAATGGTCCGGCATATGTGCCGGACCATCCGGCAAAATCCTATTGCAATGAGTAGATGGTTTTGAGAACCTTTTCCGCCACATTCTTGGGCAGCGGGGCATAAGAAAGTGCGGAGACTTCGCCCTCGCCATAGTTGACAATCCAACTCAACATGTCCTTGAGAACCTTGCCCTTCGCCGGATCAGGTGAGTGAACCGGAATGAGCAGGTAGGTAAAGCTGGAAATGGGATAGGCGTTGGCTCCCGGCGCATTGGTGATCGAGATGCGGTAATCGGCGGGGAGTTGCTTGATGCTCGCGCCGGCCTCGGTCACACCGGCGATGGATGCCTTCTCCCAGTTGCCGGCCGCATTCTTCACTTCGCCGTAGCTGATCTTGTTTTGCAGCGCATAGATCAGTTCCACGTAACCGATGGCGCCCGGCAACTGGCGCACGAGTCCAGCCACGCCTTCGTTGCCTTTGCCGCCGACGCCAACCGGCCAACTCGGCGAAGTGCCCTTGCTGGGTCCGTTGGCCCACTCGGAGTTGACTTTGCTCAGGTAGTCTGTCCATATAAAACTGGTGCCACTGCCGTCAGACCGATGAACCACGATGATCTTCTGATTAGGAAGATTCACGCCCGGATTATCTTTTGCAATGCGCGCGTCGTTCCAAGTAACGATTTTTCCTAGATAAATGTCGGCCAGCACATCGCCGCTGAACTTGATGTCGCCCACGTTAGGAACGTTAAAGATCGGCACAACCGCACCTAGTACAGTTGGAATATGGATCAGTTTGACCTTTGAACCCGCCAGCAGTTCATCGGTCATGGGCATGTCGGAGGCCCCAAAGTCCACCAAACCCGCTGTTACCTGCCGGATTCCGCCGCCTGAACCTATCGATTGATAGTTGATCTCAACTCCGGGATGCGCCGCGCTGTATTCGCTGAACCACTTCGAGTAAATCGGGTAGGGAAAGGTTGCGCCCGCGCCGGTCAACTTCTGGGCGTGAGCGGTGCTCAAAATCAATACCGACAACAGAATAGCTGCCAACGTCTTTTTCACGAATATCTCCCTTGCAGACAAGCTGCCTCCCTTGATTTTCTACGGTGAATGTTAACGGCGTTTGAACAGCCGTCGTTTTTATTATTTTCTTCAGATTCTTGAGAAAGATTTGTGTCTTCTGGGCAATCGCATTTAAGGTTTGAAAACCGGATTCGATAGAGCGCCCTCGAGGCTCTGGAAGAGGGTTTGAGTACGAGCGAGGTTTGTGGAAAGAGGCTGCAAAAACTGACGAAAAGGCGAGCGTTTTGGACGAAAAATGCGATTTTTGGGGCCAAAAAGTGGGCAAAATGGGCGGTTTGCAGTTACTGATTGGTAAATATGCTAAAAATGCAAGCCATTGATATAAAGCTTCTTACGGGAAATTGGCGGGCAAAAAACCGGCTCCATAGGGTAGGGGGGGTGGGGGTCGGCGGATTTTTCGGAGAAGAAACAGCGAAACTGGGTAGAGGAAATGGGCGTGGTTGGCGGGATGGTATACGGGTTGAAGACGAGTTTTTGGTCATGGGGGATCTTCCTTCCGTATTTATAGGATCTACCAACAGACGGTAATTATCCGCAAAAATCCGCGATAAAAATGGGGCACGTTAAAAGGAGATGCAGTGGTTGGCTTCGGCTGCGAGCGTTTTACTGTTCCTGCAGGGTGAGCTTCATGGTATCCCACCCATTCGAGATAAAACTACGAAATACGATCGGTGAAAATGCTCTTGCACTCAACTTGGCGGAGTTGTTGGCAGGATTGTTGAAGCATTCGTATTTTTGGACGCGATGGAACTGGGGCTGTCTCCTTCCCCTTTCCCGTTGCTGCACGTCTGGTATAGTCTCATTCCAAGCCTATGCGCACAAACCGTTCGCTTGCTCTCCTCCTGTGGCTCAACTTCTCGGCGCTCGCCTGTGCCCAGATTCCGGCCAGAAGCTCTCCCGCAACCGCGCATAACAAGGCCCAACTTGCCGCTCAGTTCCATCGGTCCGCCCTGGTCATCGACACGCACACCGGCATAGCGCAACGTTTTTTCGATGAGCACTTTGACCTCGCCTCACCGCTCGGCGGCGGCAATCTGAATCTGGATTCGATTCACAAAGGCAACCTCGGCGCGGAGTTCTTTTCCGTCGGCGTGGATCCCGCGCTTTATCAGGGTCAATACGCGCGCCGCACGCTGGAATTGATCGACGCGGTCAAGCAGCAGGTGGTCAAGCACCCCAAAGAGCTGATCTTTGTGGCCACTCCGGGAGGCATCGAGCTGGCTCACCGCGAACGAATGCTGGCAGTATTGTTGAGCATCGATGGCGGTCAATCCATTGAAGATTCGATCTCGCTGCTCCGCCAGTTCTACGCCCTCGGCGTGCGCTCCATGTCCCTTACCAGCGCGACTTCCAATGATTGGGCCGACAGCTCCGGCGACATCAACGATAGGTCGGTTCCCCACACCAAGGATGGCCTCACCGAATTTGGCAAGCAGGTCGTCTACGAGATGAATCGGCTGGGCATGATGGTAGATGTCTCGAACGCTTCAGATCGCACATTTTATAAAGCGATAACCATCACGCGAGCTCCGGTGATAGCCTCACATTCATCCGCAAGAGCCCTTTGTGACACGCCGCGCAACCTGAGCGACGATATGCTGCGCGCCGTGGCGCGCTCCGGCGGCGCAAACTCCAAGGGAGGCGTCGTTCAGGTCAGTTTCTCTTCCGCCCTTCTTTCTCAAGCCTCTCGCGATGCCGCCAAAGCGCAGCAGCCAGAGATCGACAAAGCCGTCCAGGCGCTCAAAGATCAGGCCAAAGCCGAAGGCAAATCCCCCTCTAGTACCGAGATCGAAAAGATTCAACGCCGCTTCGCCGATCGCATTTCCCGTCCACCGCTTTCGACCCTCATCGACCAAATCGATCACGTCGTCAAAGTGGCCGGGATCGATCATGCGGGCCTGGCTTCCGACTTCGATGCGGTCAGCGGACGCCTGCCGGAAGGAATCGACTCGGCCGCGGACCTTCCAAAAATCACAGAAGCTCTGCTGGCGCGCGGCTACACTGCCGAGGGTTGCCGAAAGATTCTCGGCGGTAATCTGATGCGCGTTTTCCGCGAAGTCGAGCAAGTCTCCCGGCAGTTGCAAACCGAAAGCCGGCCGAAGATCGGCAAGTGAGTTGCCCGGCTCCTCGATAATGCGTGAAATAGTCTGGATTCTCAGGGCGAGGTTCCCTCAAGCCGCTTCGGGCCTTGCCAGATAGACCTCTTCGGCTCGGTCCAGAGCCGCCTGAACGTCCGGCATAAAATTCTCCGGACCGATGTGCTCCAGGAAGCGGCTGCCGCTCAGTAATTTTGAAGGCTGCTCCATGGCCCCGCAGAGTAGAAGGTGCCGGCCGGAATCGTGCAACCTGTTGGCGAAGCTCTCAATTGCGTGAATGCCGGTGGCGTCGATTGCCGACATATTCCGCAGCCGTAGGATGACCACCGGCTGAAACTCCTCCAAGTTTGCCGTCGCCTCCACCAGCTTCTCGGTAGTGCCCCAGAGGAACGGTCCGTGAATACGCAGCAGCGTGACATACGGCGGCAGAATGCGCCCCTGAAGCGAGTGCGAAAGGCCGTCGCGAATATACTCGTCGGTAACAGGAGAGACGGTCGTGGTATCGGCCACGCGGTAGATGTAGAGCAGCGCCGCCAGCGAGAGCCCAACGCCCACAGCGACAGTTAAATCGGCAAAGACAGTTAGCGCAAAAGTTACCAGCCAGACCGAGATTGCCGGCGAATCAAGTCGCAAAATACCGCCAATCTCATCCCATTCGCCCATGTTGTACGCCACCACAAAGAGCACGGCGGCCAGCGCCGCCAGCGGAATATAACTAGCCAGTGGTGCCGCTACAAGGAGAATGGCCAGCAGCGTCAGAGCATGGATGATCCCCGAGACAGGCGAGCGGGCGCCGGCGCGGATATTGGTAGCGGTGCGGGCTATGGCTCCCGTTGCTGGAATCCCGCCAAACATCGGCGAGATGATATTGGCAATTCCCTGAGCCACAAGTTCCACATTCGAGTTATGACGGTCGCCGGTCATGCCGTCTGCAACAACGGCCGAGAGCATGCTCTCCAAAGCCGCCAGCAGCGCAACCGTAAAGGCTGAAGGAATCAGCGGAAGTATATGTTCGGCGTGAAAATCGGGAATGGCAAAAGGCGGAAAGCCGCGAGGAATCCCGCCGAACTTGCTGCCAATGGTCTCGACGGGCAAGTGAAAGAACAGGCTGGCACCGGTGCAGAGCAGCAGCGCCACAATCGAAGCCGGAACCCGCTTGGTGAAACGCGGCATGATCAGCAGGATCGCCAGCGTTCCCAGCCCCAGCCCCAATGCGGCCGGATTCAAGCTCTCAGAGTGCGCAAGCAGCATCCGAATACGGGGCAGAAACTCACTGGGAACTGGCCCGGTCTTCAGACCGAAGAAGTCTTTAAGCTGCGTGGAAGCGATCAGAATGGCAATGCCATTTGTAAAGCCGATCACCACCATCCGGGGAATAAAGCGCACTGCCCCGCCCAGCCCCGTCAACCCCATCGCTAACAGAACGATACCGGCCATGAGCGTCACCATGGCCAGGCCGCTCATACCAAAGCGGGCCACAATGCCGGCGATAATCACTACAAAGGCGCCAGTTGGGCCTCCGATCTGCGTGCGCGAGCCGCCAAGCGCGGAGATCAGGAAGCCTGCCACAACCGCCGTATATAGGCCGGCCTGCGGCGTCACGCCACTGGCGATGCCGAAGGCCATGGCCAATGGCAGGGCGACAAGGCCGACGGTAATTCCAGCCAGCAGATCGTGAAAAAATGCTGGAAGCGAGTAATCTCTGAAAGCCAGGATAGACTTGGGAAGATTCGGATTGTTTATAGACATCTTTCCTGTAATTTTACTCTTAATAGGGAAGATTTGTCGCGATCCGCTATGATCCC
>JBEKDN010000218.1:0-6113 GCA_050014335.1 Occallatibacter sp. | reverse complement strand
CAACGACTTCAACTTACAGGCCGTCAAGCGCATCGGCAAAGACTTCCAACTCGACGGCAATTTCACCTTCGAGCACTGGACCGCCCCCATCTACCTAACCGGCCAGCAAACCGTAACAGCCACCACCATCCAGCTAACCTGGTTCCCAAAACGCAAGCTCAGCTACTAGCGGAATAGTGAAGGGTACGGGCTTTAGCCCCCGAGGCTCGCTTTCGAGAATTTCGCCTGAAAAGAAGCCCCTTTCGCAGCCTCTTCAATCGTGCCGCAACTGCCGCAAAATAATGGCACGGCTTCACAGGCTGCGGAATAACTCTCCGAGAAAGGCAAGAAGCGTCAGGGCAACGACTTCAGTCGTGCCACAACCGCCTCAAAATAAAGGGTGGGCTTTAGCCCCTGCGGGATGTTCTTACTCCCCACCCGACCAAGAAGAAACTCGTCCTGAGCAGGTCGCTAGGGATTCATCCCCGGTACGAAGCCCCAAAACCAGCCTTTTGAATCAAAAAACTCCCCTTTTCTACCGTTTTCACATGCCGATGAAATCCGCTTCGGAATCTCGACGCCTGGGCAATGAACCGATCCTTCCCGTCCGGCGACCGTCCCGCCGCAAGTGACCGCGCTCACGATTTTTCTTTACAGCCGTGGAGTAGACTGGTTAAGGCGTCGAGACCGGCTCTTTCTCGCTCTCGCCGCACATTGCAGGGAAATCTTCCCGGCCCGGCCATTCCAAACTTTTCCGGCGGCCGCGCAAAAAATTGATCAGGAGATTCTACGATGCGAGTTGCTTTGTTGACCGGCGGCGGCGATTGCCCCGGATTGAATGCGGTGATCTACGCTGCTGTGCGCAAGGGCATCAACCACTATGGCGATGAGTTCATCGGCTTCCTAAACGGCTGGAAGGGCGTGCTTGAGAATGACTTCATCCCGCTAACCCTGGAGGCCGTTGACGGCATTCAGCTCAAGGGCGGAACCATCCTCCACTCTTCGCGCACCAATGTGAAGAAAATTCCCGGCGGCATCGAGAAAGTTCAGGAAGTTCTCAAGGCCAATAAGATCGATGCGCTGATCGCCCTCGGCGGCGATGACACGCAATCCGTCACGCTCTTCCTCAGCGAGAACGGCGTGCCCAGCGTCGGCGTCCCAAAGACCATCGACAATGACATCAACGGCACCGACACAACCTTCGGCTTTGACACCGCCGTCATGATCGCCACTGAAGCCATTGACCGCATCCACACCACTGCCGACTCGCACAACCGCGTCATCGTCGTCGAAGTCATGGGCCGCGATGCCGGCTGGATCGCCTATGCTTCAGGCGTCGCTGGCGGCGCTCACGTGATCCTCGTCCCGGAAAAAGACATCGATATCGATCACGTCTGCGCGCTCCTCAAGTACAACTACGACCACGGCAAGCACTATGGCGTAGTCGTCGTCGCCGAGGGTTGCCACCTGCCCAAGGTCGGCCAGGTGCTGGGCGACGCCAAGACCGACTCCTTCGGCCACGCGCGCCTCTCCGGCATCGGCGAGGCTCTCGCCAAACTCATCGAAGAGAAGACCGGCTTTGAGACGCGCTCCGTCAACCTGGGCCACACTCAGCGCGGCGGCGTTCCCACTGCCTTTGATCGCGCCCTCGGCCAGCGTTATGGCCTGCACGCCATTGACATGGTGCATGAAAGCAAATGGGGCCGCATCGCCGTCCTCAAGGGCCTGGACATTACCGACATCACCATCAAAGAAGCCATCGCGACAAACCGCCGACTCGACCAGCGCTTCTTCGACGTGATCGCCGACCTCGAAGCCAAGGTCTAGTTCGCTTCCCTTCTCCGCTGCAAGCCAAAAGCCATCCTCGCAAATGGGGATGGCTTTTTGCTTTCCTTCTGCCGTAAAGTTGGACTGTGCTGTATCGCCCATTTACACTTGACGACTTCGACCAGCTCTACGCCATCGAGGAGAGCTGTTTTGAGCCGCCCTTTCGCTTTGATCGCGACTATATGCGCCAACTCGTCAGCCGCAAAAATGCGGCAACATGGATCGCGGAAGAGAATGGACACCTGCTGGGCTTTGCCATTGTTCATTGGTCCAAACGAAGTCGCCGCTTCGCCGCTGAAAGCTCGCCCTCGCCGGATAATAAAAACGAACTAGCGGCTTACATCGAAACAATTGAAGTTCTTCAGCAGGCGCGCAGCCAGGGCGCGGGCAGTCAGTTGCTTTGCCGCATCGAGGATGCGGCGCGTCTAGCCGGCGCGGCCTTAATCTGGTTGCATGTCGAAGCGGCAAATACGGCCGCGATCCGGCTCTATGAAGCACAGGGTTATTTCTGTGAAGGCAGGCGTGAGAATTATTACCCAATGGGCCGGGCCGCGCTCATCTACGTCAAGCGCCTCAATGCCAATCCAGACACAGTGAACCGGGCTGTCGAGTTGAACTGAAATCGATTGGATTCTCGTCCAGAAACTTCGCGCCTGGTCTTCTAAACAGCCACCGTAAAGCTGTCCTCGGTGCGCGTCACTGCCTTGTATAGCGTGTCGCGCTCCACAGGAACTCGCCCTGCCTCGGTAATCAACCGGCAAAGCTCCTTGCGCGTCATCCCCTGCGGCGTCGTCGCGCCGGCATCGTGATAGATCTTTTCCTCCACCACCGTCCCATCCAGATCGTCCGCGCCAAAGCGAAGCGAAATCTGCGCTATCTTCGGCGTCAGCATCTGCCAGTACGCCTTGATGTGCGGGAAGTTGTCCAGCAGCAGACGGCTCACAGCAACCTGGCGAATGTCGGTCAGACCCGTCGTTACCGGCAGATGATCCAGCGCCGTATTCTCCGGATGAAAGGCCAGC
The DNA here is from genome assembly GCA_050014335.1 of Occallatibacter sp. Taxonomy (GTDB): domain Bacteria; phylum Acidobacteriota; class Terriglobia; order Terriglobales; family Acidobacteriaceae; genus Telmatobacter. The sequence goes on along the minus strand of JBEKDN010000218.1, from coordinate 3,285 downwards.
GGAATGAAGGTTTGAAAGCCGCCTGTCTCATCCTGAAGCGCGCGCAGCTTCAACAGGTGATCCACGCGGTCCTCGTCGTTCTCAATGTGCCCGTAAAGCATCGTCGCATTGGATTTGAAACCCAATTGGTGTGCCAGCCGCGCTGTGGTCAGCCACTCATCGCCGTCGATCTTGTGGTCGCAAATAATCGAGCGCACCCTTGCGGCAAAAATCTCCGCCCCGCCGCCCGGCATCGAGTCCACTCCAGCGTCGCGCATCTTACCGAGCGTCTCCTCAATCGAAACCTTCGCCCGCCGCGCCAGGTACGCAACCTCCACCATTGTGAAGGCCTTGATATGAACCTTGGGAAAGCGCTCCTTCAGCCCGCGCGTCAGATCCAGAAAATACTGAAGCGGCAGATCAGGATGCAGACCGCCAACAATATGGAACTCCGTCACCGCCTCCGAGTATCCGGAAGCCGCCGTCTCCCATGCCTCTTCCAGCGCCATCGTATAGCCGGCCGGATCACCCTTCTTGCGGCCAAAGGCGCATAGCTTGCACGCCGCTACGCAAACATTGGTTGGATTAATGTGGCGATTAACGTTGAAGTATGTCACATCGCCATGCAGCCGCTCGCGCACATAGTTGGCCAGCCAGCCCACGGCCAGCACGTCCGAGGAACCGTAAAGCGCCAGACCGTCATTCAAATCCAGCCGCTTGCCAGCCAGCACCTTTTCAGCGATGGGCTCAAGCCGCGGGTCGTAGCTTCGGAAGGCTGCTGGCGGGCGGGAAGCCGCTCTTTCGCTCTGCATACTTCAATGATACAGAAAATCGAACTCCGGCGGGAACCGAACGGGGAAAGCCGCCCGGGCAATCGCATTGAAAAATACGAGTGCCTGCCACAATCCTGCCCAATTACCCATCAACTCAAGAGTTAGCATCCGCTAACACGCTGACCCGCTGCAAATGTGCCTGATATTTTTCTGCCGGATTTTTTGCGGATAATTACCCTCTGTTGGTAGATCCTGTAAATAGAGGAAGGAGATCCTCCCATGACCCAAAACTCGTTTTCAACCCGCGCTCTGACTCATTTCATCCTTCCGTCCCCACCCATTTCCTCCACCCAGTTTCGCTGTTTATTCTCCTAAAAATCCACTCCCCCCCACCCCCCCTACCCTGTGGAGCCCGATTTTTACATAAATAATTCCAGTAACAAGCTTCATATCAATAGCTTGCATTTTCTTACTATTTACTAATCAGTAACTGAAAACCGCCCATTTTGCCCACTTTTTGGCCCCAAAAAGCGCTCCTCCTGTCCAAAACGCTCGCCTTTTGGCCAGTTTTCGCGGCCACTTTCTACCTATCTCGCCCGCATTCAAATCCTCTTCCACAACCGTGAGTGCGCTCCATCGAATTCCCTCCTCAAACCTCAAATGCGATTGCCCTCGGGAAAACCGCGCCCTGCGAGATTGCATAATAAGCTATGGCTGAACGTCCGTGCGACAACCGCAACCGAAGCTGGACCAGAATTGATGGCATCGATTGCCTGCGAGCACTGGCAATTTTTTATGTCCTGCTCAACCACGTGAATATGCGGTTGCGAGGAGCGCATCTAGGTTACACAGAAGGATTGCCTCGTCAACTCGTGAATTCGCTACTCTGGCAAGGTCAAGCAGGCGTGCAGATATTCTTTGCGGTCTCGGGATTTCTGATTGCATCCACAACGATCAAACGCTGGGGCTCGCTCGACAAAGTACGTCCACAAGATTTCTATCTCATTCGCTTTGCGCGAATCGCTCCAATGTTGTTGACTCTGTTGGCTGTCCTTTCTCTGCTTCATGCAATTCATCTGCGGCACTTTATCGTCTCAAATGAGCAAGGAGGATTAGGCAACGCACTCTTTGCCGCGTTCACTCTTCGCATCGGAGTTCTTGAAGCAGCCAGAGGTTATTTGCCGGCCAATTGGGACATCCTCTGGTCACTGTCGGTCGAGGAGATGTTCTATCTCTTTTTCCCGCTCGCATGCTGGCTTTTGGGTCGCGGCAAAGGTTTGGTGTTGCTGCTCTGCGCATTCGCTGTCCTTGGTCCCTTTGCCCGAACGATACTCGCGCATGGAAACGAAGTCTGGAAGGAGTATTCCTACCTTGGCGGCATGGACGCAATCGCTCTCGGTTGCCTCGCAGCCATATTCATTTCTCATCGGCCACTCACTCGCAGGCTTACTCAGGCGCTTTTCGGAATTGGTTTGACTCTCTTGGTCTTCTGTCTCTGTTTTGAAGATCAAGTAGTTCAGTCGGGGCTAGAGAAAGTCGGTTTAAATATGAGCGTCCTTGCCGTGGGTGCTTGTATGCTGATCGCCGCGGCAGCCGAGTCGAAATGGCGTGCTCCTCGCTTCTCCAGCCCCTTGCTGGCTTACGGACGGCGCAGCTATGAAGTCTATCTCACGCACATGTTTGTCGTCTTCGCATTCTTCGACCTGTTTGTAATGGAGGGGAAGCCAATACGCATGATTCCGGTACTCTTTTTACTCTCAATTCTTGTCTCGGGAGTACTCGGCGAAGTCATCGCAAAATACTTTTCCGAGCCTGCGAATCGTTGGTTGCGAGCTCACTTTGGCAATGGAGCCAAGTCACTCGGATCGGTGGTCGAAGTCAGATAAGCGCCCGAAATCCTACTTCGTGCTTTCCGCGATTGTTGGCTCAGGCCCTTCTACGACACCGTCGAACAGCGACGCCGCCAGCAGCCGTTCGCCCGCCGCGCGCACTCGATTGATGCGGTAGCCAGTTTGCGCCCATCTCCAATCCAGCGTCTTGGGATCGATGGCGTAAACCTGATCGCTGGCCTGCGAACTGACAAGAATTTTATTGAACGGGGCGTCGTAGCTTAGATCGTCCACATTGCTCAACGGAAAGCGGTTGACCCACATCCACGTCTTGCCCATATCGCGCGAGAAATACACGCCCTCGCGCGCGCCCAGCCACAGCGTCCCGTCCGTTGAGAATGCCACGGAGTGAATGCGCGTCAGCATCGCCGGAATCCCGATCGGCATCCAGCTCTGCCCACCATCTGTCGAGAGAACCACCTCATTGCTGCGCGCCGCTACCAGTTCCTTTCCGCGCGCTGCCACTGAGAGGTAATCGACCGAACTCAGCACCGGACCGCCTTGCCAGCTCGCTCCCTGATCGCGACTGGTAAACAGCCCACCACTTGTCGATGCCAGCCATGCATCGGAAGAAAGATCCAACGCAAATACACGTCCCGCAATTTCGCTCGGCCGCTCCTTGACTTGCTTCTCCACATTGGTGC
>JBEKDN010000217.1:0-6131 GCA_050014335.1 Occallatibacter sp. | reverse complement strand
CACGATTTATCGCTGATCGAGCGCATTCTGCGCGACCAGGTGAGCTCGAACTTCTCGAATATCTGGGTCGATACCGAGGCTGACTACGAGCGCATCGTGCGCTTCCTCAACCGCTTCTCGCCCTCGCTGGTGCGGCGCGTCAAGCTCTACACCAAGGAGACACCGCTCTTTGAGCACTTCGGCATTCAGGACGAGATCTCGAAGGCTCTGCGCTCCAAGGTCTGGCTCAAGAGTGGCGGCTCAATTGTCATCAACCAGACTGAAGCGCTGGTGGCAATCGACATCAATACCGGGAAATATGTAGGCAAATCGGCGCGGCTCGAGGACACTATAGTCAAGACCAATCTGGATGCCGTGCCGGAGATTGTGCGCCAAATTCGCCTGCGCGATCTGGGCGGCATTATCGTGATCGACTTCATCGACATGGACGACCGCAAGAACCGCTACAAGGTGATGGCCGCTCTGGAAGAAGCTCTCAAGAGCGACCGCGCGCCGACCAAAGTTTTGCAATTCAATGATTTTGGGCTGGTCGCGATCACCCGCAAGCGTGTCAAGCAGTCGCTGGAACGCACACTCTCGGTTCCCTGTCCCACCTGCCAGGCGACTGGCATGGTGAAGAGCCCGACGACGGTCTGCAACGAGATCTATACCGAGCTGCGCAAGATGAAGAAGCACTTTGAGGGCGCCGACGTTCTGCTGCGCGTGAATCCTGAAACGGTCAAGGTTCTCAAGGCCAATAACGGAAGCTGGCTGACGGAGTTCGAGGAGTTGGTGAGCAAGAATATCCTGGTCAAGAGCGACGCAGCGCTGCATCCTGAGCAGTTCGATATTCAGGGGTAGCGAGTCAGCGAAGGCCGGAGCGATGCTTCGGCCTTCGCTGTTTACAATCGCAGCGGCAAAGCCGAAGACTCTCTAAGGCTTGCGCACGCATCGCCCTGAGACGCATTGCCGGTTTGCCGCGAACCATCGGTATGCGGCCCAAAGCAGCGACTTAAAACCGGGAAGGCTGAAGAGAACGGCGAAGGGCCGCGTCCACCAAATCTTCTTTGCGACAAATAAATAGACATCTGCTCCGGCGTAACTCGCGCCGCTGGCGGTGAGCAATCTTATATCGCGCAGAATTTCGTCGCGCGGCATTCCGAGTGCTTTCGCAGCCCAATCGGCTTGCAGCGTATCGATCACAAAGCCACGACGGCGCAAGATTGGATCCCAGAAATGCATCCAGCGAATGCAAACGGCGCAATCGCCGTCGTAGAGGATCCAACCTTCCGCGGATGGCGTTTGCGTCATTCGATTCTTCCCGATATGAATACGGTCATGATTGTCACCCACTCTCAATAGTGCCATTACTTTTGCAAGTTCCGCCAGTGGAGCGGAACAGCCCCGCATTCCTGGCGGTCAACTAGCGCGGTCCCAGCGAGTTGTGATTGAATCGAGAGTGAGAACAAGCAGGCCCAGAGGCGTTTGAGACGCTGGCGGCCGGCTTTGGCGGGCTGCGCGCCCGCCTCAAGATTGGAGAGAGATGATGGCTAATTCCCTGCTTCCCCCCGAAGAGCGCAACCTTACTCCCGACCAAGTGGAGGCGCTGGATAAACGGCGCGATCTTGGCCATACGCTGCTTGTTATCGCCGGCCAGTTTGCGGTGATCGCTGCGATCCTGCTGCTATGGGTTGGACAAGATCTTGCCTATTCGCCAGGTTGGGCGCACCCAATTGCCTACTACTTTGCTTTCGCGCTTGCGGTGATCGCCGTTTGTGGCGTGGCTGGAATCCTGCTGCGCCGTGGCACGCCACGCATTGACTAACGATTGCCGCTGCCCGAAGAGCTTTCAGGCCGATGACGCAGCACCATTGATGAGGCGGGAGAAAACCCTAGTCAGTTTCAATCGACGCCTTCCGCCTGTGACCCAAGGGAACCGCGCGGGCAGCATCTTCGTATTCGTTTTTGGCGGCAGCGGAAGGGCGCTTTTGTCTTGAGCGCCTCTTGTGACAGAATTGCGAACGGCGTGCCGTCGCTGGCTGCAAAAACTGCTGCGTTGCCGATCTGCTGAAATGGGCCCTGGATGACAGAAAAATCGGATAGGCACATTCCGCTCGATGACTTGCTCGTCTTCCATCGAGTGGCGCGGTCGTTGACTTCGAGCTTCGACCTGGATACGATTCTGCGCACGATTATCGAGCACATGGAGCGTTTTATAGAGGCGGAGCTTTGGACGCTTTTGATGGTGGACGAGGCGAGCCAGGAGCTTTATTATGCGATTGCCGCGGGCGGCGAAGAGGAGCGGTTGCGCGACCTGCGCGTGAAAAAGGGCGAAGGCATTGCAGGCTGGGTTTTAGAGCACGGCGAAACGCTTCTGGTTCCCGAGGCGCAAAACGATCCGCGAGTCAAAGCGGAGCACGGCGCGCGACCAAAGAAGGTGCGCTCAGTAATTGCGATGCCGCTGCGCGGGCGCAAAGGGACGCACGGCGTGATCGAGATCTTCAATCCCCACGCCGAGCAGCTTACGGATTATACGATTGCCTTTCTGCATATTCTGGCCGACCAGGCGGCGGTTGCGATAGAGAATGCGCGGGACGTTGCGCGCATTCAGCAACTGACGATTACCGACGACACAACAGGTTTGTTCAATGCGCGCTATCTTTACGAATCGCTGGGACGCGAGATGCAGCATTGCAGCCGCAGGCGACCGGTAAGTCTGGCATTTCTTGACCTAGACCGGTTCAAGCATGTCAATGACGAGCACGGACATATCATCGGCAGCGAGTTACTTTCGCGCACCGGCGAGCGGCTGAAGGAACTAAGCCGCAAGCAGGATTTGTGCTTCCGCTACGGCGGCGACGAGTTTGTAATTCTGATGCCTGAGACTGGCGAAGATGCAGCGCTGGCGCAGTGCGCCAAGCTGCATCGGGCGCTGCTGGCAACGGAATTTCTCATGTCGAATGGGCAGAAGCTTTACGTGAGCGCCAGCGTTGGCGTGGCCACGGCGCCGATAGACGGCGCAACGCTTCATGCGCTGATTGGCGCGGCCGATCAGCGGATGTATGCGGTGAAGTCGTGGGGGCGCGGAGCGGTGCGCGGAGCTTAGGATAAATCGACATCAGTATTTGTAGTAATTATTTAATTAACATAGGATGAGATTCTCCGGATGTAACTTCATCAAGATTTGAAGTCAATCCGGATTCTCTTTCTATGTTATTCTTCTTCGCCATCCGGCTTTCTGGTGATTTGGTCGCCAGCGAGTTTCTCCAACTGGTTGCGCCAGTCGAGAGATTCCACAAAGCTCTTGGATTCGCGCCAGTTGGGCTCTACGATGACATGCAGTTCGAGATAGACGCGAGTACCTATCAGTGACTCGATCTGGCGGCGGGCATTGGCGCCAATCTCTTTCAGCTTGGCGCCGCCTTTTCCGATCAGGATTGCTTTCTGGCCGTCGCGCTCGCAATAGATGGCGGCGGCGATGCGGGTGAGCGGCGGGCGCGAAGGCACGGCGCCTCTCTTCCTGGGCACAAAGGGCGCGGGCTCCTCAAAGCGCTCGATCACTACGGCCGAAGCGTAGGGAACTTCTTCGCCGGTCTCGACCAGAATGCTCTCACGAATCAACTCGGCGACCATAAAGCGCTGCGGCTGGTCAGTGTATTGGTCTTTGGGATAGAAACGCTCACCGACGGGCAGCGCTTCGACAATTTTGTTGACCAGAATATCCATGCCGTCGCGTTTGCGGGCGCTGATGGGGATGACCTGGGCAAAGCCAAAGTGGCGGGTGAGGGTGTCAATGAGCGGCAGCAGTTGATCTTTGGCGACTAGATCGATTTTGGTGAGCAGAAGGAAGACGGGGCAATCGAGTTTGCGGATGAGGCCGAAGAGGAACTCGTCTTCGCTGGCCCAGTTGGTGCGCTGGTGGCTGGGCTTTTGTGGCGGAAGATCCGAACGACTTCCCTCAGGGGCTAAAGCCCCCATCGGCACTGGCTGTTTTTTGTACGGGCTGAAGCCCGTACCCTTCACCGAATCAACATTGGTCTCAATCTCCAAGGGAGATTCGAGCGGCTCGGCCGCGGCTTCCAACTGCACGCGGCGCGTGGCATCCATCAGCACGAGCACTACGTCGCGCGTCTCCAGAGCCTCATAGACCTCTTGCAACATGCGGCGGTCGAGATGCGTGCCGGGCTTGTGCACGCCGGGCGTATCGACAAAGACGATCTGGGCGGCGGGATGCTGGCCCTTGCGGGCGGGCACCTCGACCACTCCGGCGATGCGATTGCGGGTGGTTTGCGGCTTGGCCGAAACGATGGCGACTTTTTCACCGGTCAGGGCGTTGAGGAGGGTGCTTTTGCCGGCGTTGGGCCGGCCGAGAATGGCGACAAATCCTGATTTCAAAAGGGAGAGCTCCTGATTGAGTTTACGGCATTGGCGAATGGCAGCGGGCGATTGGCGGATACTCTGCCCGGATGGCAGTTCAGTGGGCGTGACGTCCGCGAAAAAAGGGTCGATTTTTGAAGAAAAACTAGTCATTTTGACTCAATCGGAGTGGTTTTTTGAGCGAAAACGGGGCAAAAAGCGGGGTTTGCAGTTACTACTTAATTAACAGGGTGAAATTGCAAGCCGCTGATAATGTGTTATTTACTGGAAATCCACGCGCAAAAAACCGTCTCCAGAGGGTAGGGGGGGTGGGGGTCGCCGCATTTTTAGGCGAATAAACGGGGAAAACAGGGACTACGGAATCAAGGACTGAGATTGCGCGGATTTGAGATTGGACGATGGTCATGGGAGCCTCGCATTTACAACTAACTTCATTGTGCGCGCAGGAGGTTTAATTATCCGCAAACGCCGGCGCCAACATTTGTGGGGTGTAAGACAGCCACTTGATGTCCGCAAAATCCCATGTGCGGAGATCCGGCAATGGGGCGCTCACCGCCTGGCGATGTCGATGAAAGAAATACACTCTTTCCTTTCGCCAGTTACGGTTCATTCATGATCAAAGCGACGCGTCCGGCAATCAGTTCGCTGGGCGGCTGGCCAGGGTCCACTTCGATCAGGTCCACCGGGAAGGAAATATTGTGGGGCCGAAGCACCAGCCGGTTGGCTACAAAATCCACATAGCGCAATGTGAGGTGCGCTCCGTGGCGCACGGCGTAGAGATTGGGCCGATTGAGCCGGTAGGGCATCAGCGAGTTGTAGTGGCGGTCGATCAGCGTGATGGCCTCAGGCATCAGGAGGGGCTCCATGGCCAGGGTATCGGGGCCGGGGATGCGGACGGCCACAAAGCGCTGCCATGCGCGCCGCGAGTTGGTGACCCGCGACCGTATGGACTGCAGGAGGCCATTGGGAAGATGGAGCAGGGACTGCGCCGCCGCCGGACGGATGTAGGGCTCAAAGAGCGCCGAAGCGTGGCTCACCACGGGCACCACGCTGCTCTCGCCCTCTGGCGAGATGTCCTCCTGCTTGTCGGCAGCCGGGAACAGGTCGTCGGCCGCCATGTGCTGGGCGGCCAGAATAAGGTCCAACGCCTCCAAAGAAAGTTGCCGGCGGCTGTGCAAAAAGTTCGATAAATGAGACTGGCCGAAGCCTGTCTGGCGCGCCAGAAGGGATACGCTGACCGTGCCTCGTTGAATCCTGCGTAGCAGTTCCAGACGGAGCCGCTCGTGCATCTGCGTAAAGTTCATCTGTGGATAATCCGCCACCAGCAATGGGAACGAATGGAACCCATATTCCTTCAGCAAAGCTAGAAGGGTCGAATGGCCTTCATTGTCGGCGCTTCACAACGAATTGGAAAGCTCCGATGCAGAAATCCACTGGGGGAGATTGACGCAAGAGAACCATCTTTCTACATTAGTTTTACTTAATCCGGTTCTGACCTGTGGGAATTTATTCGAGATTAAGTTCATTTCCGAAAGTGCCGATTCGGGCAGATTTTTGCCCCTATCCAAGGACTTGAACCGTTGCCGGGCATTTGAAAGGTCTTCCGGCTATCTCATTCCCACCCAAAACGCCAAGAGGATTGGCGTCCAGGGCAGGTCAGACAGAGAAATTCCAGGATCTGCGCGCCATGAGCATGACACGAAACGAAGGAACCCGGCCGGCTGTCCCCTATCAGGGCACTAGAACTCTGAACTGCCGCAACCGGTTCTTTCCGC
>JBEKDN010000216.1:0-6144 GCA_050014335.1 Occallatibacter sp. | reverse complement strand
CAACATGATTGCCACGCGTCCCGACTGGTGCATCAGCCGCCAGCGCATCTGGGGCGTTCCGATCGCGGTTTTTATGTGCGAGAAGTGCAATCAGCCGATTATCGATGCCGAACTCAACCGCAAGATCATCGACCTCTTTGAGCGCGAGGGCGCGGAGGCTTGGCACACCACGGAAATAGCCGCGCTGCTGCCAGAAAAGCCTGCCTGCGCTCATTGCGGCAGCACGGAGTTCCGCAAGGAAACTGACATTCTCGACGTCTGGTTTGACTCGGGCACAAGCTGGTTTGCAGTCTGCGAGAGCGATGCGGAACTAAATCCCGCTTACACTTCCTTTCAGAAGAATGAAGGCACGCAGGTTCTCTATCTCGAAGGGGGAGATCAGCATCGCGGCTGGTTCCATTCGTCGCTGCTTACATCGGTGGCGCTTCGCGGGCGCGCGCCTTACTCGCATGTTTCTACCGCCGGATGGACGCTGGACGAGCAAGGCCGCGCGATGAGCAAGTCGTTGGGCAACGGCGTCGATCCGGTCGATATTGCCAACCGCATGGGCGGCGAGATCGTGCGCCTCTGGGTCGCTTCCATTGATTTCAGAGAGGACATGGCGGCGAGCGAAAATCTGATGGCGCGCTGCTCGGAGATCTATCGCAAACTGCGCAATACCTTCCGCTTTCTGCTGGGCAACTTGCATGGCTTTGACCCGGTGCGCGATCGCGTGGAGGAGGCAGAGTTGTTGCCGCTCGACCGTTATATGCTGGCCCGGACAAGAGAGCTGGCCGAAAACATTCTCGACTGGTATGAGCGCTTCGAGTTCCATCGCGTCTACCATGCGGTGAACGAGTTCGCGGTTGTCGATCTGAGCAACTTCTATCTGGATGTGCTCAAGGACCGCATGTACACCTTTGCGCAGACGAGCAAGGAGCGCCGCTCGGCTCAGACTGTGCTGTGGCAGATCACGGAAGCGCTGGTGCGGTTGGTGGCGCCGATCTTGAGTTTTACGGCCGATGAGGTTTGGGAGTATCTGCCCAAGGTTGAGGGGCGCGAAGTTAGTGTGCATCTGGCGCTGTTTCCGAAGCCGGAGGAGATTTTTTCCGAAGAGCCCGTGAAGTTGCTGGAAGAGTGGAAGCAGATTCTTATCGTTCGCGATCAAGCATTGCAACTCCTCGAATCTTTTCGGCAGGACAAGATGATTGGTAAATCTCTTGAAGCCGACATTCATTTTTTTGCAAAAAGAGGACTTCTCGCACTTTTCACGAAACATGCAGTTGAGCTTAAAGAATTGCTCAATGTCTCTGCCGTGGCAATACATGAATGGGGCGAAAATCCATCTAGCTATATAGGGCAAAAATGGAAGACGGTAACACCTTCTGAAAACCACTCTATTTGGATATGTAAGGCCACCGGTCAAAAATGCGCCCGCTGCTGGAATTTCATGCCGGAAGTTTCCAACTACGGCATCTGGCAGAATGTCTGCACTCGCTGTAGTGATGCGTTGACGGAGATGAAGATTGAACCGCCCACGGAGGCCACTTAGGGGGGTTGCAGAAATGGTTTGACAGTGAATGAATTGAATCCCCCAGGGGCTAAGGCCCAGCCTTTATTGTGAGGCTCTTGCGGTACGACTGAAGTCGTGCCCTAAAAAGAAACTACTTTCTGCGGAGGGTACAAATGGTTGATTTCATTGAAACTCGCAATTTAGGTGGATTTCGCGCCGTCCCTACGGGACTCGGCTGAATTGTGGGGCCGCTCACCCCACGCTGAAGCGCGGGGCTAATAACCATTGCGCCTACGGCGCGGGCGAGAGACTGCCACTTGGCAAGCTGGCGAATGGGAGCCAATGTAGCCCGTTTCATCGCCTGCGGGTCGGCGAAGCCGGTGGACGACTGACACAAAACCTGACTTTCATGGAGTTTTTCCGCAGCCTGTAAAGTCGTGCCCTGATTACAAAGCCATTGGGAATTGCCTCCTGAGGAGTTTTTCCGAAGCCTGTGAAGCTTGCAGTTTTTTGGCTATCTTCGGCACGACTGAAGTCGTGCCCTGACACACATCACGTTTTTGAAAGAACAACACACTTTTGAAATATCTGTCTCGATTACAAGGAAGGCCGATGAAATTCACCGCACCCCGCCGCCTGCATTGGCTATTGCTCCTCTCCGCCATTGTCATCTTTCTCGATCGTCTCACCAAGACCTGGGTCACGCTGCGCATCCCCATGGGCCATTCCATTCCGGTGGTGCCGCCTTTTCTGGCTATCAGTCATTGGACCAATGAGGGCGCGGCCTTTTCTCTCTTTGCCGATTCCTCCCGTCCGCAACTGGTTCACCGGCTGCTAATCGGCTTTTCTTCCTTCGCGGCGCTGATCGTGCTTTTTCTTCTGATCCGTCTCGGCGACCGTTTTACACTCACTACCATCGCCTTGGCGCTGATCTTTGCCGGCGCACTGGGCAATATTCATGACCGAATCGCATACGGATCAGTAGTGGACTTCATCGAAGTCCATATCTACACTTATCACTGGCCCGATTTTAATATCGCCGACTCGGCCGTAGTCACCGGCGCATGTCTGCTGTTGTTGGATTCAATGCTGCCGAAGAAAGCTCATTTGCAATAACCGCTCCGCTCTTCGAGAATTCGAGGATTCAATGAGTATTCAAAACACTTCCAAATTGATGCGATCTGCATTCGCCGTATATGCCGCCGCTGCTCTGCTATGTCCAGTTCTCGCCCAACGCCTGCCGCAGACCATCCGACCCGATCACTACGCGCTGATCATTGCGCCCGATATTAACGCGGCGATATTTACTGGCGATGAGACCATCGACTTGACCCTTACCGAGGCGACGAATCACGTCACGCTGAACGCAGCTGAGATTACTTTCAAGAGCGCCACGGTGAGCGCCAACGGCAAGCGGCAGACCGCCGTCGTTTCGCTCGATGAAAAGAAAGAGCAAGCCACCTTTACTTTCCCAGAGAAACTGCCTGCGGGCAAGGCAACTCTGGCGATTCTTTACTCCGGGATTCTGAACAATGAGCTGCGCGGTTTCTATCTCTCTAGAACTGCCCGCCGCAACTATGCCGTGACGCAATTTGAATCCACCGACGCGCGCCGCGCCTTTCCGTGCTTTGACGAACCGGCATTCAAAGCCACTTTCGATGTTTCTCTTGTAATCGATAGCGCCGACACAGCTATTTCCAACGGCCCAATCATTTCGGACACTCCGAGTTCTATCGCTGGCAAGCATACACTGAAGTTCTTGACCTCGCCCAAGATGTCCACTTATCTCGTTGTCTGGCTCGTCGGCGACTTTGAATGCTCGACGGGCGAGTCGGACGGCGTGGCAATTCGCGTCTGCGCGACGCCAGACAAGGTCGCACTCACAAAGTATGGTGTCGGAATCGCCGAGTATATGCTGCATTATTACAACAACTACTTCGGCATTCCTTATCCGCTCAAGAAGCTCGACCTGATTGCGCTGCCCGACTTCGAGGCCGGCGCAATGGAGAACTTCGGCGCGATCACTTATCGTGAAACCGAGCTTCTTCTTGATCCCCGGACAGCGACTGTCGGCGCGCAAAAACAAGTTGCGCTTACCATTGCGCATGAGATGGCTCACCAGTGGTTCGGCGATCTGGTGACGATGCAATGGTGGGACAACATCTGGCTCAACGAAGGCTTCGCCACCTGGATGGAATCCAAGGCTGTCGCCGTCATGCATCCGGAGTGGAATATCGATCAGCAGGTTGTCGTCGATCTCGGCGACACGCTCAACCTCGACGCGCAGCCCACCACGCGCGCCATTCGCGCCAAGGCCGAAACGCGCGAGGAGATCGAGCAGATGTTTGACGGCATCTCGTACGGCAAGGCCGGAGCGGTGCTGGGGATGGTCGAGAACTATCTCGGCGAGGAGACCTTCCGCCAAGGCGTGCATAATTACCTTGCCGCGCATCAGTACGCCAATGCCACCGCCGAGGACTTCTGGAATGCCCAGACCGCGGCCAGCCACAAGCCGGTGGACAAGATCATGCAGAGCCTGGTCACGCAGCAGGGTGAGCCGCTGCTAACCTTTAGCCTGCCGTCCCACGGCCGGGTTTCCGTCACCGATAAGCGCTTCTTTCTCAGTCCCGGCATTCAGCCCGACCCAGCCCAGAAGTGGATGCTACCTATCTGCTTCAAAGCCGGTTTGAGCGGCCAGCAATGCGAAGTCTATCCTTCAGTGGACCACGAATTGAAAGTTCCCGATGGCCTTTTCTTCGCCAATGCCAACGGCAGAGGCTACTATCACAGCGCCTATCCCAAAAAAGTTTATACAGCTCTCGCCTTTCAGGTTGAAAGTGATTTGTCTCCTGCTGAGCGCATCAGTCTCATCGGCGATGAGTGGGCTCAGGTGCGCGTCAACAAGGAACCGGTGGGCGACTATCTAGATCTCATATCCGCCGTCAAAGCCGATTCTTCAGCCGAGGTTTTGCAGAGCGCCCTCAAGGCCGATCCCCATGCCTCGCGAGTGGTTAGAACCGTCGATAACTTCCAGGCCATCGACAGCCAGATTGCGGCTACTGCCGATGAGAAGGCTGCTCTAGCGGAATGGATTCGTAAAAGTTTTGCGCCGCAACTGAAAAAACTCGGCCCCGCATCCGCTGCGGATTCAGACAATACCCGCGAACTGCGCGCCAAGCTCTTTTCCCTCCTTGGGCTGTATGGCAACGACCCAACTGTCATCGCGCAAGCTCGCGAGTTGGCGGCAAAGTACATGGCGGATTCCTCCTCGGTCGATCCCACGCTTGCTGAAGCCGCGCAAACTATTGCCGCCCGCTACGGCGATGCCCAGCTCTTCGACCGCTTGCAGCAGATCTATGAAAGTTCGACGAACCCCGAGTTCCAAATCGGCGCACTGCATCTGTTAGGACAGTTTGAAGACCCGGCACTGGCGGAACGCGCACTGGAGTACGCGACTTCAAGCAAGGTGCGCAGCCAGGACGAGGCGCTCCAATTATCCATCGCTTTGCAGATAGACACAATTCGCGATTTGGCGTGGAAGTACATCCAGAACCACTGGGAGGCGATTCAGCCCTCCATGACGCCGGAGTTGGGCAGCCGGCTGGTGAGCGCAACGGGGAACTTCTGCTCCGCCAAAGAGCGCGACAACGTGGAAAAGTTTTTCGCCGCTCACAATGTCCCATCAACCGGCCAGGCACTCAAGCACGCCGTGGAAAGCATTGACGGCTGCATTGAGTTGCGTGCCATGCAAGAGCCCAAACTCAGGCGATGGCTGGCTGCGCAGCCGAAGTCGTAGTTATTTTTCATTCGTCCCATTCAGGAGGTTGTACAGTCCTACATGCCCGCGGCTAGGCGAATCAATACACCCGCTGTGAAGCGCGGCTCTCTTGCTCAAGAGCGCATCGCGGCAATTCTCAAGGCTCTGGACGAAGCTTATCCAAAGGCCGAGTGCGCCCTAACACATTGTTCGCCGTGGGAACTTCTGGTGGCTACAATCCTTTCCGCGCAGTGCACTGACGTGCGCGTCAACATGGTTACGCCTGAGTTGTTCCACCGCTTCCCTACGGCGGCGGCAATGTCGAAGGCGACGCTACCCGAACTTGAAGCGCTCATTCGCAGCACTGGTTTTTTTCGCAACAAGGCCAAATCGATTCAGGGCGCGGCGCGTAAGGTGGTTGAGGAGTTCGGCGGCCAAATTCCTCGAACTCTCGCGGAACTTATCACCATTCCTGGAGCGGCTCGCAAGACGGCCAATGTCGTTCTCGGTGTTGCTTTCGGCGCGGCGGAAGGTGTTGTTGTCGATACACATGTTTTCCGCGTTAGTCGCCGCCTTGGCATGGCTAAAGGCAACACGCCGAAAAAGGTCGAGCAGGAGTTGATGCGCATTCTGCCGCAGGATCGCTGGATTGATTTCTCGCACCAGATCATCCACCACGGCCGCGAGGTTTGCGAGGCGCGCAAACCCAAATGCGACCGCTGCAATCTGGAACAGCTTTGCTCGTCCAGAGACAAAACATGGCAGAGTTAACTGAACGTAAGCGTGTGGTCTGCCCCTGTTGACCATCCACAGGGTCGTGTATTTGGGATAGGGACTGATTTGCGAAGTGTCCACCTATTTTTAAGTGGACACTTCGGGAAGTTCCTGGAAGTAC
>JBEKDN010000215.1:0-6230 GCA_050014335.1 Occallatibacter sp. | reverse complement strand
GTTGCGGAGACCTCGATCCGACCGATGCGGTCGGCAAAGATTTGGGGAGCGGAGACAACGGTCGTCATAGTACTTTCTATTTTTACAGATTTTTGAGAAAGGGCAAAATGGCAGGGTCTTTGTGATCAATTTGAAGAAGTTGGGGCACCGATGCACTTTGCGGCGGCCGGCGAATCTTAGGCGAATGATTAACGGTTTTGATTGACAATACGGCGCGAAAAGCGCAGGATAATGATGTCGGAAGTTTGACCGTTTACTGCAAACTTCGCAATGGATTTGGGTTGAAGCAATCAGCTAAATCCAATGGAATGGGAGGGTGAGATGAAAATCTCCACAAGAGACGGCCTAAACGAGTAAGCGGTGGTTTTGATGCGGATTGACTGGATCGACCTCCACCGGATTTCCTGCTGGTGGCATATATTATTGCAAATCCTCAGCGCCCCCTGGCTTCAAAATGTGATATTGGCTGTCACCGCGGTGATCGGCATTTGGACTCTGCGTTCCACGTCGCGTAAAGAGCGGCGGCGCGCGACGTTCGATGCTGTGGGTGAAACGCTGGACAATTCCGCCTTTCAAGAAGCTCGAACGAAAGTTCTGGAGTTATTGAAGGCGGGCCTCGATATTCCATATCTATTGTCAGAAGATGGGTTGGCCAAACGCAAGTTGGTGCTCCATGTTCTGAGTCGCTATGAGTTTATGGCGGCGGGCGTCAACGAGGGCGACTTCGACGCGAAGATCTACAAGAGGATGTATTACAACAACGTTGTGGGCGATTGGAATAAGCTGGAAACCTTCGTTTTGGAACTGCGGGAAAGCCGCAAGAATTACACGCCATTTCAAGAGTTTCAGAAGCTGGCTACGAAGTGGAAGAAACATCCGCTTAAGGCATATAGAAACCTCAAGCCGGGTAAGAAGAACTCCGAGTCGCCAACGATCTCCACGCAAACTTCTGTCCAATCGAAACATGGCGAGTCCGCCGTCGCGGCTCCGCCGGCGCAGAGTGCAGCGGGGACGGTTGTGCCGACGGGAGACGCCGGGAAGCCTAACAGTGCGAATACCAAAGATTGACAAAGTTTGTTATTGGGTTCAGCATAAAAATTGGAGAACATCCCGATGAATGTTTCACTGACTCCTGAGTTGGATAGCTTTGTTGCCGGTAAGGTTGAATCTGGACGCTACAACTCGGCCAGCGAGGTGGTCCGCGAGGCGCTTCGGCTGCTGGAGGATCATGATCGGGCTCGGAGCCTGCAACTAACCACCTTCAACCAGGAGATCGGGGCAAGGCTGGCTTCTCTAGATCGCGGAGAGTCTGTTGACCCAAGAGAGTCGCGGCAGCGCCTGGAAGAAAAATCCCGTGTGCGGAAAAAGCTAAGTGCATGAAAGGGTACGTTCTCAGCACTGGCGCGGAGTTGGACCTGGATGATCTTTGGGAGTTCATCGCCCAGGACAATATTCGCTCCGCGGATCGCTGGATCGAAAAGCTCTTCGATGCGTTCGATGCATTGGCGCGAAACCCAGGCATAGGACACAAGCGCGAAGACCTGACGTGCTAACCGATTCTCTTTTGGCCAGTAGGCGCGTACTTGATTCTCCATCGAGCTCAAAAAGACCCCATTGAGATTGTGGCCGTGACACAGGGCGCTCGGGAAATTCCCGCGTTTTTACGTCAACGCATACTGTAGTTGTCAATTCATCTGTTGATTCAAGGAAAGGAAAGCGCTAGCTGGCGCCGATGCGGCTGCGCAGGCGCTTGAGGACGTTGGGCGGAACCAGGCCGCTGACGTCGCCGCCGAAGCTGAATACTTCCTTTAACATCCGCGAGCTGACAAAGGAGTAACGGCCGGCGGGCTGCAAAAAGACGGTCTCAATCTCAGGAGCGAGGCGGCGATTCATCAGCGCCATCTGGAATTCATACTCGTAGTCGCTGATGGCGCGGATGCCGCGCAGCACGGCCGATGCGCCCTGCTTGCGCGCGAACTCGACCATCAGGCCGTCGAAGGTGGCCACCGAGACGTTGGCGAGCGCGGCGGTGGACTCGCGCAGCATCTCGACGCGCTCCTCGACGGAGAAGAGGGGATTCTTGACCGGGTTGTTGAGGATGGAGACGGTAAGGTGGTCAAAGAGCTTGGCACCGCGCTGGATGAGGTCGATGTGACCGTTGGTGGGCGGGTCGAAGGTGCCGGGATAGAGGGCGCGAACGCTCATGAAGGCTCTTGGGTGATTCTAGCAGCCACCTGCGCCCCCTGCGGTGGGGCAGACGGCGCTGACGCGCCATTGGGTTCCCGGCATATGAAACTCGAAGTGCGAGTCGAGATACTCAGGACGACAGCGCGGACGGGTGCCGGCTACCGCTTCAGCAGATCGATGGGCTGGGTGAAGTCGGTTACGCGAATCTGCGCAGCCAGTGCCGGATGCTGGCGCTGAAGGGCTAAAAACATTTGCCATGCGACGCGGCGATAGCTGAAGTGACCGGCGGGGCCGCTGCGCAATTCGATGATGTATTGTGCCTCGGCGAAGTCCATTTTGAAGAGGCTGCGGATGCGCGTGGCGAGCGGCAGCAGATAGAGCGCGGAGGTGGCTGCTTCGCTGGCCTTGCCGAACGCGATCCGCGCACTGGCTGTGTGCGCTTGATCAATGGCGGATTGAAAGCTGGTCAGGATGCCGGCCTCGGCGAGGATATTGACGTCGGGGCCGAGGTCGCCGGAGGTGGGCGTCTCATAACCGTGGAGCGTGGTGAAAGGCTGAATGATCTGGGTGCAGCGGCGATGGCGATGCATGTCGCGGAAGCCGCCGATGTCCATGAGAATGTCAAAGCGGAGCGCGTCTCCGGCATGAAATGCCCGGAGAGCCTCGTCATGTTTTCCACGATTTCGGAGGCCTATCTCAATGATTTCGGTAACGCGGGATTCTGGGAGTTGAGCGACGAGGTCGCGGATCTGGCGGTAGGAGTGGTGGCTGGCCGAGTAGATAAGCGTGGAGGCGACTTCGACTTCCAGCGTCTCAGTGGGCTGGACCAGATCAACCACCTGCGCCGCTGCGATGGGGTGATCAGCGAGGAGTTCCCCGGCGGCTTGGGCGAGCTCGGCGCGGGACTGGATTTCGTATTGATTGGGCTGGGCGTATTTGACCAGCGTGGGAGCGGAACGGACCTCGGCGGTAAGGAGGGCGTTGGCCTCGGCAGCCAACCCTTCATCGCAAGCGGCAATTTTTTCTACGAATGCGGCGGCTGCCTGGGCGTTGATCTTCCAGGCGGGTCCGGTAGCGGCTTCACGCAGCTTGACGCCCAGGTCGCGTACTTCGGCGGCTGGATGGCTGAGCAGGCGGGATACCTGGGTTTCCAGGGTGCGGGCGTTCACAATCTGCCCGAGCGAGGTATTGGTGGCCAGCGGAAGCAGGTAGCGGGCGACGTCGAAGGCGCGGGCTTTCAGGGTGCGCTCGTAAGCCTCGGGCTTCATGCCGTCAGGGCAGGGAACGCGGCGGCGCAGCGCATCCAAAACCGCCGGAGTGTTCTGCTGGTAGGCGGCAAAGAGGTTGGCGACGGTTTCAGAGTAGAGTTGAGCCGCGCCGGCGTCCGTCCCAAAATCCGGGAGATACCAGCCGGATTTGAGAAAATTCTGGTACCTTGTTGAGCGCTCCTGGCCGTCCCAGCGCTGCTCGTCCACCAGGACAATGGCCGCCAGCAGACTCAGTCGCTCGATGGCCATATTGATGTGGGCCAGGTCGGCGATGGAGCGGTGACCGTATTGAAAATAAAAGGTATTGAGGAACTGCTCGGCGCGCTGGCTGCTGATCTCCGCCAGCGATTCTCGCATGGAAAGGGCCGAGCGGGAGTACTTGGCCATGGCGTAGGCCAGCACTTCGGGGTCGGCGCCGTGGACGGCAAAGACATCAGTCTGGTTACGGGCGGCAGGGGAGATAAAAGATTCACTGGACATTTTTTTGACTCGCGAACAGAATACGGCATGAGGGTGGGCTAGGGTGTGCATCCCTGGTTCCGCATTCCGCGTCCAAGAGAAAACGGGGCGGAAAGGCGGATTGGGGTGGAATCCGCTAGAACATACTTCAAGGGCTCGAGTTCGGCTTTATTCATTTTTACGGCGAAACCTTCCATACCAGCGGAATACTTCGGTAACACACAGAAACAGCCAATAGAGGAGCAACCGGGTCATGCTTGAATATCTGGTGCGCACATCGCAGAAGCCGCGGCCGCTGCCCTCTGGGCGCTGGTTGATGAGGCAGCGCTGGAACGATCTTCTCTTTGCCCACTGGCCGGTGGCGGCCGAGGCGCTGCAGTCGCTGCTGCCTCAGGGCTTGCAGGTGGACACATTTCAGGGCTCGGCCTGGCTGGGCGCAATGCCCTTCTGGATGGACCGGATCAAGGTGCGCGGTTTGCCGCCGATACCGGGATCGCGCAACTTTCCGGATCTGAGCCTGCGCACTTATGTTCGCGAGGAGCGGTCGGGAACGCCGGGGGTGGCGTGCCTGAGCCTGGACGCCAGCAACCTGCTGGCTGTCGCGATGGGGCGCGCGCTCTACCGGCTGCCTTACCACTGGGCCGCGATGCATCTGGAGCAGCGTTCGGAGCGGGAATTCGACTTCTACAGCCGGCGGCGTTTTGCCGGGCGGCGGGTGGTCTTCCGGGCGCGGTATCGCGGTTTGGGGCCGTCGCGCAGGCTGGCGGAAAGCCGTCCGGGGTCGCTGGAATATTTCTTGATGGAGCGCTACTGCCTCTTCACGCGCAACCGCGAAGGCGAGCCGGTGCGGGCCAATCTGCATATGGTTTCATCGCCGCTGGAAGAGGCTGAGGCGGTGATCGAAGAGAACGATTTGGCTTCGGCTTTGGGCATCAAGCTGCCCGAGATAGAGCCGGTGCTGCACTACGCGCGGCGGCTGGCAGTGTATGTTTGGCCGTCGGAGCGGGTGCGGTCGTCGTTGATGGCGAGGCCGGTGACTGCGGCGGTTACACCGGCAGGGTGAGAGTCTCTGGATGGGCACTCAGTTTGCATTCTCGAATCTGGGTCATCTCACGGTCCGCCCCAAGAACGATATAATCCGCGTGCATTCAATAGACCAAGAAAAATTCGACTGAATGGATTGATAAAAGTGAATCAGTTTTTCTCCCGATCAAAGAAGTGCCTTACCGTTAGGAAGCTTGTAGAGCTTCGTGAGATGCGCGCCCTCGCTGGTCTTTGGATTGGTACTCTTTCGTGTCTGGTCGTCATCGAGACAATTTTGCCTTTAGGCCTTTCCGGTTGCGGGGGCGGCGCCGCACCTGTCAGCGTCGCTTTAACGTCATCGGTGGCGACCGTTGACGGGAGCGATGCGACGACTCTTACGGCAACGGTGACAAACGACCGGAATGGCGCGGGAGTTTCCTGGACAGTCAGCGGCGGCGGGACGCTCTCCGATACATCGGCCTATGGAGCCACCTACACCGCGCCAGCGCCATCCAGTTCGGCGGTGACGGCAACGGTGACGGTTACATCGATCGCCGATACTAGTAAGACCGCAAGCGCGACGATCACGGTGCCGGCGCAACCCGCGATCACGAGCCCGGTATTGGGGTCGGGCAGCGTAGGTACGGCATACTCCCGACTGTTGGCGGCCTCCGGGGGCATACCCCCGTACACCTGGAAGTTGACGAGCGGCACATTGCCAAGCTGTTTGACGATTACCCCATCGAGTACGGGAGTATCGATTGCAGGCACACCCAATGCGTCCTGTGCAGGGACGTATAGCAACCTGATTATTCAAATGACCGATTCGGGCACGCCCAATGCGTTGACGGCGGCCACTCCGGCGCTGACGCTGACCGTTTACGCGGCGCCGGCCATCACGTTTGGCGGAGTTATGCCGTTTGAAGCTACCAATGACGTTGCCTTTACCGGCAGCGCGGCGGCCACGGGCGGGGCTGGCGCGCTGACTTACTCGATTTTGACGGGCTCACTGCCCACAGGACTGAGCCTGAACGCGACCACGGGCGCTGTGACTGGAACGCCCACTGCCGGGGGCACTTTCTCGTTCTCAGTAGAAGCAGCCGACGCCTATGGCGACTGGAGGGTTCAGCCTTATTCGATCGGGGTCGAGGTTCCGAATGGCAACCCCATCCAGCATATTGTGGTGATCATGCAGGAAAATCGAACTTTCGATAACCTCTTTAACGGCTTCCCTGGCGCCGATACGGCGCAGAGCGGCATGAGCAAAGGCGCGCCGGTGCCGCTCTTGCCTGT
>JBEKDN010000214.1:0-6345 GCA_050014335.1 Occallatibacter sp. | reverse complement strand
GTGCTGGCGTTGGTGATCCCGTTCGAGCGCCTGCATGAGTGCGCAGGGGTACTGAGTTCGCACTTCGCCAGGCTGAATATCTTTCGCATGACCGATGAAGAATCAGTGCGTTTCCGTCAGATCGCCGTGCTTGGAGTTCGCCGCAACGTGCGGGGCACTGCTGTCGAAGAGGCCAGGCGGCAACTCCAGCGGATCAGCCCGTATGGCAGCTTCCAGGCGTTGCCGGAACTGGCGCCGGATGCGTGCGAACCCTATCCGGTTCCTCCAACAGCCGAGGCCGAATTGAGCTATCGCGGGCTACCGTATGACCTGCTGGAGGACTTGCTCCCTTTGTCGGGTGCATGGAAGCAGACGATGCCGTTCCTGATGCCGCGCGAGGATGTGGCTGGCGGGCGTCCGATCACGCCGCTGCATGGAGGCCATGTGGGGCTCCTGTGTACGGCCGGTCTGTTGAATGGCGTGTTTGGCCAGGGCGATGACCGGCACATCGCGCGGTGGAGATCGGTCAAGCATGTGACGACATTTATCGAGGACGACGGCGATGAGCAAATCGTCCATCACCGGGAACGATGGACGAATGAGTTGCGGTTGGTCTACGCGGATGGGAGAACCCTGAAGCTGACCGAGACGCCGGCGAAGCCGGAAGGAGAAGAAAATGCAGAATGCGCACCTGAGGCTCGGGTTGCTTGAGTATCACCGCATGACGGAGAAGACCTCGACGCGGATTCGGCTGCGGGTGGATCGCTATGTGGGCGAAGACGAACAGGCGCATCTCATCAGCGTCTTTGGCAACGACTCCGATGTTGGCGCGATCACCGCGGCAGTTCACGAGAAGGCCACGTTCACGCTGACTTTCCCGGACGGTGAAGTGAAGGAGGTCTCGCTCGGCGCTCACGCCTCCTGCTACAAGGGAGCCGTGAGCTTGTCCGACCGGAAGCATCCCGTGCGGCATCTGGTGGCTGTCTCGGAAGCACTGTACACCAATGGCGGCGTGGGGCGGACGATTCTGCTCGGATACCAGCGGGATCAGGCCTGGGCGACGCTGGTGAGTTTTCTTGGACTCCCTGCTGAACCAGCGTGGGCCGAGTACGTTCTCGGTGTCATCGAGGCGGAAGAGCGCATCAAGCCGATCGATGGCATTGGGTGCCAGCCAGTGCTGATCTCGGCGACAACGGAAGAAGTGCTTGAGTGGATTGGAGATGGCCTGCGTCGTGAAGCCCTTAGCTTTCCAAAGAAGAATGGTCCCATCATCTGGCCAAGTTGCTCGTGGCAACAGGTCTTGAGCGCCGAGTTGCTCATCGTTTGACAGCGAAAGCTAGCACTTGATGCACCAGAAACCTCGCAATTTAGAAAATCGAGAACGAAACTGATCGTTGTGGCGGGGATCAAACAGCGGTGGCATCATGGTATTGTGAGGTGAATCTATGCGAGGAAGCGGACGCCCCGTCGTATCAAGAAGTAGAGAGACCGTGCCCAAGAAAAAACCAGTACTTACTTGCATCCACCCCACCTGCTCTCACCCAAAGCTGGCAGAGGTAACACCGGAGGAGGTGAAAATGACCGACACTGACATTCGGCAGGTTCGGCTAAATGAAGGGGGAACTCTGTATAGGTGCGACAATTGTGGGTGCGTCACGGAATCCTATCGCGACAAGTTTCATGAACGTCAATACCGGAAGATCGGAGAATACGACAGCACAGCTTCCCCCAGCATGTTCACTATTAACCAATCTGTTCTGGAGGAATACCTGTGCCTTGTGAAAAACGGGCGTCTGTGACGCAGACTACTGATAGTTGATCGCTGATTAAGTTATGACATTTCCCAAACACTCGCCAGCCTAGATCGTAATTTTCTCAAAATCATCAACGAAGTACTCTGGTTGTCCATACAGGCACGGAACTACTATCTTCCCGGTAATGTCAATAAATCCCCATTTTCCACTCTCTTTGACTTTAGCCAAACCATTCTTGAAGTCATGAGCATCCGAGAATCCAGCTTCAATTACCACACTTCCGGTTGTATCAATATATCCATATTTCTTGTCACCATTTGGATCCACGACGGCCAGGCCATTCTTGAACGGTCCGGCAAAATAGAACTGCAGAGAGATTTCTACTTCCCCTTGTTTGTTGACGTATCCATAAAGTTGAGAGCCTCCCTTCCTATCTGCAAAACGCCAGAGTCTCCACATATTGTCACCTGGTCCGGGAATAAACCATCCCGCAACGACACCGAGACCCTCGCTAAAGTCATTGACAGCTTCGAATGCGTCGTCTGGATTATTCTCTTCATCACCTTCGCTGTCATGTAGAATTGATTGTCCTAATGTATTAATGTAATAATTCTCATCTGATTTACACACTAGAGCGATTCCATCATTGAACATTTGGATAGATTCTTCCTTCTCGGCGCATCTGTAAATGGTACGTCCATCCATACCTAAAGCTGTGTCAAACCCATTAAAGTCCCTAACAATTGCCACACCATTATGAAAGTTTCTAGCAAATAAATCAGAGCAGCTCATTGAATCATATTTCAATTCTATCTCGAAGTTTCCATTGTGATTTATATATCCATACTTGCCTTCAACATCCGCGCACGCCAAATTATCGCAGAATTCCCATAAGAAACTGAACTGTGGATCAATTACAAATGCACCTGTATTGTTGATAAAACCACACTTTGAGCCAAGTTTTGCAATTGCTAATCCGCCCTTAAAATCTCGCACCTTGTCATATCTCGGCTCGATTGCAAATGTCCCATCCTTATAAATATAGCCCCATTTCCCATTAATCTCTACACCGGCCAAACCCTCCGAGAAACCCCTGGCGCGTTCAAATTTCGGTGTGATAACAACTTTCCCAAAATGATCGAGATAACCCCAGTGGCCAGCGCCAGAATTAAACAATTCTTCCCTGAAATCGGCAAATGTTCTTCGCTGTACCCAGCAATCAGAAAATGCTGCTAGACCGCCAGAGAACGGTTCAATTTCATTGTAGACAAAATCAAGAACCAGCTTCCCTGTGTTATCGATTAGTCCATAGTGGCTTGTAGAACGCATGGTTTTTCCTGCTTCTATCCTGAATGGAGAGGATGTAAATCTGATTCTCGCAAGAACAGTTTCCCCGACCTTCTGTGCAATTAGACTCGCAGAGTCTCGGCGGCCACGCTTGGCCAAACCGTTACAGCCATCCGATAGGACAAGCGAAGAGTCGCCGCGATTCGGCAGAATCAGGAGGTCATGATTATCGGCCATGTTTCTTTAGCTCCATCGCGAAACCGTCATACTTTTTCTTTTCGTCGGCAATTCGTGCTTGGACGCTGGCCGCAAGCTCCGCAAGAAGGTCTCGTCCTTCTTTTTCGGCCTTTTCAACGTCCTGCCTCAATTGGGCGATTTCACTGGCGCGTAGGTTTTCCAATTGCTGTTCGATGGTAACGATATTCTTTTTTGCCTGATGAATCTGGCGTATGATGCGTACCAACTCGGCCCCGATGCCTTCACCCACTACGGATTCAGGCGAATTCCCGAACTCATCCAAAATTCGCTGGATAGTATCAGCATCGCCCTGGCTGTAGGCATCGTTTAGCTGAGCCATCAGCCGGGTACGGTGCTGCTGGTCTGCCTCATCTTTGGCAAAATCGGGATGGATACGCTTGGCAGCTTCCCGGAAGAGACTCCTCAGGTCCGCCGACGGCTGAAAATCCCTGGCCTTGGACGCCTCCCCATGAGTAGCCTCGTGAGTTTCCTGCGCCTGTTTTCTCGTTTCCTGCGCACGCTGGGTTGCAGTTGCCGAAGGCTTGATCGAGGCTTCAATCTCTGCGATTTTGGCTTCCCAGTCATCCAACTCGGCATACAGTACGCCGACCTGCCGAAGATAGCGACCCTCGAAGCTCTTCAACAGTGCACGAAAATCGGCCAACTCCAGTTCGCGTTCGGCCAATGCGGCTCGAACGGAGGCCAATTCCTCCCGTTTGCGAAGAAGTTCCTCTTCCTCTGGCGTTTGCTTTCGGACGATCTCAAGAGCCATGTTTCGGGTTACTCCGGTGCTTCATTTATCGTAAGGCACCGGGAGGGTGGACAATCAACCTTTTTCAGTTGAAGCAATCACTCCGATTTCGCGAGGTCTCCCGATGGATACCGATGTGTATTCCTACTTAAGAACCCACGCCACTGAGCTTGGGTCCAGAATTCTCGAAACTTACCCCCCGCTTCAAGGCACGAAAGACCCTGTCGCGCCGCGCATTGCAACACTTCTGCGCAAGGCACTGCCTGCCCAGGCACTTGCCATTACAGGCACGGCCAAGTATCTGCGCAAAGCCAAGGCAGCGCGGATCGTAGCCGAGTGTGGAGCCGGTAAGACCTATATGGCGCTGGGAACGATCCATGTGCTGGCGGAGGGACGGCCCAGCACCACGCTGGTGATGTGCCCTTCGCACATTACGCACAAGTGGGCGCGCGAAGCGCTGCTGACTGTGCCGCGCGCCAGAACCTTTCTGATCGAGGATATGCGCAACGGTGGCGATCCCAAGAAGCCGCACGGCATCTGCGAAGTCAAGTTGCGCAAGGGCCGAATTGTGTACGAGGGCCTGCGCCTATCTCTCGCCGAACTGCGGTGCATGGGCCGCAAGGAGTGGCGCAAGCGCTGCTCCGGCCCAGCCTTCTTCATCACCGGCAAGGACAAGGGGAAGCTGGGCTACTACTGGGAGCACGCTTACCTCAAGGCGAAATCCGGGCCGAACTTCGGCGGTGTCATCAATCCCGACACCGGCCAAGCGATCATGGACTCGGAGCGGCAGAAACTCACCCACCTCGACTTCGTCGACAAGATCAAGCTCTTTGAATCGCTGACTCTGCCACATGAGGGAACAACGCGCTATTCAGCGCTGTGGCAGGCCGACCGCGAGCGCATTCAGCGGATGGCTCCGATTGAATACGTTGGCCGGTATATGGGCGGATGGTTCGACTTTGCCATCGCGGACGAGTTGCACCAGTTGGCTGGCGACACGGCACAGGGCAATGGTCTCGGCGTATTGGGACGCGCGGCAAAGAAGCTGATCGCTCTCACCTACGCGGGCACGATGCAGGAGACCTGCCTCCGTCTGATGGGCAAGAAGATGCTCGTTGCGCTGATGATGGAGGGCAAGTTCTCCGGCGAGGGGTTGCAATCGCTCGACACCGACGAAGACCTGATGAGCGCCATGGCGCGAGAGTTGGTTGAGAAGGCTGGCGTCGGGGCAAGTGCAGATCAGATGTGGCGCGAGTTAGAGAGAGAGAGGGAGCGGGTGCTGCCGCAGCCGCCTGCGTTGAAGAACGCAGAAGACGATAATCCTGTCTTTGACTTGTCCGTCACCGAACCGATTGGTCCAGTAGTCGAACGCGCTGGCATCCACCTCGTTGAACCTCCTGCGAGCGTAAAGGTGCGGAAGAAGTCCTCGCCGTGGTCCACGGACACAGGGCAGGCCGTGCAGCTCAGCCTCTTCGGCTGAAGTTGTCTCCCTGGATTCTGTTGATCGAAAGACTTCCCAACGGCTGTGAACGGTGATAGCGTAGCCAATGGGAGAATCGTTCCAGCGATACCGGCGTTTGCCGGTGCGCAATCAAAGGCAAGAAAAAGGGTCGGCGCGAGCTGGCCCTTTTTCTTGGTGGAGACTTTCCATGCCGAAAGGACCGTTTCATCCCTCTGAGTTTACGCCGACGAAGTTCTCGACGGCGCAGGACAAGGCCGATTTCGGCAACACCTTCTTGCACTTCATCGAGTCAGAGTGGGCGCGGACAGCCTTTTCCAAGAGCTTCTACAACCGCCTTTCTATGTGCTTTTTGCATATAGCTCATTACGACGCCGCAGGGTTCTATGCGACATGGTTCACATCGGATGCCGACCGGTTACGGTTTCTGCGGCACACGCTCACCTGTCCGTGCTGGGGCGATCCAGAGTTCACTTTCTGCGATGTTGAGCGCGTCATCCAGCATGAGATTCGCAAGCGCAACTATCTCGCTCGCTATGAACTGCGCGCTGCCGAGGCTGTGCGTTCCGGCGAGATGGAAACGCTCAAGAGGCTTGAAGCGAAGTATCGAACGGTAGCCAGCCATCAGCCAGATGCGGATTCGGCCCCGTCCATTCCGTCATCAGCCGCGCAGGAGGTAGTCAAGGCAAGATTGCCCGTGCAAGCCAGCCTCTTCTAACCACAACATCGATTCATCTCGATATCCGCAGACAAGGAGACAAACTGCAATGGCCAAACTCCAAGCACAGATTCTGTTGCGAGAGTTCAACTACAACGGCGTTCGCATTCCCGATCCAGCGCCGCAGATGAGCGTCGAGCAGGTTCGCGACCTCCTCACT
>JBEKDN010000213.1:0-6396 GCA_050014335.1 Occallatibacter sp. | reverse complement strand
AGATTCAGCAATGCCTCGCGAAGATCTACTTCAATGCCGCGGCGCAGATCGGCAATCTGATCGTCAACGCGTTTGACACGGCTAGCCAGTTCCTGTGCTTCTCCATTGCGATCACGGTCAAAAAGAGTGAAATCTATCTGACCTTGCACCAGACCTGTGCTCTGGACGCCGCCAATGCTGCGCCCAATTTCGCCGAGGTTTCCATTGATGCTGAGCTTCGGATACGAACGCGCTCGATTGGCGCGCTGCTGCTCCACCAAAGCTTGGCGCTGACTGGCCAGCGAAAGGTAATCGGCGCGCGCGAGCAGCGCGGCGGGTTCTAGTACTTCTATCCCAGGCGGTTGCAAAGCCACGTAGTCCAGCGCTTGGGCAATTTCCAGCGGCGTCCCCGGACTCATGCCTATGTTGCGCGCCAATTCAAGTAAAGATTCTTTATATTCGTTCCCTGCTATCAGCAGAGCTTGCCGATCGTTGGCTAACTGGACTTGAGCTCGAAGCACATCCACGCCGGTTGCAGCCCCGGCGTCATGCCTATCATTCGCCAACTTCAACAAAGCGCTCGAATCGCTCACGCGCGATTGGGCTGCATCTGCGCGCGCCTCCGCGGATTGCGCATTCAGATAAAGTGCTGCAGTTGCGCGCACAATCAAATCGCGCGCATTACGCTCATCCATCTTGCCGGCATCCACGGCGCGCTCGCTGGCCTTCAACCCGCGATAACTCTCAAGGTCCACAACATTCTGCTGCCCATATACGCGAAAATCATAGTTGGAAAACGGCCCCACAACCGCAGGCATTCCAGGAAGCGAAATTCCAAAGGCTCGCAGGTCGCGGTTTTGCACGTTCGCGTAGCTTTGAGCATTGAGGCGCGGCAACAACGCGGCAGACAAACGGCGCACGCGTGTGCCTTCCGCCTCTTCAACGCGCGCTTCCGCAGTCAGCACATTTAGATTGGCCTGCAGCGCCTTTTGAATCGCATCCTGCAAAGTAAGCCTATACGGCGCGGGCTGCTGCGCAATAACTGAAACACCCGAAGGCAATCCAGAAATCAAGCACGCTATTAACAAAACAAAAATGCGCGGATCAAATCTCATGATTCCTGCTCTTTTCCCGAGACGGCAATCGATCTCCAGAAATGTTGAAAGCTGTCTTCCATCCATACACTCAGTGCGGGCTCTTCGTGCAACGACCAAAACAACACCGTGCCCATGAAGGTTTGCAGTACTTGAATCGCGACTTTCTCTTTCTCTAAGCGCGGATCGATCTCTCCCCGCTGCTGCCCTGCGGCCACAACCTCCGCTATCATCCGGCGGCCCTCCTGCATATTGCGCGCAATCAGCTTGCGCACGCCCACACTTGCCAAGAAGGAAGAGATCAGAGCGCGCGCAAGGTCTGGGCTTCTACCCGGTTCTTCCGCAGCGCGCAGAAATAGCCGGTGCAAGACAGCGTGAATCGAGCGCCCGCTGTCCACCGACAGCGATAACGCTTCAGCTACTTTGCCTAGCTGAATCTCGGCCATCACGCCCAACACATGGTCCTTGCTTTCAAAATAATTGAAAAAGGTTCCTTTACCCACATCGGCAGCTTCTGTAATTTCTTCCACCGTGACCGATGAAAAGCCGCGCTCGGCAAAAAGTTGCAACGCACACCGAAAGATGCGCAAGCGAGTTTCGGCTGTGCGACGCTCGCGCCGTCCGGTCTCCGGAGGCTGGACCAAGGCGGTCCCCGTCCCATTTAGTGGGGATCTGCCACCATTCTTTCGCGAATTTTTATTCATATAAGACTTCTGGTCATAAATGACCCTTGGTCATTTATAGCAATCGTTTTGTTTGCCGTCAAGGAACCGGATCCCGCGCATGAATATCGTTGGTCCCGGTCTGCTCGTTAATACCTTCGACTCGGTTCAACTTGCATTCAACCACGTCATGTTCTTTAGGCGGTATCGACATATACACTTTGCAGCGGGCAAATTTGCTGTTGAAGTGGTTGTATGTCCCCTAGTCGTTATGAATTGAGTGATTTGCAGTGGGAGAAGATCAAGGATTTTCTTCCTGGGCGCAAGGAGCATGTAGGCCGCACGGCAGCCGATAACCGTTTTTTGTGAACGGTGTGCTGTGGGCACTGCGCTCGAGAGCGCGATGGTCTGACCTTCCGGAGCGCTACGGCAAGTACAAAAGCGTGCATAAGCGGTTTGTGCGCTGGGCCCATTCCGGCGTCTGGGAGCGGATCTTTCACGAATTGGTGTGCGATAAGAAGAGCCAATACCTGATGCTGGATTCGACCATTGTGCGGGCTCGCCAGCAGGCGGCCACGGGCCGCAAAAAAGGGGCGCGGACAAGGCCGGGGGCCCCAGCGACAGGTCTTCGTCGCTGGGGTGGAAGGCTCTGGGGCGTTCCCGAGGAGGTCTGACGACCAAGATCCACCTGCTCACCAATGGACTGGGCCTGCCCTTGGACTTTCTGATCACCGGCGGCCAGGTGAATGATTGCACTCAGGCCATTGAGTTGTGGGCCAGCACAAGGAGGAGGCCGTGCTTGCAGACAAAGCCTACGAAGCGGACGCAATCGTAGAGCACGTTGAAGCCATGGGAGCCAAAGCCGTAATCCCACCCAAACGGAACCGCAAAGTACAACGCGATTACGACAAAGATCTCTACAAACTACGCAAGCGCATCGAACGCTGCTTCCGTAAACTCAAACGCCTTCGCGGATTCGCCACGCGCTGTGAAAAATCCAAAACCTGCTTCAAAGCCCTCGTCGCGCTCGCCTGCGCATGGTTGCACCTGAGGCTATAGGTCGATACGGACCAGAAGCATCCTACAAAACGCCCCATCCTGTCTCTGTTGAGTAGCAGAATATCAACAAGATCCAGCGGCTTCACTTCCTCAAGCCCAAACGCCCCATTGCAACTATTCCATGATTGCCGGTAAACTACCTGAGGTAAGTTTGAGCCCTGCGGCTAAGGATCGGTACTACGGGTTTAGTTTGAATGTTGGATTTGCGAGAAAATTGAATCCATCATCCTCAGCCTTTTTGAAACGGACCCAAACAAATCAGATTGCTCTACTCCCAAAGCTATATCGCACAGCCGGGAGTAAAAATACGGAGAGGTGGCAGAGCCCGGTTGAATGCACCTGACTCGAAATCAGACAAGGTCGCAAGGCCTTCGGGAGTTCGAATCTCCCCCTCTCCGCCATAAGATCATTAGAATCAATATGTAGGGGCCTATCATGGGCCCCTGTTCTATTTGGGCCCGATCTTGCCTTTGTGGAAAACTTGCACGTAGGGGCACAGAAAGGCACCGAAATACAAATCCAACTGACCAGGAAAGTGACACCGAAAAGGCCAAACCGGTTAAAGCCGGTTACTTCATTCGGATCGCGAGAACGGAGTAAGGAAAGGAGTCGGCTTTATATTGCCCCAAGTCCAGACTAGGATTTAACATCCACTTACCTCTGAGTGATTTCCTCATCTCGGCAGGAGCGGGCCAAATGCCGCATATTTTCAGTGCCCCTTCGACAGGTTCTCAAGGAATGACAAAATTCGAGATCACTTGGCTTGACGATCGATCAGAAGAAGCTGTGCTTGACGAAATTAGGCGCGTTGCCGCGTTGGAGCCAAACCGACGGTTGACGGTAGACAGATTCGATGCCGTAGCCAAGATCAAAAGCACTGCAGTGCGCGATCGATTTGGATCATGGGGCGAGGCCACGAGGAGAGCCGATCTGTCGGACGTGAGACCGCTTTACACCCGAGAGGCGATTGTCGAGGATTTGCGGCGCGTGTCAGCATTGCTTCAAGATGAGCCGTTCACAATCTCCGTGTATTCGCGAATCGGTCGCTACTCAGCCAGTTGTATCAAGCGACAATTTGGTGGATGGCGCGAAGCGCTTGGTCAGGCGGACCTTGGCGATCGATACGTCGGCCCGGCGGTTACGGAGCGGATGAAAACACAGGTCAGTCGTATGATGACTGACGATGAGATTCTTGAACAAATCCGCAATGTGGCGGCGCGACTTGGCAAGCCAGGCCTTTCAGGCGCTGACATCGAAGCGAATTCCGAGATCAAACAGTCGCAAATGTATCGGAGGTTCGGCAGCGTATCAGCTGCGCTCAAACGGGCCGGTGTTGAGCAGGTAAGTCACGGGCGTAGATATACCGAAGACGAGATTTTCGAAAACCTGCTCAATGTTTGGACGCACTTCGGCAGACCTCCCGCCGCTCTTGAGATGGATCAGTTACCATCGACCGTTGGCAAGAATGCATACATCCATCGCTACGGTGGGTGGCGAAAGGCGCTGAAAGCCTTCGTCGAGCGGGCCAATTCGGAAGCCGATGACAACCCGACGCCCGATTCTGAGCGACACCCTTCTACGGCAACCGAACGCACTGAGCCAACAGGAAGTCCCGCCACTGTTGCCAACAGCAGCCCAAAGGTGGGAAGTCAAACTAACGCGCGTTCTCGCGTCCCACGGAACACCGCGACGACCATTCGGCCCGAAGACCGGCGCGATCCGAGCATTGGTCTTCGATTCAAAGTGCTTAAGCGCGACCTGTTCAAATGTGTGCTGTGCGGAGACCACCCGGCTCGGAACGCGGAATGCATCCTACATGTTGACCATGTTATTCCGTGGTCGAAGGGCGGCAAGACTCGGGAAGACAACCTGCGCACACTGTGCGCGACGTGCAATGTCGGTCGCGGTAACCGCTTCACAGACTAGAGATTTCAAAATTGGGGCTGTTGCCGTCTAATCATAGCGCTACGGGACGGGCGCCCTTTACTCGTGTTCAAGCACTTTTAGCCAAGGAACGCATCACAAATTCAGGGTCGGCGGCAATGACGATAAGAAGCGCGCGCGCGGCGGCTTCCGGCTGGCGACGCCCAGACTCCCAATGACGAACCGCATCCACCGACAAACCAAAACTCTCTGCGAAACGCCCCTGGCTCAGGCGCAGGCGCTTACGCAGACCTCGCACGTCCACAGTCTCCGGCAGGGTGACCTTGTAACCCTTGCGCTCACCTTCCATGTAGGCGCGGGCTTCAGCCGTTCCTTGTGCCATCTCCTTAAACAATTTGCTCATCGCTTCCCCCTGTAATCGGCAAAGAAACTCTTCGCCATCTTGGCCAGGGCATTCTGCTCGGCCTTGCTCAAATTGCCCTTCTCCGATTTGGCATACACAGTGATGAGGAAGATCGGCAGATCCTCACCGCCGTACAGATAAACGACCCGTGCACCGCCGCGCTTTCCCATGCCGGAACGTGCAAAGCGCAGCTTGCGATACCCTCCTGCCTGTGCCGAACATCAAGTGTCCAACCTCCGGGTAAGGGGCCTCCGGGTAAGCAGCGATGGTTCGCACGATTTCTTCCCGGTCCGCTTCGCTATAGAGGTCTTCGGCGGCTCTCAGGTACATCGGGGTTTCGACCACCGTTTGCATAGAAAAACTATATGCCAATGGCATACATTGGTCAAGCCTTTTTTCAGCGTAGTAGGGGTAGGTTGCGACCATCGCCGCGGCCATGAGCTACTACGACATAAGACGATTCCAACTGGCTCAAAAAGTAGCCACCCATCCGCTAAATGATTGATAACAATATATGGTAAGCCAGTCTCGAAATCAGACATAGTCGCAAGGCTATCGGGAGTTCGAATCTCCCCCTCTCCGCCATATAAGCCATTCACAATCAAATGACTACAATGAGTCTCAAGCGGTGACCACAACTGAGGCGTCCTAAAAACGCAACACGGCGCATCCTTCTCTGGATTCGCGCAATTTGCGCTCCGAATCACCAGGATTGATGAATAGTCAATACACTCGGGCTATTCAACGGGCTCGTCAAATGAATTGAAACATTTGAACTCCTTGTATGCTTTAAGCGCATTCTAGTATTGCCGCGCCGGCTCTCGCGGAAGGTCAATTGCGCAAAGGCCATGCACAAAAACTGATCCAGATGCGAAAAGGTTTTGGTTGGATAGTTCGACGGGTATAGCGCAACACAGCAACGAAACGTATGCAACGGCAGAAAATCCATAAGCTGCGCGAAAACCAGTTTACCGACGAACATGGAGGAACTCCAAGGCTGAAATGCCTCAGTTTCCCAAATCCAAGTTCAAGTCGGTAACATCCTAAAAATCTGTTTTCTTGTTCTATTCAATACCTTGCCCTATGCCATCCGCAAGATTGCCGGACAGCAGTGACTCGCCTATTTTTTCTGCCGGATTTTTGCGGATAATTACCGCCTGTTGGTAGATCCTATCAATAGGGAAGAGAGATCCCGCCATGACCAAAAACTCGTCTTCAACCCGTATCCCATCCCGCCAACCACGCCCATTTCCTCTACCCAGTTTCGCTGTTTCTTCTCCGAAAAATCCGCCGACCCCCACCCCCCCTACCCTAT
>JBEKDN010000212.1:0-6414 GCA_050014335.1 Occallatibacter sp. | reverse complement strand
TAGAGGTTCCCGCGGTTGCTGTGGCGCTGGCTGTCAGAGTGAGCACACTGGTTGACGTGGCGGGATTGGTCGCAAACGCGGCGGTTACACCGGTGGGCAGACCCGAAGCTGCTAGAGTTACACTGCCGGTAAATCCGCCGGTGTCAGTTACGGTGATGGTGTCAGTTGCGGTTCCCCCTTGAGCTATAGACAAATTTGATGCCGATGGCGCAAGCGAGAAACCAGCCGACGTTGAGGATACGGTCGGAGTTCCCGTTCCCATGACGATTCCACGACCGTTGGTTCCCACGAAAACAGTTCCAAAGACTTGGGGATCGCCCGTCATGGCTTGGGCGGCTGCCGCGTATTCGTGGTTAACGTCATTAATCTGTTGCCAGGTAACTCCTTCGTTTGTGGATGCGAAGATACCACGCACGCCGCCGATTTCCGCGTTGGTGAAGATGGTTTGGTAGGTTGCTTTGGGGCCGGCCATGCCGAATCCGATGACATCGGCCTGCGTCACGTTTGTCAGCTGGGCAAAGCTAGCACCGTAATTGGTGGAATGCCACATGCCGTAAGTGTGGCCGGCTGTGGTGCTACCGCCCACAACCCAAACATCACCAGCAATGCCGGGCACAGCTTTCACAACCACCGGGTCTCCCGACGTGGGCAAGCCGGTTGCAGCCGTCGCGGTAAAGCTTACTCCGCCGTTCGTACTTACGTAGAACTGACCGGCCGCGTAGTAGTAGTAGTCGAGTGGGTTCACGCGGTCGGAAGCAATAACGCCACCCGCAGGCGCGCCGGTTGAGGCTGTCCAGCTAGAGCCGTAGGTAGTGGAGTAAAACGGCGTCATGCCGACGGGAGCCCAAACAACCGAGCTCGCGTTGGAGGCCATAGCGACAGTACCAGCGCCATTCGTGGAATAACCGGCAGGATCGACGCTTCCCGCAAACCACGCTGTCTCGCTTGTGCCTCCGGAGGTGGTAAAGGCAGAGCTTGTGATTACCGGGCTTGCCGTAGGACTTCCATTGCCAACTATGACCATATTCTGCGGTGATAGCTGGGCGAAGTCGATGCCAGTGTGTGTTCCAAAGAACGGAATTGCCCATGGAAAGGTGGGTGCTGTAGTCAAGCTGGTGTGCGCCCATCCGCTGATGTCTCCCACGACGCTATATAGATGCGCGCCGCCGCCGGCCGGAGGACTGACCAAGCCGAGGACAGAGGTTTCTTCAATGCCCATCGATGCATCCGACAGAGCAAACTCTGTACCAGAGTCCCAGTTGGTGAGGTTGGTTGTACCCCACATGGTCATGCCCGTTCCGTAAAACATGTGATTGGAGTTGAATGGGTCGATCGCCATTCCGGAGACCATCCAGCCAAGCTCAGGTGCTTCAATAGGAGCAACAGGATTTGTATCTCCCTCATTCAACCAGGGCGCAGCCGAGTCATTGAGCGTGTACATGAAACTGCGGCTTGGATAACTCGTCCAGCTCCAGATCTGGGACCAGGTAGCGCCGGAATTGGTGCTCCGCCAGATGATCGTATCCGGCCACCACGAGTTGAAAGCAGAAACCATCAGCGTGGTAGGAACCTGTTTGTCGATAGTCAAGCCGCAATAACCGAAGTAGTCGGCACCGCTGGCAGTGGTTGGGACAACAGGCGCGACCTCAGTCCATACACCAGTAGCAGTGTTATATCTTTGAACATCTCCCATGAGGCCGTCATAGGGACCAGCACCGTTGCTATAAGTGATGTACAGGTAGCCATTGACAGTATCCAAAGCCGCACGCTGGGGCAAGAATCCAGGGGCTGGAGCGCTGGAAGCTACCGACCACGATGCGCCATTGGTGCAAGCCACGGTCCCGGTGGTTTGTGTTCCAGTCAGGGTGCAAGTCGGTTGCCCGGCGAGCGCTGCCCATGTGGTTCCACCGTTGGTGGTGACGTAGATGTTCGTGCCGTCCGGTTGAGCTACGCCAACATAGATGGTCTGAGTGGCCGAACCAGACGACCCAGTGCGGGGATCGAAGACAACCCATACCGGTCCAATGATGTCTCCCTGATATACGTCACCGGGCAGAACAGCATAGGTGCCGGGCTGGGGAAAGCTGGTGACCTGGCTCCAGGTAAGTCCTGAATTGGTGCTTTTCCATAGGCCGTTTCCGCTTCTGGCGGCAAAATACAGGGTACTGTTGAGATTGGGATCAATGGCGAGGCGTTCGCCCATGTTACGGGCAGGCATGTTGCCTCCAGCCTTGAAGGGCATAGTCACAGTCGTGGGAAAGGTGGCTCCCTGATTGTTTGAAATCAGGAGCGCGGCGTTATTTGGATCCCAGGAGTTCGTATACATGCCGGTCATGATGTAAAGGTTATTGGGGTTCACGGGATCGGTCGCGAGACTCTCCACGCCCAGATGACCCCAATTGGCCCAAGTCGTAAAGTCCATCAGTGGAGTCCAGAGGCCGGTAGTGGAATTCCACTTGTAAGCGCCGCCGATGTCGGTGCGCGCATAGACGAGGTTCTGCTGAGACGGGTTGAAGATGATGTTTGGGATGTAACCGCCGCCTGCGCCTGTATTCACGTTGCCCCATGTGTATCCGGCAGCGTTAGCTTGTCCGAATGCGGGGGTAGTCAATAGGGTGGCTGCAAGCGCACAGAAAACGATCATGTGCAGGAAAACCAGTTTATGTACGGCTCGTTTGACCGTGAGGGACATTTCAACTCCTTAGTTCTTGCTTTTGATCTCATGCCGGTTGGGAAGTCGAGGCTGGAAATGCCGTGTCTTCCCGCGTCGTATGGGAGAGGGTTAAGTGCTTCGAGCAAAACAAGTTGTAAGATCTTGTTCGGTTCGCAATGTCGTGAGGCCTGTTAAATGAAAATGCAAGCGTTCCGATTCTAGAAATGATCGAGGATCAACGACGGACGTTCCGTTGGGGGCACAAATAGAGGCGAAGGCGGTGAAGTGGCAGCGAAGCAGATAGCAAATCGCGAACGAGGCGGAGATTGGCCGAATGGTGCGAAATGCAGCCTGTCGCCCATAGGAGGGACTGAACTTCTGAAGCAAGTTTTCTCCTTTACCTCGCACAACCCAATTGCTCACTGGATGTTCAAGTGAGTTACATGACAAAATGCCGTTATCGCAGCGGTATCCGTTGTTAAGGGCATGAATCAGTCGGCTCGGGAGCCGAGCCTCTGCAAATATCAAATATCCAAAAGAGAAAAAGTGGAAGATAAAGGGTAGAACAATACTTCGTACACAACTTAGCAACGAGTATCAATCTAGGAACATAGGAACGTGCATAAATTTGGAATGCTTCTCGCAACGCGGACAATAGCGAAATAGCAATCCTGCATGAAAGTTATTAATGGAGGCATTCAAGCTGCCGGCAATACGGCGCGATCACTACCGGGCGTCGCATTACATTTATTTACTGCAAAGAAAAAATAATCCTTGGTTCAGTTGGCGTCAAGTTACCGAAGAGCGCCCTAAAAGTAACAATAAAATTATCACAAAAGTAACTTCATGCTGAAGGGCATGAATTCAGAATCCCGCGATGAACTATGTGCAAACATATTCAACCGCACACCTCTCAATTAGCCGGGTGGAGGAGTAGCCATCAACGACAGGAATTATCTTAACCTCGCCGCCCCATCCCCGAATTTCGCGCGCGCCGACAACTGAGTCCGCCTCATAATCGCCGCCTTTTACGATAACGTCTGGCTCGGTTGCCAAGATCAGTTGCAAAGGGTTAGATTCCGAAAAAATCACGACAGCATCAACGGCGGAGAGGGCAGCCAACATACACGATCGTTCCCGCTCACCGACAATGGGACGGCTTGCGCCCTTCAATTCCCGCACGCTGGCATCGCAGTTAACGGCTACGATCAGGCGATCTCCGAAACGCCGCGCCTTCTCCAGCAGAGTGATGTGACCGATATGCAACAGATCGAAGCAGCCGTTAGTAAAGACAATGCGCTCGCCATGCGCTTTCCATTGCACCACGAGACTCACCAGTGCCGCATGGTTAACCACTTTTTTCTCGGCATAGAGATCGATCCGCTGATCTAGAGCGGCCAACAATTCATGTTTCTCAATCGGAGCCGTTCCCATCTTACCAACCACAATTCCAGCGGCGATGTTGGCAAGTTGCGCGGCGGTTTCTGGCTTAAGCCGGGAGGCCAGGCAGAGGGCCATGATGGAGATGACTGTATCCCCCGCGCCAGAGACGTCGAAGACTTCACGTGCCACGGCCGGCGCCACGAACTTGCTGTCAGGACGCACCAGTGCAATTCCTTTCTCGCTCAGGGTCGCAGTAAGGAATTCGATGTTCAGGTTTCGCACCAGGGTGTCGGCGGCAGCGAGCAGAGCATCAAGATCGTGCGCGTCCGTTTGCAAAGTCAAAGCGAGTTCACTCCGGTTGGGGCAAATCGTAGTTGCCCCCCGGTACCGGGAAAAGTCGGTGCTCTTAGGATCGACAAGCACCGGAATACCAACCTGGCGCGCGGCCTGAATGACTTGCTGACAGACTGCGGGAGTGAGCGCGCCTTTGGCATAGTCGGAAAGCACAACGGCATGACTGCCAGGCAACCGGTTGAGGGCGCAACTCACAAGGCGTTCGTAGTCCGCCGGTGCGCGCTCCTCGAGCCGTTCGCTGTCCAGGCGGAGCATCTGCTGACTCCCGCCGAGGATTCGGAGTTTGGCGATGGTGGGAAAGCCCTCACTGACCACAAAGTCATGAGAGATCCCATTTTTATACAGTGCGGATTCCAGCAAAAGCTGGTTCTCGTCGTCTCCGGTAAAGCCGACGACTTCAATCTGAGCGCCCAACCGCGCCAGGTTCATGGCTACGTTGGCCGCACCGCCGGGCTGGGTGCTTTGCCGGGTAGCGCGCACTATTGGCACCGGCGCCTCCGGCGAGATGCGACTCACTTCTCCCCAGATATATCGATCGAGCATCAAGTCGCCTACCACCAGCAGGCGTTTGGTTTGCCACCCGTGTTCGATCTGTTCGACTGCTTCCTGCAATTGTGCAATCATCGAGGCCCTTTGTTGGTTGCAGACGAAATCGGAAATAACCGGAAACTTCAAAGATTCTTCAGGCCGCCGTCTCCTGGGGACGTGCTCGCTTGAATTCCATGGAGCCAATTTGCGATAACGCGGATGGCACCGTTGCCTCGGACTGGGCATGAATCCAGTCAAGCTCAATCCAATCGCAGAGCATATGACCAGCCAGCATGTGCGCCTCCTGAATGCGCGCAGTGTCCATTGAGTCGACGGCGAAAATGTAATCTGCCAGCGCAGCCATTTTGCCGCCGCCCGCACCGGTGAAAGCTACAGTGACCAGACCGTGGGCCCGCGCCGTCTCCAGTGCAGCCAACACATTGCAGCTGGTTCCTGAGGTGGAGATGCCGACCAGGAGATCGCCGGGGGCGCCCAATGCTTCTACCTGACGCGAGAAGACCGCTTCAAAGCCGTAATCGTTGGCCACCGAGGTCAAAATCGATGTATCCGTGGTAAGAGCCATCGCGGCCAGCCCGCAACGCTCACGGCGAAACCGCCCCACAATCTCAGCAGCCAGATGCTGCGAATCGCCGGCACTGCCGCCATTGCCGCACCACAGGATCTTGCCTCTGGTCCACAAGGTTGCGGTCATTGCCTTGGCAATGACTTCCAGCACACCCTGTTGCTCTCTTAACTGACGAACGACTTCCAAATGCTCGGCGATGGCATTGGCAAAGATGCTGGCCGACTTGGGAGTGCTGGACATGAGTTCCTTTCTTTTGTATTAAGATTATTTGCCCCTGGACAAGCCAAACGAGCTTCGTTGTTGTTATCATTGCCGGGTGGCCTACTCTGCTTTCAAAGGCGCGACGCGCTCCTTGACTGCGGTTTTCCTTGACCGCGACGGCGTCTTAAACGAAAAGCTGCCGGAGGGCAGCTATGTCACGTCTTGGAGCGAATTCAGAGTGCTCCCCGGCATTCCTGAATCGATTTCCCGGCTCAATCGCGCGGGATTGCGAGTTATAGTGGTTTCAAACCAGCGATGCATAGCACTTGGTCTTTGCAGCGCGGCAGATATTGACGTCATTCATTTCTCGTTTCAGAACTTCTTGAAGAGCTATGGCGCTCATGTGGACGGCTTCTACTTCTGTCCTCACGAACAGGGGCAATGTAGCTGCCGCAAACCTTTGCCGGGACTCTTTAGCCAGGCCGCTGCTGAGTTTCCCGAAATCGTTGCTGGTGCAAGCGCCATGATCGGCGACTCGCTCCCGGATATTGAATTTGGTCACCGTCTGGGTATGCTGACTGTCTTCATAGACGGCGACCCCCTACGTCAAAAGCAAGGTTCTCTGACTGCCAGTGAATCGGCCGAGTTGCGTTTTCATTCCCTGAGTGATGCTGTGAACCATCTGCTCAAGATCAACAAACAATCAGCT
>JBEKDN010000211.1:0-6419 GCA_050014335.1 Occallatibacter sp. | reverse complement strand
GCTCCCGGTGGCTCGCCCCCGGGTATTTCGTTAGCTCCACCTGCATTCCGACTCTCGTGCGTTGCTGGTGTGTTAGTTGAAGACTATGGGTAATCAGATGAAGATTGAATCAGGAAATCAAAAGCATCTGTTAATTTCCTGTCAGATATCCAACTAACATCCGGCACTTCCGCGCCTCCGGCCTGATCTTTTTCTAGTCAGGCCGGAATAGCAGCCGGAGTTATCTACCGCTTCGGTCCAAAGAAAGCAATGAAGCCCACAGTCACTGTGTCCTGCGACTTCACCGTGCCCGCTATCGCGCTGCTTATCGATGAATTGCCCTTGGTGAATGTCGCCTGGTTTGACCAGTCGTGGCGATATTCAACGCGAGCCAGAAGGCCTTCGATCCACTTATACTCATAGGTCGCCGTGCCTTCCTTCAGATCCTGGCCAATGCCGTTGCCTGTTGCATATCCCTGCGGATCGGCAAAGTACTCGGCGCGGGCTGAGAGCGCGGATTTGGCTGTGACCTGCTCATGAACCGCCACAGCGCCGCCCTGCCAATGATTCAGCGCCGTATCACCCTGTGCAACCGTATTGTCGCGATTCTGACCGTAGTCATAGTTGATGTAGGCGTTGAACTTTGCATTCGGTGTCAGCAGCAGCGTGCTGTCGATTAAGTTGCGATAGCCCTTCTGCGACCCATAATTCTCCGGGCCGGTATATACGTCCGCGCTCCACGTATATTTGGTCTTGGTCAGCGCGCTGGTCAAACCTACAGTGACTCCGCCATTGGCCTTTGAAATATTATTCCAGCCATTGACCACCTGCACGCCAATCGTCTCCGTCTTCGATACCGGCAACGAAGTGCGCGCCCCAAAATGCCAGTAAGGAATTGCCCAGGAAAACAGCAGTGAGCGAGAGTAATTCCAGTTATCCTTGGCTTCGATCACTTCCGCGCCCGCCGATGTGACAAATTTGCCAAAGTCCAACTCAAAGCCCTTTGCCTTGGGCGGTTTCAAACTGAGAAATGCCTGCTCAATATAGTTGCCTTGATCGGCTGAGCTCGTATTCCCTACCGGGGCATTGATAAAATCGTTGGTCCGCCCGTAAATGAAATCCACGTGCGCGCCCACCGGATCGGGGTCGTGATTCAATGTCAACTTCGCCGCACTCAAATTGAATTGATCCGTCTTGTCGTTGAAGTTATAGTAGTCGTTCGCCTGTCCGTTCGCGGCATCGCTAGGACGATTCGAGTTATAGCTGTAGTAGCCGTCGATAAAGCCGCTCAGGTCCATCGGGCCAACGCTCCACGTCGGCGCGGCAGCGGGAGCCGGAGCCTGTGCCGCTGCGGGAGCAGCAGCAGGAGCCGCTGCGGGAGTAGCATCGGGTGCCGGTGCTTGCGCTCCAGCCATCATCGCGATTGCCAAGGCCGTGCCGGCCATCGTTTGCAGTATGCGGGTCGAGTTCGTTACCATCGGCGTTGTTCCTCCAAATATGATTTGTGGGTTAAGACCTTCAATGAGTTTCGCCAAGAATTCAGGCACATCCCCGCGCACGCTCCGCGCGGGTTCCCAGGCAGCCAAGCTTCAAAAACACTTCAATCAAGCCCGCCGCGCCGTTTCCCCACTCGAGATTCTGGAACTCTCCTTGTGTCGGTTCGGCCTTTTCCTGTATTTCTAGTTACGCAAAGAAGTCATAAGGAAGAAATGAAGAACATACAAATAGTTCTTCATCTCGTCCATAGCTCCCCTTCACATTGAATGCAATGAACTAGCTTCGTACCCGTTTGAGAACCCAATCCAATCGTTGTTTCACTCAACGGAGCCTCTATTTCAACTAGGTTTTCCACAGCCATCCGGTGACTAAGAAAGACGGCGCTCTCGACCTCCAGTCGCCAACTTTGCTAACTCGCAACTTCGCGCGGCGGAGGCTGACTTCCTGCGTTTTCTCCGGCGCCACCTTGAGGGTTTTCTTACGAATTCCGTGAAAACA
Source organism: Occallatibacter sp. (assembly GCA_050014335.1). Classification (GTDB taxonomy): domain Bacteria; phylum Acidobacteriota; class Terriglobia; order Terriglobales; family Acidobacteriaceae; genus Telmatobacter. The sequence continues at coordinate 4,445 of JBEKDN010000211.1, read as the reverse complement.
TAAACTGGAGAGGTCGAATTGTTATGCTAGTTAAACTGATGACCACACTGGAAGCCGGAGATCTTCTCGACCACTATCGCATCGATGCGACCGTTGCGCACAGCGGCATGTCCACGCTGTACAGAGCAACCAACCTCAAGAACGGCAGGCAGGTGGCAATCAAAGTTCCTCACGCTGAGATGGAGTCCGACCCCATCCTCATCGAGCGCTTCAAGCGCGAGCAGCAAATCGGTCAGGAACTCGATCATCCCGGCATCGTCAAGACCTATGACGGCGAACAGCGCAGCCAGCTCTACATGGTCATCGAGTGGGTCGACGGCAAGCTGCTTCGCTCCATCCTCAGCCAAAGCGGCAGCCTTCCCATCGACCGCGCCGTCAGTCTCACCCTCGCCATCTGCGACGCTCTCGACTACATGCATAAGCATGGCGTCGTTCATCGCGACCTCAAGCCGGAAAACATCATGGTCGATGCCAGCGATCACATCAAGCTCATCGACTTCGGAATCGCGATGAAAGAGGATGCTCGCCGTCTCACCTACGCCGGCCCCTCGCCCATGCTCGGCACTCCCGACTACATTTCGCCCGAGCAGGTCAAAGGCCAGCGCGGCGACCAGCGCAGCGACATCTATGCCCTCGGCACTATGTTTTATGAAATGCTAGCCGGCCAGACGCCCTTCAGCGGACCCAATCCGCTGGCAGTCATGAATGAGCGCCTCTTGAACGACCCTCAGCCCGTGCGCAAGCTGCGCCCTGATGTCTCACCCCAGTTGCAAGAGATTCTCAATCGTGCTCTGGAACGCGACCCGCGCCACCGTTACGCTACCGCCAGTGAGATGGCCTGGGAGCTCACCCACCAAGATCAAGTCGGCATCGAGGAAGGCGCTCATCGCCCCTCCTTGCGAGGCCGCCTCATGATAAACAGCCGCAAGATTCTCCTCTATGCCGCGCTCATCCTAGCGCCCATAGCCCTCTTCGTTCTGATGCTGGTTTTAGCTCGTCATTAATTCTGGGTGCTCAGGTTCCGTATTTGGGATCTGGTGACCGCAAACCTCCCGCGAGCGAAAAGCGAGCGCCCGCCCCACCGCAGCCGGCTACCGACCCAGAAAATCCTTGGCCTTCTGCACCAGCACATCCCGCCCAATGCTTGAAATCGCGTTCGTCAGCGGCAATCTCTTCGGGCACACCTCCACGCAATTCTGCGCAAAGCCGCACTCCTGAATCCCGCCGTCGCCCGCCAGCGCCCGCAGCCGCTCTTCGGCCAGAACCTTCCCCGTCGGATGATTATTGAACAGCTTCACCTGCGCAATTGTTGCCGCGCCCACAAAGCCCGTCTCCTCATTGAACTGCGGGCAGACCTCCATGCAGCACGTGCAGCTGATGCAGTTCGAGAGCGGATAATTCGCCTCCTGCTCCTGCGGAAAGACTCTCGGCCCAGCGCCCAGGTCGTACGTTCCATCGATCGGAACCCAGGCCTTCACCGCCTTCAGATTCTCAAAGAGAACCGACCGGTCCACCTGCAAATCCCGCACCAGCGGAAACTTCGTCAGCGGCTCCACGCGGATCGGCTGCTCCAGATTGTCCACCAGCGCCGAGCACGCCATCCGCGCCTTGCCGTTGATGCGCATCGCGCACGAGCCGCAGATCTCCTCCAAACAATTCGAGTCGTAGGTAATCGGCGTCGTCGCCTTCCCATCGGCCGTCACAGGATTGGCGGCAATCTCCATCATTGCCGAAATCACATTCATCCCCGGCCGCCACTCGATCGCAAAGTTCTCCCACACCGCCGCGGCATCGGGGCTGGCCTGGCGCTTGATCTCAAACTGAACCGTTTTCTTTGCCATTAGTCAATCCCCTCACTTCGCCGCATCGTAGCGCCGCGGACGCGGTTTGATGAACTGCGTATCCACTTCTTCAAACTCAAAGCGCGGTCCCGCCAGCGCGCCGGTAAAGCTCGCCTTGGTCGTCCGCAAAAACTCCGCATCGTTGCGCTCTGGAAAATCCGGCTTGTAATGCGCCCCACGCGACTCATCCCGTCGCAGCGCCCCCTGCACCACCACCCGTGCCAACTCCAGCATGTTCCGCAACTGCCGTGCAAAGGCAAAGCTCGTATTCGCCCACTGGCTGCGGTCGCTCAGGTTCACATTCCTGTAGCGGTCCATCAGCTCCACGATCTTCTCATCGGCCTGCTTCAACCCTTTGTTATAGCGGATCACTGTCGCGTGTTCGGTCATCGTCTGCCCCAGTTCCCGCCACAGCTTGAAAGGATTTTCCTTGCCGTCGTTGCTCAGCAAGCCGGTATTAATCGCCCCTTGCCGCACCAGTTCGCGCGCATGTCCGCCGTCGCCCTCTTGCCCGGGCAAGCTCTTCGCATACTCCAGAGCATTCGGCCCCGCCCTGAACCCGCCATAAATGCAGCTCAGCAGAGAATTCGCACCCAGTCGATTCGCGCCGTGGTACTGATACTCGCACTCGCCCGCGGCAAAGATCCCCGGCACATTCGTCATCTGGTTGAAATCCACCCACAATCCGCCCATCGTGTAATGCATTCCGGGAAAAATCTTCATCGGAACATCGTGCGGATCGTCGCCCACAAACTTCTCGTAAATATCCAGAATCCCGCCCAGCTTGCGGTCCAACGTCGCCCGGTCTATGTGCGACAGATCCAGATACACCATCGGCTGTCCATCCAGGCCGAGTCCCTCCTCGTACACCACCTTGTGAATCGCCCGCGTGGCAATATCGCGCGGCACCAGATTCCCATATTTCGGATACCACTCCTCCAGGAAGTAGTACCGCTCCGCCTCCGGTATCTGCTTCACCGGCCGTTTGTCCCCAGCCTTGCGCGGAACCCACACGCGCCCGCCCTCGCCGCGCGCCGACTCCGACATCAACCGCAGCTTATCCTCGCCCGGTATGCACGTCGGATGCACCTGAATGAACTCGCCATTCGCGTACTGCACACCCTGCTGAAAAACCGCCGATTGCGCCGACCCCGTGCATACCACCGAATTCGTGCTCTTGCCAAACAGAGCCCCAATCCCGCCCGTGGCCAGAATCACCGCATCCGCCGGAAAACCGCGCAACTCCATCGTCCGCAGGTCCAGCGCCGTAATCCCCCGCGCCGCCCCCTTCTCGTCGATCACTGCCGAAAGAAACTCCCACCCCTCGTACTTCTTTACCTTGCCCTCGGATTCGTATCGCCGCACCTGCTCGTCGAGCGCATAGAGCAGTTGCTGCCCGGTCGTCGCGCCCGCAAAGGCCGTCCGATTGTAAAGCGTCCCGCCAAAGCGCCTAAAGTCCAGCAGTCCCTCGGGAGTCCGATTGAAAGGCACGCCCATCCGGTCCAGCAGGTCGATAATCGCCGGCCCTGCCTCGCACATGGCCTTTACCGGCGTCTGGTTGGCCAGGAAATCCCCGCCATAGATCGTGTCGTCGAAGTGTTTATCGGTGGTGTCGCCCTCGCCCTTCAGATTCTTCGCCGCGTTGATCCCGCCTTGCGCGCACACCGAGTGCGACCGCTTCACCGGCACAATCGAGAATAAGTCCACCGACCCGCCGGCCTCGGCAATCTTGATGACCGCCGAGAGTCCGGCCAGTCCTCCGCCAACCACCACAATCCTGCGTGCTGCCATGAATAAACGTCCTTTCAAAAACCTCCAAGCCGCCGGCTCTTAGCTTCTAGCTCTTAGCCGTTAGCTCCTGGTCTCTTGCTTACAACTGAAACCATCGTCCTGGCTCTAAACGTGATATATAAAAACTCTGTCATCCTGAGCGAGCGTAGCGAGCCGAAGAACCTGCGGTTGTTTTCCGTCTCCATAAGTTTCTCCGCCCGGGTGCCCCACTCTCGGCGCGCACTCGTTTTTGCGCCTGACGTGGGAAAACTGAAATCCAGTTGGTGAATCATTCCTCAGTTGAAAGCTGTGAGCTAATAGCTAGCAGCTAGAAGCTAGCGGCTGTACTCCCCACAAACGCCCAAATACTAGCCAGCCCCATCACAGCCATCCCCACTCCCAGCGCCAGGCAAACCCACCCAAACCGCCTCCGCGCCGTCGTCCCGGTCGTAATTCCCCACTTGGCCGCAAACAGCCAAACCCCGTAAGCAAAATGCCAGCAGATCGCCACCATCGCAACAACATAAACAGCCAGCATCCACGGGTTGGCCAACTCCTGCTGCACCTTGGCAAAGGCTGCCATCGGATGCTCCGGCAAACTCACCCCCATGAACCGTTGCCGAATCACATGCTGCAAAATGTACGCAAAGGCAATCAGCCCCGTGTACCGTTGCGCCACGTACATCCAGTTCCCTGCCCACGGATAGTACACAATGTTCGACTTGCCCCGCAGCCAGATCCACACCCCGTAGCCCGCGTGATAAAGAATCGGCAAAAAGATAAAGACCCACTCCAGCACCCGCACCAGCGGAAGGCTGTTCAGAAACCTGACCT
>JBEKDN010000210.1:0-6614 GCA_050014335.1 Occallatibacter sp. | reverse complement strand
TCATGGCAAACCGGTGGCCCTCTACGACGCGCGCTCTCGGGGGACTGAGGCCTATTTTGAGCTTGCAGGGGAGTACACGGCGCGCAACGGAATCGAGATCCCGCGCAAAAAGGGGCCGGTCGCGGTCGAACCGGAAGTCCAGGTTCGCGTCTTGCCCTAGTCCTAAAGGCGCGATTCAGTCCCGTCGCAATTGTTCGCAAGTTAACGAATTGTTATATTCTCCGGACGCATTCCGGAGTCAGAGGATTGTGAACCATGACCACCTCCGCAACAGCTACCGACATAAAGCGCCGCGCACTGGGCAAAGGCCTGGACTCCCTTCTTCCGCGGGTTCAAACCGCGTCTGCTCAATCAACTGCAGAAGCTGAAGGTGGCAAACCCAGGGAAATTCCACTCGAGCAGATCGATCGGAATCCATTTCAGACGCGCTCGCATGTAAACGAGGAGCAGTTAGCCGAGCTGGCCGCTTCAATCACCGCAAATGGAGTCGTGCAGCCGGTGCTGGTGCGCCCCCTGGCTAGTGGCCGCTTTCAACTGATCGCTGGGGAGCGCCGCTGGAGAGCCTCGGCGCTAGCAGGCAAGAAGACGATACCGGCGATTCTGCGACAGGTCTCCGACGAGCAGGCGATGGAGATCACCATCGTCGAAAACCTGCAGCGCGCCGATCTGAACCCGATGGAGCAGGCCAGGGCCTTCGAACGGCTTTCGCGCGAGTTCCATATGACGCAGGAGCAGATGGCCGTGCGCACCGGAAAGGACCGGGCAACTGTAGCTAACTTCTTGCGTTTGTTAAAGTTACCTCCATCAATTCAGTCGCGTGTTGAGTTGGGAGAGCTAAGCTTTGGGCATGCGCGAACGCTGCTGGCATTCGAGCACTCCGAGGAGATGGAGAAGGCGGCAAAGCGGGTTATGGATCTTTCGCTTTCTGTTCGCCAAACGGAAACCTATGTTCAAGGATTGCTTCATCCCGAGCGAGCAGCCAAGAAGGAGCCGAAGCCCGAGCCCTCGGTCGATCCAAATGTCCGCGAAGTTCAAGAGCGGTTGCAGCGGGCGCTTGGGCTCAAGGTCCACATCGAAGATAACGCAGGACGCGGCAAGGTGATCATCGAGTATTCAAAGCTGGAAGATTTCGACGGGCTGTTGGAGACATTGGCGGGAGAGTGATGGAAAAATTGAGGTCTAGGAAAACGTGGTCATAATTATCTGGAGTTAGCTACCGAATAATTCGGTGTCAGTTATCGAGCCAAGGTGCGTTTGCTTCATCTGTTGCTAAGTTGGCAGTAAGTATGTGTACCTTATTTCCACAGCAAATATCACGAATGCTCTGCGGCAATGGGTTGTTGATCTCCAAAGACTGAAGCCTATAATTTTGACTCTCTGTCCGCACGCCTAGAACCGCACACTTATACAAGACGACTTATTGAAAAATAATCCAGGCGAAATCAATTTACAGCGCGGATTTTAGCAAATAAATTCAAGATTACCAAACCATCTTTGCCATATTTCTATGTCCAAGTATCCAATTTCACGAACTGGCACTTTGACGTGTAGTGAGTTATCAACTTGCCAACTGCTGCAATCGAAGGGGCGCGATCGGCGGCGGGAGTTCGGTGGCCGCCGTCGTGGAGGACGATGTTGGCGGCGCGGCCGCGACGAGCTAATTTATCGATGGCACGTATAAGCCGGTCGGCGATTGCATCGGCTGAGGGATTCTCCCAATCGGAAGTCATGGCATTCCACGTCACGGGAACCATGCCAAGCCGCCTCGCCTCGCGCAGCACCGCTGGACGTCGTGCGCCGAAGGGTGGGCGGAAGAATCGAACCGGAGCACCGGTAATCGCCTCAAGGGTCTGGCTGGTGCGGGAAAGCTCCTGCTGGATGCGGCTGGTCGAGGCGCGGGCGAGGTTGGGATGGCTCCAGGAGTGGTTGCCGATGAGGTGCCCGGCGGCGGCGATCTGGCGGACAAGTGCCGGCTCGGCCTGGGAGCGGCAGCCAAGTAAGAAGAAGGTCCCGCGGACGTCGTGTTTGGCGAGGATATCGAGCAAATGGGGCGTCCAGGCGGGATTGGGGCCGTCGTCGAAGGTCAGCGCGAGTTCGCCGGGGCGGGCGGGAGCGACGAGCGTAGCCCCATAGAGCTGCGAGGTCGGCCACATAGCCGCGTAAGCGCAGCCGCCCGCCGCAAGGCCGAGTGCGGCAGCGGCGCCGAGACTTGCTGAAATTCCTGTGGCCAAGGGTGAGAGCATCCAGGTAACAGTTTGGCCCTCTGAGGGTAGAGGCGGCAAGCCAAAGCGGAAGCTATATCCAAATTGACGTACAATCATCTGCGAGGGAGTGCTTGTGAGAAAGCCTCAAGGTTATCGGCGAGCGGCTGCGGAAACGTGTTTTTACCTGATTGTGCTCTGCCTACCCTACTATCAATCCCTCTTGCTTGCAGGAGTTACTGGGTCGATCTATTTCCTTTTGATGACCTGCTTGCTGATGTTCGTTGTTGCGAACTCACCAGACGTTACCCACGCGATCACAGCCTGCCTCAAAGAGCTCGCACTTTCATGGTTCACGCCGGTTTTGGATCGTGGAGCTCTTTGGGTTTCTATACCTTCGCTTACTATCGCTAGAGAACCAAGCCTTGACCCGCTCTTCCAACGTCCCCCTCCCATCTTTTCCTAAATCAATTGGATCGCATGAACATTGAGCCATCTTGATGGCCATGGTTTTGTCTGTCTTCCAACTGTTTTCCGGGCCACTGTCCCGGAAGGAAAAGGTGTCCCTTGCCCGAGATTCACAATCCCAATCTACAAGCGAATTACCCCGCCAATCGCATGAATGCGAATAGCGAGCTGCGCCTCCTGTTGACCCTAGCTCTAATAGTAATAGCTGTCATTTTCTGTCTTGACTACTTCAAGCCCAAGCCAGCCACGCAAACACCGTCCCGGCCGCAAGTGTTCGAATCAGCGCAAAACGGATCGAGTGGAAAGCAGGCGTTAAAAGCAAATGCCGAAGCGAAGGAGCCCAAGTTGAAGCCCCTGGCCGAGCACGCCTGGATCTCGGTCATCGCCAACCCGATCTATAAGTTCCTGCGATATTTGCATGGATATCTTGGACCCGGTGCGAACAACTGGGGCTGGGCTATCGTCATCGTCACTTTCCTCATCAACCTATGCCTATTGCCCGCACGACTAGCGATGATGAATTCTTCGCTCAAAACGGCTCGCCTGCAGCCGAAGCTCGACGCCATCAAGAAGCGCTACGCGCATCTCAAGATCAACGACCCTAAAAAGACTGAGATGCAAACCGAGATAATGGCCCTTTACAAGAGCGAGGGCGTGAATATGTATGGAAGTTGTCTGCCCATGCTGATTCAGATGCCGCTTCTGTATGCCATTTATCGAGTCCTGGCCGGTGCGGTCGAACTCCATCAGGCCCATTGGTTCTGGATCTCCGACCTTGCCGCACCCGACCCATTGCACATACTGCCAATTTTTGTTATCGCCAGCATGTCTGTTACGCAGTTCATCTCGGCACAGCCGGGCATGGACGCGGCACAGCGGCGTATCATGGCCCTGATTTTGCCTGTTGCCATGGGCTTCATGATGTGGCATCTCTCGGCCGGTCTTTCTCTCTATTGGGGTACCGGCAACCTCATCGGCCTTGTAATCCAGCTCCTCATCAATCAGTCCAAAGCAGGTAAAGAGGTACGCTCTATTTTCGCGAATCGATCTTTGGCCGTCTCGCGCGTTTGAGGGGACGGTCTCGTTGCGCGGGGGGCCGGGTTGGGGCGTATACTCGGATTGTTCGGGCTGCATCCTGAGTCGACGGAGCGGCACTGGAGGTCACAATGAGCGTTACCAACTTCCCCGGCGGAAGCGACCCCACTCCGCAGGGCGCGCCTGTTCCGGGCGTTCCTACCACAAAAGTGACAATGCCGGCGCTTGGCGAGATGAAGCGCCAGGGCAAGGCCATCTGCGCGCTGACGGCCTACGACTACCCTACCTCGCGGCTGGCAGATGAGGCTGGCGTCGACCTGATTCTGGTGGGCGACTCGCTAGCCATGGTGGTTCTGGGTCATGAGAATACTCTCGCCGTGACCGTCGATGAGATGCTGCATCACTCGCGGGCTGTTCGGCGAGCGGTTCGGCGGGCTCTGGTGGTGGCTGACATGCCGTTTGGTAGTTATCACGGCACAGTGGCTGAGGGAGTAGCCAACGCTGTTCGCTTTGTGAAAGAAGCTGGCGCCGAGGCGGTGAAGATTGAGGGACCGCGTGTGGAACTGGTACGCGCGCTGAGTGATGCGGAGATCCCGGTGGTGGGGCATCTGGGATTGACTCCGCAGAGCATTCACCGCATGGGGGGGTATCGGGTGCAAGGGCGCAGCACCGACGCCGCGCTCACATTGCAGGCTGACGCTCACGCGCTGGCTGAGGCGGGTGCAGGGGCTGTGGTGTTGGAGGGGGTTCCGCGCGAATTGGCGGCCGCGATCACCGTCGAGCTACCGATTCCGACGATTGGGATTGGCGCGGGACCGGATTGCGACGGGCAGATTCTCGTCTTCCACGATTTAGTGGGCTTGACCTTTGCGCCGGCAGCCAAGTTTGTGCGGCGCTACGCGGATGCGGGGGCATGGATCCGCACGGCGATTGAACATTATCGGGAAGATGTGGAGCATCGGGCGTTTCCCGCTGACGAGGAGAGCTACCATCTGCCCGAGGCGGCACGCCGGGCGCTGGAAGCGACGGAGAAGACTGGAACGCTGAGAAAGGTCTGATGGAGATTCTGCGCACTGTTGCTGAACTTCGCCAGTGGTCCCGCGAAAATCGGAAAAACGGCAAGGCGATTGGACTTGTGCCTACCATGGGTGCGCTGCATGCGGGTCACGCATCGCTGATTCGCGCGGCGCGAGAGTCTTGCGGATCGGTGGCCGTGAGCATCTTTGTCAACCCTACGCAATTTGGTCCCAACGAGGATTTCGAGCGCTACCCGCGCAGCTTCGAGGCCGATTACGCATTGGCCGGGGTTGAGGGTGCAGATGTTGTTTTTGCTCCATCTGTAGAGGAGCTGTATCCGGCGGGAGCGGCCACATTTGTCGAGGTCGAGGGTTTGAGCGACCGCCTGGACGGCCAGTCGCGGCCGGGGCACTTTCGCGGAGTGGCCACGGTTGTGGCTAAGCTGCTGATTGCAAGCGAGGCCGACCGGGCATTCTTCGGACAGAAGGACGCGGCACAGGTGGCGGTGCTGCGCCGCATGGTGAGTGACCTGCGGTTTTGTACGCAGATAGTGGTTTGCCCCATCGTACGCGAGAGGGACGGGCTGGCGCTTAGCTCGCGAAATATCTTTCTCAGTGGGGCTGAACGCAAACAGGCCCTGGTACTCAGCCGAGTGGTCTGGCTGGTTGAGGCGATGGTTGCCGGAGGTGAGCGTCGCGTCGCCGTGTTGATCGATGCCGCGCGGCGAGCGTTCGCCAGTGAGCCGGGCGTGCTCGTGGACTACATCGAACTGGTGGATTGGGCGACGCTGGAGCGGGTGGAGACGGCCGAGCCACGCAGCCTGTTTGCGGTTGCTGCGTGGGTTGGAACTACACGACTGATCGATAACACGGTTCTGGGCTGAGGCTGGGCTATCGAGCCGACTGCGGGAATTATGGTTGCAGTCGTGGATGCTCTCGCTGCAAGCTATAAAGAATGCCGGAATTGCCAGACATTTCCGCTTATATTTCAGCGCTTGAGGCGCGAGTGCTCGGCCAGGTGCTGGAGCAGGTGCGGCTGGGCTCAGTCTTCCTGTTGCGGACTGTAGACCCGCCGTTGGCCGGCGTCGGCGGATGCAGAGTGCGGGAAATTCGGCGGGTTGGCAAGCGGATCGCAATTGGCGTAGAAGGCAATATCCCGTCCGAACCGCAAAGCGGCCCGCATCTGGTGTGGCTGGTGATCCACCTGATGATCGCCGGGCGGCTGCATTGGCGGTCGCAGCAGGCCAGGCTGGCTGGGAGAAACGCGCTCGCGGCCTTTGATTTTGCTTCTGGGTCGCTGTTGCTGACTGAAGCTGGTAGCAAGCATCGCGCGTCGCTGCACGTTTTGGCTGGTGAAGAGGGTCTGCGGTCCGTCGATCCAGGCGGAGTGGAGATATTCTCAACCGATCTGGATGGCTTTCGCGGCGCTTTGACTGCGGAGAACCGCACACTGAAGCGGGCGCTGACCGATCCGAGGGTTATCAGCGGCGTGGGCAACGCCTACTCCGATGAGATTCTGCATGCGGCTCAGCTTTCGCCGATTGCACTGACACACAAGCTGAAGGCAGAGGAGTGGGAGCGGCTTTTCGCGGCAACGCGCTCGACACTCAAACTCTGGACGGAACGGCTCAACGCGGAGGCCGCGATTGCCTTCCCGGAGAAGGTGACAGCCTTTCGACCCGAGATGGCGGTCCATGGGCGCTTTGGGCAGGCCTGCCCTCGCTGCGGCGAGAAGGTGCAGCGGATTCGTTACGCGGACAATGAGACCAACTACCCTAAAAACCGCAGTTGGCCAACAGAAGCGGGCCTGTATCGAGGATTTTTAGGGGGCGCCGGGGGATGATTCTGGCTACGATGTAGTCCAGCAGGGTCTTCCACCGGTCTGTGGCAGGCG
>JBEKDN010000209.1:0-6680 GCA_050014335.1 Occallatibacter sp. | reverse complement strand
CGGCGGCGGCGTTGGCGTTCGGCCGCATCGCCAGCGCCTGACGCTGAGCCTGTGTCCGGGAGTGATCCGGCGGACCGCTTGTAAACTTTCGCAACTCAAAAAGGAATGCCCGTGCACAAGATCGCCATCGCCGGAGCCTCAACGCTAGTGGGCCGGGAATTGAAGGAAGCGCTGTCGGAGTCGCCACTTGCGGCTGCTCAAATTACCTTGCTGGATGACGACGAGGCGCAAGGCAAGTTGGACACATTGGGCGACGAGGTCGCTGTTGTCCAGGCCATTACACCCGACGCCTTCGAGCGGGTGGACTTCACCTTCTTCTGTGGCGCCGAAGAGCTGACCCGAAGGCACTGGCGAGAATCATTGCGGGCTGGATCTACCGTGCTGGATTTGTCGGGTGCCCTGGATCAGGAGACGGGAGTGGTGGTGCGCGCGCCTTGGTTGGAATCGGAAGCGGCGACCGTTGACTTGTATACTCCGGCAGTGGTTCCGGCGCACCCTGCGGCGTTGGCGCTCGCGCTGCTGCTGGAGCGGATTCAGCAGGCTGCGACGGTGCGCATCGCGTTTGCCACATTGCTGCAGCCTGCCAGCGAATTCGGCCGCGCAGCACTGGACGAGCTGCACCAGCAGACGGTAAGCCTGCTCAATTTTCAGGGTCCGCAGCGCGAACTTTACGATGCGCAAACGGCCTACAATCTTCTGCCTGGTTTGGGTGAAGGGGCCAAGGTTAGCCTGTCCGCCGTTGAGGCGCGGGTGCGACGTCACTACGCCGCGCTCTCCGCTGGGCGCTGGCCGGCGCTGGCGCTGCAGGTGATTCATGCGCCTGTCTTCCACGGTCACAGCTTCTCGATCGCTATTGAACTGGAGCGGCCAGTGGAGCGGGTTGCTCTGGAGGAGGCACTGAGCGGCGGGCATGTGGAACTGATTCTCGAAGAGACCGATTCGCCTTCGAATCTGGCCGCGATGGGTCAGAACGATGTGCTGGCGCGACTGCGCCCTGAGGCGGGAGCGCGCAACTCGACGCAGATTTCGCGTTTTTGGCTTTGGGCCGCCTCAGACAATCTGCGACTGCAAGCGCAGAATGCCGTGGCTTGCGCTCTGGACTTGAGACGTCTGCGGCCACAGGGAACAGTGCAGTAGCAAATACCGAGGAAGACTCAGTCTAGAACTACGGTTTTCCGGTCAGCTTCGGCGGATCGGTAATGTACTCGTCGCCAACGCGCGCCACGATCTGTTTGCGGCGATCGTCGAGCAGCTTCAATTGCTTTGTCAACTCTATGAACTCCTGCTTCTGAGCGGTGGTCAACGGCGCGGCGGGCGTATTCAGCTCAGACAACTCATCCAATCGGGCTTGAAGCAGCGGCATCTCGCGGTCAATCAAAACCGGACGAATGATTGCGGTCTTGGCGCGGCCGCTGGCCAAATCGTTGCGGTTATTCTCGCCCCAAACAGGGAGCACGCCCACATTACCCAATTCGACGCGCACTCCCGCGGGCCCGTAATCTTTTCGCACGGCGGAGAATAGACCAATCATCTCGTCGCGCGGATCGCCTTCTTTGTCCGGCATCAGGCCGTCGACATAACTTCGCGATTGATTGGAGAGAAAATTTCCCAGCGAATAAAAGATGACGGCATCGCGGCCGTCGGCAGTGCGATAAGTCTCAACTGGCTGCAGAACGTGGGGATGATGGCCGACAATCACCGAGGCTCCGGCCTCAAGCATTTTATGCGCGGTCTCCACATCTTCAGGTCGCGGCGCGGGCGCGTATTCAATACCCCAATGAATGGAAACCACTAACAGGTCGCATTGCGCGCGGGCCTTTTTGATCGCCTCCAGAACGCCTGCCTCATCCAGACTAGCCTTGTCCGACTGGGGCGCGCCGCCCGACTCATTCGGATAGGGGAAGAAGTTCACCTTTGGCTGATCGTCTTTATCGGGATTGCGATTGCCATTGAGCCAACGTGTCATGCCTAGCCAGCCGACCTTGATGCCATTGGCTTCAGCGATGGCCGGCTGCCAGGTTTGCTGCGCCGTGTCACCGGAGCCGGCAAATAAAAGCCCCTCATCGCGCAGATGCTCGCGGGTTTCGGTGAAGCCGGCCCAACCCTGATCCATGACGTGATTGTTGGCGAAGGAAACGATCTTGATGCCGTTGGCCTTGAGCGCGTCGAGCAGTACAACAGGAGCGTCGAAGAGGAACGGTTTTGACCCATGCGAGTGTGCTGGAGCTACGGGCGTTTCCAGATTCACAAAACCGAAGTCGACCGATTTGAAGACGTCGCTTACATCAGAGAAGAGCGCGCCCCAACCGGCAGCGCCCTCTCCGGCTGCCTCCGCGGCGGCTCGAACCTGCTCGTGTGGAATCACGTCGCCGGCGACTGCAAATCTGACCTGCGCCAGTTCATGCGGATATGGCACAACGACGGCCGCCGAACGGCCGGCATGAGAGCCAGCCAGCAGGACAGCGCCAGCGGCGGCAGCGATCAGAAGCAATACGCCGCTAGCAGCCAACCGCCAATGGCTGCGCATTCTTGTCGCGAGTTTTGCCGAAAAGCCAGTGGCGAAGCGATCCGGATGCATGGCCGAATTAATTGCCTTGATCAAACCGCACTCCTTCCGGGTTTTGATAATTCCCGGTCCCACATTAGGACGCACTCAGAATACACTTTGGCGCGAATTGTTTACCGGCTCTCTCAGCTTGGCGAAGGCGGTGTTGGAGCGACACAAAGCCAGACGAACTGGATTTCTGCACTTGGAATGGTGAAATCCACAGGGACTTTCTCTTTTTGCACTTGCTTCCACAGATTGATCCGTCCTAAGCTCCTATCCAACTGGTGACCCAGTAGGGAACTGGAAACGCAGTTTCCGCCAAAGAGGACGATGCGGTACTGAATTGAATAAGGCGGTTCGCGGCTGGAAACGGTAGCGGAAGGCCGGACTGAAATTGAGATTGCATCCAGAGTTTGGCAGGAATGTGCAAGACTTGGCAGGACACGAAGATTCATCCGCGGCCTAGGACCGAGGATGCAAAGTTCGCGACCAGCCAGGAAGTCATCATCGACCCAGCCGTGGAAGCAGGATTCGGGGACGCTCGAAGACGCGGAGGCGGCACAACCGGAAGATGCCGAGTTCGGGGAAACCTGGAGAAGCATCGCTGGCGGAGCTGGAGGAGAGAGTTTGGGGAAACCTGGATTCTCGCCGCTGGCAATGCCGGAGGACAAAAGGCGCTGGGGAGACTCGGAGCTTTGGTCGCCGGGAGCGCCGGAGGATGCGAGAGCCGAGGAAACTCGGGGATCGGTCGCCGGTGCAGCAGAGGGAGCGAGGATTGGATTTTTGAGGACGCCTGGAAACGGGAAGAATTGAAGGCCTGAGACTTGAGCCCGAAGCATAGCCGGAAGATGCCGGATTCGGGGAAACCCGAGAAGGCGTCAGACGGCGGGACCGAAGGAGTGGGAAACCGGGGAAACCTGGGGACTTGCTGCAAAGGACCGCTGAAGGATGGGAGATTCGAGGAAACTCGAAGAACCGTCGCCGGCACGGTTGGAAGGCGAGAGGACGAGGAAACTCGTACCCTCGACGGAAGACCGGAAGGGTAGATGCGTGGTTCAGCAAGCATTGGGTACACCGTGATTGAGAGGCCGGAGACGAAAGTCTTCGGCCTCTTCGTATTTGGCGGGGGTTTTCTCCAGCGAGTTTAACGCTTGCGGGCTTCGACATCGAAGATCGCCGGATCGGGGTCCTGGAAGAAGGCGGCGTGGAGGCTGCGGACGGCTTCGTCGGCGTCGTCTTCGTCGATCATGAAGCTCATATTGATTTCGCTGGCGCCTTGCGAGATCATGCGGACGTTGACGTGGCGGATGGCGGTGAAGACCTGGGCGGCAATGCCGTTCTGTCCGCGGATATCGTCGCCAACCATGCAGACCAGAGCCTTGCGGCCTTCGTATTTGACGTCGGCCAGCTTGCTCAAGTCAGCGGCTAGGGCCGGCAGATTGTCGTTCGAGTCTACGGTGAGCGAGACGGAGACTTCAGAGGTCGAGACCATATCTACCGCGCACTTGTGCTTGTCAAAGACGGTGAAGATTTCTTTCATGTAGCCGTGCGTCATCAACATGCGGCTGGCCACGACGTCGATGATACTGAGTTTCTTTTTAACGGCGATGGATTTGAAGGGGCTCTTGCAATGCGGGGCGAGCGAGGTGATGCGCGTGCCCTCGCAAGAAGCGTTGCGGCTGTTGAGGACGAGCACGGGGATGTTTTTCTTTACGGCTGGAAGGATCGTGGCCGGATGCAGAACCTTGGCGCCGAAGTAAGCCAGTTCGGCGGCCTCTTCAAAGCTGATGACCTTGACACGAAGCGCATCGGGAACGACGCGTGGATCGGCTGTAAGAATGCCGTCGACGTCGGTCCAGATCTCGATGGCCTCAGCGGTGAGCGCGCCACCAACCAGAGCGCCGGTGAAGTCGGAGCCGCCGCGGCCGAGCGTAGTGGTGATACCGGCCTCGTTGGAAGCGATGAAGCCGCCCATTACGGGAACCTTGCCTGCGTCGGTGAGCGGGCGCAGCTTTTCGGCGGCGCGGGCTTCAATGAGCGCGTCTTGCGGAACAGCCTTCTGGAAGTTTGAGTCGGTGATGATCACGTCGCGCGCGTCGACATGCGCGGCGTTGATGCCCAACTCACGAAAGGCTGCGGCGACAATGCGGCTGGAGAGCCGCTCGCCATAGCTGACAATGAGATCGCTAATGCGCGGAGTGAGTTCAAGGATGGCTGCGAGGCCGCGCAAGATTTCGTCGAGGGAATCGAATTTCTCGTCGATGAGAGCGATGAGAGCAGCAGAGTCAGTCTGGTTCTTGACCAAGGCGGCGACGGTGTCACGATGGCGAGCACGGAGCCGCGAGGTGATGGCAAGAGCGCCGGTGCGATCGCCTTCGGCTGCCGCGGCTGCTGCGCGCAAGAGCTGGTCGGTGACCTTGGCCATGGCGCTTACGACAACTACAGGCTGCTTACCCAGCGCGACGCGCCCGGCTACGATGGCCGCGGTACGGCCGATGGCCGCCGGATCTTCCACCGACGTGCCGCCAAATTTCATTACGACCAAGCTCATGCGAGTGTCCTAAAACAGCTTCTAGCTTTTAGCTTCTAGCTCTGTTGCTGGCAATTCCAGCAGTTATGCTGCTTCCGATTTTCGATCCGATTTCTTAACGCGAAAGGTCAAGATATCTGACTAATAACTACGAAAGTTTCCCCAGGCTGGCGAGCAACTCGGCGTTGAGGATGGTGGCTCCGGCAGCGCCGCGAACGGTGTTGTGAGAGAGGACTACGAACTTCCAGTCGAGCAAGCCGCAAGGACGCAGGCGGCCTACTGTCACTGCCATGCCGTTGCCGCGATTGCGGTCCAGGCGCGGCTGCGGACGGTCAGGTTGCGGCGCATACTGCACGGGCTGTTCTGGAGCGGTAGGCAGGGATTGACCAGCTAAGGGCCGAAATTCCGCCCATGCGGCGAGAATATCTTCGCGCGTGGCAGGTTTAGCCAGCTTGATGGAGACGCAAACGGTGTGGCCGTCAACTACCGCGACGCGATTGCAACTAGCGCTCATGCGGGCGGCGAGCGGCGTGACGGTATTGCCCTCAAGCTTGCCGAGCAGCTTGAGCAGCTCTTCTTCCATCTTTTCTTCTTCACTGCTTATGAAGGGAATGACGTTGTCGAGGATATCCATGGACGGCACGCCAGGATAGCCCGCGCCGCTGACGGCTTGCATGGAAGTGGCGAAGATCTGCGTGATGCCGAAGCGGTCTTGAAGCGGTTTGAGCGCAAGCACAGGGCCCATCACGGTGCAATTGGAATTGGTGACGATATAGCCGCCTGACTCTTTGCGCGAGGATTGCGCTTCGATCAGATGGAGGTGATCGGCGTTGACCTCAGGCAGCACCAGAGGGACATTGGGCGCCATGCGGAAGGCGCTGGAATTGGAAATGACAGCATGGCCAGCGGCTGCGAAGCGGGGCTCAAGCTCGCGGGCGATGGGCGAATCAATGGAGGAGAAGACGATCTTGGGAGCACCTTCAGGTTCAGCCGGAGCGACGATCATCTTGGCGATGCGTTCTGGCAGCGGAAACTCGAGACGCCACTTGGCTGCTTCGCCGTAGGTTTTGCCGCTGGAGCGGTCGCTGGCCGCAAGCCAGGTGATCTCAAACCATGGATGGTTTTCGAGGAGTTGGATGTAGCGTTGGCCGACCATACCGGTGGCGCCGAGAATGCCGATTGGGAGTTTGTTTTTCATAAGCTTGAACTCTCCAGTGTACAGGAGGAGACGACCGCTGGAGTGGTTTCTGGCGCGAGAGACGCGCAAACTTTGGATTGGAATTTGTCTGGGTTGCGAGGAGGAAGAATTCGAGAAGCCGCGAAAAAGTTTGGCAGCGATCCATGATTTTCTTCGCTTGATAGAAGTGGCGGCGAAGCGAGAGTTAAGGTTGCTGGAAGAGAGCGGAAGGCGCGTGAGGAGAGCGGCGAAAAGGGCGAGATTTCTGGTGCGAAATCGACGATTTTTGGGGTTAAACCGGCAGTTTTTGGGCGGAAAACGGGGCAAAAACGAGGGGTTGCAGTTACTACTTAATTAACAGGGTGAAATCTTATGTTGTTGATTGCTTGGTGGTTAGTTGATTTGGAGGGGTTGGAAATGGGGCT
>JBEKDN010000208.1:0-6687 GCA_050014335.1 Occallatibacter sp. | reverse complement strand
CATTCGGAGATCCCCCAGGGAATGTCATTGAGCGAGTGGGCAAAGTCACGCTGAACCTTTACGCAAGCGGCGAGAGTTCGTGACATAAGAGTGTCGGGATAATTGCGCATCCATAAAACGGGCATCAGGTATTCAAATATTGTTCCCGTCCAGGACACGAGAAGGAACTGTCCGAAGGCGCATGTATGTTCACGCCCCATTTTGAACCAGCTTTGTTGAGGTATCTCGTCTTGTGCGATTGCGAGGAACGAGGCAATTCGTGCCTCAGAGGCAATCATGTCGTAGCAAGCATCGTGGCGCTTTTGCGCGCACACATCATAACCAATAGAGAGAATCTGTCGTCCGGGGCATGCGAGAAAGGCGAATTCTGTCTCCGTTGCCCATCGTTCGGCTTGCACTGAGATTGAGCGAAGCGAGGCGGCGAGTGCATGCAAGTTCTGTCCAGATGCATGCAATGCGGCACGGAGTTTCTCGGCAAGGATAAGCAACTGCTGGTTTTTGGTAAGCAGGGGCGAGGCATGGTCCAAGCGTGCATTCAATTGCTCAGATATCTGGATCGCCTCGGCTATGGAAGGCGTATGGGTTTCTGGCTTGAAATCAAATCCCGCTAACTCGCGGAGAGGCGCGTATTCAGGAAGCTTCCAAGGCATGTACTCGCGGAGCACAGCAAGGATGGCGTCAACACGGCACAGAGCCTCGGTACGCAACCAAGAGTCCTCGCTTGGGTTCGTTCTAGCGACCGACTCTGCCGCGAGGACGGCAGAGGCGGCGTGAAGCCAGGCGATCCACTTCGCCTGATTTGCAGAAAGGCCAGGCAAGGAGAGCTTTGTGCGATGATCATGCCGCCCGTTTTCAATCATCATCAATTTCCAATGTGCTCGAATGCCTGCAAAAAGTTGGTCGGGGAGAATGGGTTGGCGAATCAGTTCGAGCGCGCCAGAATGGAGCGTATAGAGAGAAGCTACGAAGTTGCCGCTATCGACCGATGACACAAAGGGAGCATCACCGACCGGCTTGAGCGTTTGAGTGTCATACCAATTTAAGAGATGGCCTCGATATTTTTCGAGTTGAGCAATCGTCGTGAGAGTTCGGTCGGTGAGCGCGACGAACTCGGGCACAGTCAGGAAACCAAACTCGCATGCAGCTTGGCGGGAATTGAGCAAAAGACCCAGATTTGTAGGTGAGACGCGCGCGGCTTCAAAAAGGCCATCTTCTTCGACATAGTCAGGAATGAGGTAATTGTGGCTCTTTCCGCCAAACTGGCAGAAGTAGCGCCAAATACGCAATGCGTGGCCCAATAAAAATGCTTCGTCACCTGAATGCAGACGCTTGTACTGTTGGCGTGGCGGTCTATTGAGCCAGGCAGTAACAATTGGAGCTATGGCCCATAGCAGCAGGATGGGCGCAGCCACTACCAAGGCATGATGATGGCGCGGGTTGATCAGATAGACCAGGATAGCCACTGCGAGAGAAACAAACGGAGTCAACATGAGATATCGATCTATGGGAGTACGTTTCGTGGAGAGTATTTCAGATTGCTCCGCTGTTTCCCATTCTAGGAGACGCTCGCCGGTGATCAGTCGCCGAACAAGCGCACGTACAATCGCGTCAATACAGAGCAAGGCTTGGTGGGGAAGAAAAATGAGATTGAACAACGCGATGAGAGCTGCCTTCCAAAAGCCGGAGAGCGCTTCGCCGGCACGGCCCCTAGACGCGCCTACAAACGCACAACCAAGACCGAAGGCACATTGAATGATAGTGGGAAATATAAGCAGCGCAAGCGGGACGATCGTCCAGTAGAGGGGACCACCCGGAAGGCCAAGCCAACCTGCTACAAATACGATAAAAGTGAATGGCTCGACGAGTGAGCGGCGCAGATTATCGAATATCTTCCAGCGGGAGACTTCGGAGATCGGATTTGGTACGCGATGTCCCGATTCTTCCGGGACACGAGAGAACATCCACTGCGCAATCTGCCAGTCGCCACGCACCCAACGATGTTTACGACGGTTGTAGGCGCTCCAATGCGACGGATAATCGTCAATGAGTTCTATGTCGGATGCCAGTCCGGCCCGCGCATAGGCGCCTTCTATCAAGTCGTGACTAAGTAGGGAGTTACGTGGAAAGCGGCGATCGAGTACGGCGTGCAGAGTGGCGACCTCATAAATTCCCTTACCTGTGAAGATGCCTTCGCCATAGAGATCCTGGTAAGCATCGGAGATGGCGCGGGCATAGATATCAAAGCCATTCTGACCAGAGTAGATGGCGGCTAACCGAGAGCGATACGCGGATCGAATACTCACGCCGATGCGCGGCTGCAGAATACCGTAGCCCGCGACAACAATGCGCCGCTCTGGGTGGATGACAGCTTGATGCAGGGGATGCGCGATTGCGCCAATCAGCCGTACCGCCGCGCCGCGAGGAAGCTGCGTGTCAGAATCAAGCGTAAGTACATAGCGGATTTTTGCTAGCACCTCAAGTCGACCGGTCTTGATTAAGAAAGCATCGAAATCTCCCGCCAAAAGCTTATTGAGATCCAGAAGTTTCCCGCGTTTGCGCTCCCATCCCATCCATACTCCCTCGCTTGCGCTGAATATCCTATGACGATGCAGAAAAATGAAGACGCCATTTTTTGGGGAGGCATACTTAGCATTGAGTTCGTCAATGAGCTTTGCCGCAAGCTCGACGAGGAAGTGTGAGTCGTTCGCTCGTGGTCTGATCACAGAGTCAGGAAGATCGGTCAGCAACGCAAAATGCAGATTGGCGTCACGGTTTGCAAGAAAGCGAACTTCGAGATCATTGACTAGAGACCGCACCTGATTCTCGTTCAGTAGCAAGGTGGGCACGGCTACCACAGTAGTGCATTCTTCGGGGATGCCTTGGCCGAAATCTAGTTTCGGCAACGGGTCGGGGTCGAAGATAGCAGTAATGAAATCATTGATCAGTTCAACGGCGCATTGCATGACGGGAAGAAAAAGCAAGAGAGCGGCGATCCAGCAGTCCATCAGAGTAAAGCGAGAAAGCGGCAGAAGGATCAGCGCACCGATAAAGAGGACCGTAAGAAGCTCGACGCCGGTAATATAAAAGTTATCCGCCTGAGCGCGAAGGAGAATGCGCAGGCGCTCGATTGCCGGGGGATGAAATTCAGTTCGCTGCGCGAGGCGCGGAAATCCTTTGTCGATGAGATAGTAGCCAACGTGCATATGGCGTTGCTGAGTTCGCGGACTATCTGAGTGTCTCGTGGCGCCTTCCCGTGCAAGTTCAAGAACAATCTGGGAAACCTCGGATTCGTTGCAATTGGAGTGCCGAGCTATGAATGCGACGCGCTTGCGATAGAGTTCGCGGCTGTCGAAATCCATTGACTCATAAGCCTTAGCGGGATCTTTGCGGAGTGTGGAATCGAAAACAATGAGCGGCTCAATCAGGGGCAACCATTCAAGCTGACTGATGAAGCGGAGGCTCTTGAGGAGTTGGGTGATTAAAGAAGCCAAAGTGGCGTCCGAGCTCCGCAGCAACATCGAGACTTCATTCAGCAACATCTCAACAAGGACAAACTTGAGAAATGCGGGAATATTCCATAATTCATCGAGAGTGATCGGTTCATGCTCCTGAACCGCATGGATGAAAGCGCAGAAGGTCGATACCGAGAAATTTCCATCGACTGCGCGAAGATAAAGAGTGGCGAGGGCAGCAACGCGCGGTTCGTCTTGCTGCTCCGGGAGGACTACGCGGGGAAGCCTATTCACAACCTGATGTTCATCTAACAGAGTGCGAATGGCGGAACGCAGGAGTCGAGAGCTTGACCGAAACTCGTAAAGAGCGGAGCGATAATCCTCTAACACCGTGAGCGTTGCAGATGACATGTTAATACTTCGCTCTAACCGCTTAAAACCATCGCGAGCAGCAACAACCCGCAAGGGAAATCTGCTTGCGACGGCCGGCCGGTGGATGATATCCCATGATTCAATAACACGCGATTGCTCGTGCATGTTCGACTCGAGCGGTTGCCGGGCATCCGAAATGCTTGCTATATTAGTCATAAACTCTCAACGATAATTGGCGGCTTGCATTTCAAACATCTCGGCATAGCGGCCACCAAGTGTGATTAGTTGTGAATGACTACCCTCTTCAACAAGCTGGCCCGCTTCAAGAACAACTATGCGATCGACCATGCGAACAGTCGAAAAACGGTGCGAGATTAGAAGAGCCATCTTTTTACGGGTCAATTCAGCGAAGCGCTGGAAGACTTCAAACTCGCTACGGGCGTCGAGTGCCGCGGTTGGTTCATCTAGTATGAGCAGTTGAGCGTCTCGCAGATAGGCGCGCGCCAGAGCAAGCCTCTGCCATTCGCCGCCCGAAAGGTCGACGCCGCCATCAAAGCGCCGGCCGAGCATTTGGCCATACCCTCGAGGCAATTTGGCAATCACTTCGGAAGCCAAACTCTTGTGGGCGGCATATTCAATTGCATCTACCGTATGTGACACTTCAATGCGACCGACTTCTATGTTTTCTCGGGCCGTCATTTCATAGCGCATGAAGTCCTGAAAGATAACTCCGATCTCCGAATGAAGATCCGCCAGATCGTACTCACGCAGATCGACTCCGTCGAGCAAAATCGCACCTTCGGTTGGATCGTAGAGACGAGTAATCAATTTGACGATTGTCGTCTTTCCCTGGCCGTTTTCACCAATCAGAGCAACGCGTTCCTCTGACGTTAGCGTAAAGTTGAAATTCTGGAGAATAGGTTTGCTGGCACCCGGATAGGCAAATGAGACATCGCGGAACTGAAAGCCGCGCACGATTGGGCGTGGCGCCGGAACACCATTGGTCTTGGATTCGACGTGGGGCTTCATTTCAAAGAAAGCCAGTAGGTCGGTCAGAAATAGCGCCTGGTCAGCTACGCCAGAGGCGGTTGAGAATGCTAGCTGGATATTGCTCGTTGCCTGCATAATTGCGGTGGTAATCAACGTAAGATCGCCAATACTATATCGTCCTTGAATCGTTCGATAGATGCTATAGGCATATGCTCCGTAGTAGCCGAGTTGGCCAACAATTGCCATTAAGCCACTCCAGAAAAGACGCCGCTTATTGAGAGCAACGTTCTCTATGTAGATACCATGAGAGAGCGCCGTGAATCGTTCGGTCAGATAATTGCTGAGACTGAAAAGTTTAAGTTCTTTGGCGGCTTCTTTGCTCCCTCCCACCTGGCGCAAGTAATCCATCTGTCGTCGCACAGGGGTCTGACGAAAATTCTTTGCATACGTAAGGAAAGCAAAGTGGCTCTCACCAATGAATGCTGGGAAGATACCGGCCACAAGCAACAACAGCAAAAGGGGCGAGTAGCGCATCAGTACGGCAGAGAATGCGACCGAGGTGACAGTTCGCTGGATAAACTGACCCATTTGCTGGATCATCGCTAAACGGTCGGTAGCCTGCACACGGGCGCGCTCCAGACGATCGTAAAAGATCGGATCCTCATAAACAGTCACGTCCAGCGAAGCCGCCTTGCGCATTACTTCCACGCTCACGTGATGGGTATATTGATCGGCGAGCAAGTGATCGAAGTAGTCGACGAAGCGCGAGAGAATTCCCGTAACTACGGCAAGGGCCATTTCCGCGCCAACAAGCCACCAGAAGTTCTGGGGCAGCGATTGATGCACGCGAATCCGGTTGACCCCATCAATAATGAAGCGGCCGATAATGCCAATGCCTACCGGCAAAAAAGCGACAACTATGCGGATGAAGACGTTCCAGAAAACGACAAAAGGGCCAGAATCCCATACAAAGTGAAGCACAGCCGGCACATTTTTGAGCGCGCTGATGCGATCACACCAAGCATTGCCGGGCTGCCGCGACCGATCGGATGGATTTTTGCCCGGCTCGCCGGTCAGATTTACGTCTTGCTTTTTCGAGGACATGTATCCTGTCGACTCCGATCGAGTCTGATTTGTTTTCCGGCCCTATTTCACTTAGCTCTTGCCCAGGGAATTGACGATGTCTTGCAGAAATGCGGCACCCTGCATATGTACTCTATTGCGATGCATACATAACTCAAATCGTTGTTTGTACTCCCGGGAGAAATCTGCGGATATGGAACAGAACTGTGGTTAGAACCAATGTCGGTGTCGAAGTAGCTTGCAAACGGACTTGCGATCTCAAACTGCGCGGCAACTATTTGGCAAATGAGGCATATGGCTTGAACCCAGCATTTTCCATGCCTCGTTGAGCTTCAGGATTTTTCATGAAAGTGTTCCACACAAATCCAGTTCGAACATTCTCGGCCATAATCAACGTTATACCTGTGTCGATCCCAATCACATCCGTGTCGTACCAATCCGTCAATGGGTTGAACGCATCCACAAATCCATAGCGGCACCAAGCTTTGGGGTAATAATCATGAATGGTTCTGAGTACCCTCATGGTCGACTCAGGCAAAAATGGCAATGAGCCTCCTGTCGCAGCCGGAACTATGGTTCCGTCGATAGGTCCCATGGCTGGTGGGCCACCCAAAACCACGTATCCTTTTTCGGAATCTGACGCAGTAATACCCCACAGCGCATCACTATAGTCGGAAAATTGCTCATTCAATTCAATACAAAACCGGCGATGCACATCGGTCGCAATCGCGGAATTCTGAAAATAGTCAGCGTAGCGGTCCCGCTTGCCGCGAAAGTTAAACCACGCTTG
>JBEKDN010000207.1:0-7005 GCA_050014335.1 Occallatibacter sp. | reverse complement strand
AACAACATAAGATTTTACCCTGTTAATTAAGTAGTAACTGCAAACCCCTATTTTTACCTCATTTTTGGCCAGAAATCTGCCACTTTTCTTTAAAAAAGCCCGCTTTTCATCCAAAACTGGCGGGGCGGCTCGTCGCTCTGCCACTTGCACCATTGAACGGCGAACGAATCGAAGAACGCTCGTTTACTCAGGTCGAGGGAGCCAACGCTGTCATGCAATCATTCATCGCTCTTTTTCGCGGAATGGATGGGAGGCCACGAACTCGGTTCCCTATTCGTTGTTTTCCGCTCCTTCAAACTCCTCATTGAGCCATTTGCTGAATGCCGCAAACTCTTCATCGCGGCCGAGGAAATCGCGAACCATCCGCCGTCCAGGCTTTGATCCGCCCTGCTCCAGCACCAGTTTGCGGTAGCGTTTGCCGGCGTCGCAGCCCAATAGATCGCCGGGATCGAATTGCGCAAAGAAGTCGAGCGCAATCACCTTGTCGAAGGCATAGGTGTAGTAGTTGGACGAGTATCCAATTAAGTGGCCAAAGCTCGCGTACATACGATTGCCTTCGATCCACGACCATGGCTGCAGGCTTTCATAGAGCCGTTTTGTCAAGCCGTCCAGGTCGATGCCGTCAGGTTTCTGATCGTGCAAATCAAGGGAGAGCGTGGTGTAGTAGAGCTGCGAGCGGACCCAATCCGCGCGCCCAAAAGCCCCGGCAAGCTTCATCTTTGCGATCGTCTCGGAGGGCAGCGTCTCGCCTGTTTGATAATGCCTGGCAAAGGTCTGCAGGAGCTTCTCATCGCGGAAGAACTCTTCCAGCATCTGCGAAGGCACCTCGATGAAGTCGCCCTCGGTGGCAAAGCCGGAGAGGCCGGCCCACTCGGTTTGGCCACCCAGAATCGCATGCATCAAGTGGCCGAACTCGTGAAAGAAAGTCACCACGTCGGAGTATTGCAGCAAGCCGGGATCGTCGCCACTGCTGCTGGGAAAGTTGCAGATCAGGGCAGCCTCAGGCAGCGCGCGGCCGCGCACACCGGTGACGATAGGAGAAGCGGAGAACCATTTATCCTTGCCCTCGCGCGGATGCATGTCCAGATAAAAGCGGCCCACTTGACGGCCACCATCAAAGACTTCGAAGACCGAAACATCCGCGTGCCATGCCATCGCTGTCGATGGGCGGAAGTCGATCTTGAAGAGCCGCGCGGCGGTTTCCAATACGCCCGCTTCCACCTGCGCATACGGAAAGTAAGGGCGCACCGATTGCGAATCGAAGTCGAAGGCCGAGCGGCGAAACTGCTCGTACCACCAGGCGCGGCCTACGATGTCGATGGCGGCAAGCCCCGGCTGGCGGCCGCGCGCAAAGCCGAGAACCAGATCGTGCTCGCGTTGCGCGCCTTCCAGGCTGGCCTCATTCAGCTTGTTTATAAAGGTGCGCGCGTTGGCCGCCGAACCCATCATCTGATCGGCCGTGGCGAGATCGGCCCAAGAGCGAAAGCCAAGGATTGAAGCAATCCGCTGACGCACGTCCAGCAGATCCAGGAGAACTTTTTGGTTGGCTGGATAAGCGCGAGTGTTGTAGGCCAGGAACATTCGCTCCCGTAGTTCCGCGCTCGCGGCAAAGGTCATTACCGGCTGCATCTCCGGGGGATCCGTGGTGAGCGTAATGCGGCCCTCGGCATCTGCTACGTGGCGCGCCACAAAGTCCGCCGGCAACCCTTCCAACTCAGCGGCCGTCGCCTCAATCGTCTTGCCGCCCTCCTGAATGTTGCGGCTGAACTCCAACGAGAGCTGCGTGACCTTTTCTTGCAGCGATTGCAACAGCTCACGCGTGGCCTGATCTTTGTCTACGCCAGCCAGCCGGTAACTTAGCAGCGTACGCTCAACATAATGCCTGGTGGCGGAGCTTGCACCGTCCAGCGCAATCGCGGCCAGGGCTTCATAGACCGCGCGGTTCAGGCTGAGAGCGCTTCCGGCTTGCGCCACGCGCTGCGCTTCAAGCTGTGCCTGATCGCGGACGGCTTTGACCGCAGCCACGGAATTGAGCGCGCCGGCCTGCGCACCGGCCAGATTGAGCTGCTCGATCGCGGCATCGTAGAAGCGCAGCGAATTCTCCGGCGTGCGTTCGCCTTCCACCGCCAGTAACGCGGCGAGTGCCGCCTCATGAGCTATAAGACGGGCCGAAACCCATGCGGAAAGCGCTTCAGCGGAAGCCGCTCCGCCCGCCTCCCAAACGTGAAGATCTTCGGTTTCTGTAATGGCGGGGTTCTCGGCAGACATGTCAGTCAATCTCCTCCAAGCAATAGAGTGCCACATTGGGCTGGTTTCGCGCCGGTCTTCTTCGCGTTGCTATTCTATCCAAGAGGTATTCAGTGTTCGATCAAGAGAACGATTCGATCGATCGGCTTCCGGACTCTGATCCGGAACCCGAACCGCAGGAGCCTCCCGCGGCTCTGGCGCTTGTCCCCGCATGGCATACCATCCTGCTGGTCGCGGGCATCGTCGCGCTCTCCGTTCATAGCGCCTCAAAACTCTCCGCCGCGCATGGTCCCATCAATCGCCTTGCTACTTATGGATTCTCAGCAATGATGGAAATCCTGATGCTTGCCTGGGTCGCATTCGGTCTGTGGTTGAAAAGAATTCCCTTCCGTTCGCTGCTCGGTTCCTGCTCCTTCAACCTACGATCGATCGCGTTTGACTTCTGCGTAGCGGCGGCTTTCTGGATCGGTGCGCTGATGCTGCTGGGCACGTTGAGTATTGCGTGGTCTCTTGTTGAGGTCGCCTTCACGCACTCGGCCACGCCAGCTCACATTGCCTCACAAGAAATGCGGACTGAAAATTCAACAAGGCCTGGAGAAACAAAACCCGCTAAAAAAACTGAAGTGGTAAAACCATCCAATCAACTCAATTCGGCAGCATCCGCGCTTGCCGACGATCCCGAGCGGCTTGAAGAACTGCGCGCCCTGGCACAGTTGGCACCGGCCAATGGAGCAGAGATAGCCGCATGGACATTGCTATGCCTGCTGGTCGGCTTCATCGAAGAGTTTATCTTCCGCGGCTACCTGCAACGCCAGTTCATCGGCTGGGCGCGGGGCAGCGTTGTAGCTGGCGTATGCGCATCGGCAGTGATCTTTGGCGCGGCTCATGCTTATCAAGGCGCGCGCGGGATGGTCCTGATCGCGCTCTTCGGCGCGCTCTTCGGCTTGCTTGCGCATTATCGCGGCAGCTTGCGCGCCGGAATCATTGCGCATGGTTGGCACGATTGGATCACCGGCCTCGCTCTAACGCTGTTGAAGGTTTATCGTATCCTCTGACGCCATGCAATCGAGGTTCAGTTTGGCTTTTCAAAATAATTGTTGACTATTTTTCCACCACCAATGCGTTTTTTTCTTGACACTTGCGTTGCATGAATCTATACATTCTTCAACTGCAATATCTTTTTGCAGAATGCAACCAACTTTTCAAAAGGGAGAATAGGCAAATGGCAACCAAAAAGGCAGCCAAGAAGGCACCCGCGAAGAAGGCGGCAAAGAAGGCCGCAAAGAAGAAGTAGCGGCGTCTCCAACCAAAAGGCAACACCGCAGGGGAACGATTCAATCGTTCCCCTGAAGTGTTTTTGGAGGAAGGATTACACTGATACTCGAAAGGACTTGAGGAACGAATTCATGACTCGCCGCCGCTGGATTGCCGAACATTGGGATGAAGCCACTGCAACGCTGACTGGCGCGCAGGCAGAACACATGACCCGAGTCTTGCGCGCTCAACCAGGGATGGAGGCCGACGTGGTGGCCGGCGGACACGTCTTTCATGCACAAGTGGCCGCCGTTTCCGCCGATGAGGTGCGCTTCAATCTAATCGCCGAGTTAGAGGCCGATCCCGCGCTGCCGGTAACTCTTGTACTAGCCGTCTTCAAATTCGATCACATGGAGTGGGCCATTGAAAAAGCCACCGAGCTGGGCGTCGCCGCCATTGCTCCGGTGATTGCGCGGCGCACCGAGAAGCATCTGGCACAAGGCGCAGAAAAGCGCGCCGAGCGCTGGCGGCGCATTATGCATGAAGCGGCGCAGCAGTCACGGCGCTCCGATGTGCCGGTGCTCTTCGATCCAACGGTGCTTGCCGCGCGTGTACGCGGCTTGGAGAGAGCGAAGGATGCTACCTCTGGCTTGACCCAAATCGTACTCGCCGAGCAGGAGCGCACTACCACGTTGCGCAACGCTCTGGATGAAGCTGTCGGTGCGGCTGGCTCCGAAATGCCCACGATAGAGATTGCCGTTGGCCCCGAGGGCGGCTGGGCGCCTGACGAAGAGGCTCTCTTCGACGCCAACGGCTGGCGCACCGCATCGCTGGGTCCGCGCATTTTGCGCGCTGAAACCGCGGCCATCGCCGCGCTGGCGGTGGTTTCCTCTTACCTGGAATGATTCCGATTGCCTCATGCTGAAATAGCTATCGCGACCTATACACTATGAACATCGATGGAAGAGCATGCAATGAAACCGCGTGTTGTCATTCTTGGCGCTGCCGGACAGCTCGGCGTGGAACTGGTCAAGCTTCTGCAATCGCAAGCGAACCTCTTTGCGTTCTCACGCAGGGAACTGGATCTTACTGACGACGGCGCGCTGCGGGCCGCGATCCTTCCCCTCGAACCGCACTTCATCGTCAACGCCGCGGCTTATACTGCCGTCGACCGCGCCGAAAGCGAAGCGGTTTTGGCCCAAGCCGTCAATGCCCGCGCACCGCAATCTCTGGCTGAACTCTCGCTCCGCTTGAATGCATGGCTGCTGCACTTCTCCACCGACTATGTCTTCGACGGCTCAGCCCAAACGCCTTGGAAAGAGACCGACGCGCCGCATCCGCTCAATGTTTATGGGCGAACAAAGCTTGAGGGAGAAAAGGCCATCGCGGCCTCCGGTTGCCGCCATTTAATCTTCCGCACCAGTTGGGTTTACGCCTCGCGCGGCAGCAACTTTCTCCGCACCATGCTGCGTCTCGGTGCCGAACGACCTAAACTGAGCATCGTTGGCGACCAGATCGGCGCGCCAACCACGGCTGGCGAATTGGCCCGTGCCGTATCTTCGATCCTGAACAAACTGGATGAAGAATCAGCCGCACACAAATTGGCGGAGTCCGGCATCTATCACATGACCTGTAGTGGCTCAACAACCTGGTTCGATTTCGCCCGTGCGATCTTTGCAAGCTTCAATGGCCGAGTTTCAACGCCGGAACTTCTTCCTATTTCAACAGAACAGTATCCGACCCCAGCCGTCAGGCCGCGATACTCCGTTCTAAATTGCGACAAGTTGGAAAAGTCTTTTGGCATTCGTCTGGCACCTTGGGAAGATGGTCTCGCCAAGGTTATCGCAGAGATACAAACCGAAGGCATCTAAGTATCAATGACACCTCAAGAGAATACTTCCGCTATTCTGAACGGTCGCCCTTGCAGATCCTTATCAGAAACAATCGCATCGGAAGCTGAAATAGGCCATTCGATTCCCAGTTCTGGATCGTTCCATAGGATCGTCCGTTCCTCTTGCGGCGCATAAGGCCGATCTACTTTATATAGGAATACAGTTTCCGGCTCCAGGGCAATAAAACCATGCGCGAGGCCCGCTGGGATAAAAAGCGCTTTTCCGTCGTTCGGATTCAACTCCACCGCAATATGCTGACCAAAAGTTGGCGAAGACTGGCGAATGTCCAGAACAACGTCGAGCACCGAGCCATGCACCACGCGGACCAGCTTGGATTGAGGCTGCACAATTTGATAATGCAGACCGCGGACCACATTTTTTTCAGAGATGGAAAGGTTCTCCTGCATCCAGTCTTGATCGATTCCCGCCTTGACCACGGCATTGCGCTGATATAACACCTGAAAACACCCGCGGCCATCGCGGTAGACGGGCGAAGAAAGAATCGACACGCCAGGAATCCGCGTTTCTGTAACCTGCATCCTCATCCTCCATCCAACAATTACAAGCTGGCAT
The DNA here is from genome assembly GCA_050014335.1 of Occallatibacter sp. Classification (GTDB taxonomy): domain Bacteria; phylum Acidobacteriota; class Terriglobia; order Terriglobales; family Acidobacteriaceae; genus Telmatobacter. Next base: position 1,039 of record JBEKDN010000207.1, on the reverse strand, counting down.
CATCCGTTAGCATGGCAAGAAGATACTCGCCATAGCCGCTCTTTCTGAGTGGTTCAGCCAGTCTCGCGGTCTCCTCCGCGGTAATGAACTTCATTCTATAAGCGATTTCTTCCAGACATGCGATCTTCATGCCTTGGCGGCGTTCGATTGTTTGAATAAAGGATGCGGCCTCAAGCAGCGAATCATGCGTTCCGGTATCCAACCACGCGGTGCCGCGGCCCAAGAGCTTCACGTCAAGTGCACCGCGCTCAAGATAAAGACGATTCACGTCAGTGATTTCCAACTCGCCGCGCGCCGAAGGCCGGATAGACTTGGCAATCTCCACAACGGCTTTGTCATAGAAATAAAGACCGGTAACCGCGAACTGAGACTTCGGCTTCAATGGCTTCTCTTCGATGCTGATCGCTGTCCCGTCCCTATTGAATTCCACCACGCCGTAGCGCTCTGGGTCTCGTACACGATAAGCAAAAACAGTAGCTCCAGTAACGTTTGCCGATGCCGCCTGGAGTTGCTCCGAGAGTCCGTAGCCGAAGAAAATATTGTCTCCCAGAACCAGTGTGCAGGTATCGCCCCCGAGAAACTCCTCGCCAATTAGAAACGCTTGCGCCAATCCGCCGGGAGTCGGTTGCACAGCATACTGAATATTCAATCCCCAACGGTTCCCATCCTTCAAAAGCGCAGTGAAGCGAGGCGTATCTTCCGGTGTTGAAATCACCAGCACATCGCGAATTCCCGCCAGCATCAGAATACTCAGCGGGTAATAAATCATCGGCTTGTCATAGACCGGCAGCAGTTGCTTGGATGTGGTCTCCGTGAGCGGATAAAGACGCGTACCCGAGCCGCCTGCCAGAATAATGCCTTTCCTGCTCATCTACCGCCCTCCGTAGTTCACTTGCAGCCACGCTTGGTATGCACCCGAGCGGACATCGTTGACCCAATCCAAATTCCCCAAATACCACGCAACGGTCTGCCGGATTCCTTGTTCGAAGAGGGTTTGCGGCCGCCAGCCGAGCTCATTCCGTATCTTGGACGCGTCGAT
>JBEKDN010000206.1:0-7077 GCA_050014335.1 Occallatibacter sp. | reverse complement strand
TAGGATTGGGAATTCTGACGCCGCCGCCGCTGAGAAACTATCAAAGCTTCAGCCTGGCTCTCCAATTGAAACCGCATTCCAACGCGAAGTCTGTTCATTTTTGGCCACCAGCAAGCATGCCCCTTGACACGCCGAGTTGTGACCCCAAGCATGGGTATGCTCTCCTAGAGACACCGCCTATGCTCAAGCGACTCGAACTCTACTTTGAATTCACGCGCCTCGGCACCAATTGGCGCACTGAGATTCTGGCCGGCGTCACCACTTTCCTGACCATGGCCTACATCGTGCTCGTCAACCCGGCCATCCTTGCCGCCGCCGGAATGCCGCTCGCCGCCGTTACAGCCGCCACCTGCCTCTCCGCTGGCTTTGCCTCCATCATGATGGGCATCGTCGCGCGCTATCCCATCGCGCTCGCTCCCGGAATGGGCCTCAACGCCTACTTCGCGTATGCCGTCTGCATCAAGCTCCACGTGCCCTGGCAGACCGCCCTCGGCGCGGTATTTCTCTCCGGCATCATCTTTCTCGCGCTCACCGCCGCCGGCATTCGCCAGATGATTCTCCAAGCCATCCCTCACGAACTCTACGCCGCCGTCGCCAGCGGCATTGGCCTCTTCATCGCCCTCATCGGCTTCCGCAACGCCGGCCTCGTCGTCGGCGACCCCGATACGCTCGTCAGTCTCGGCAACATCCGAAATCCCACCGCGGTGCTCGCTCTCGTCGGCCTCCTGCTCATGGTTGCTCTTGAGGTGCGCAAAGTCCGCGGCGCAATCTTGATCGGCGTTCTCTCCATCACAGGCCTGGCCTGGGCCATGCATCTAACCCACTGGACGCCCGCTGTCGGCGGCATCCACGAACTGACCAAGACCGCCTTCCAACTCGACATCCGTGGCGCGCTCAACAAAGGCTTGCTTGAAATTGTCTTCGTCTTCTTCTTCGTCGACCTCTTTGACAATCTCGGCACTCTCGTCGCCGTCACCAAGCGCGCCGGCCTCATCCAGCCCGACCACACCATTCCTCGCTTGAATCGCATCCTCTTCACCGACGCCATCGCCACCGTCTTCGGCTCTCTCACCGGAACCTCCACCGTCACCAGTTATGTCGAATCCACCGCCGGTGTCGCCGCGGGCGGACGCTCCGGAGTCACCGCCATCGTTACCGGCCTGCTTTTTCTCGCAGCCATTGGCGCAGCGCCTTTTGTCGGCATCGTCCCGCCAGCCGCCACAGCCCCGGCGTTGATCTTGGTGGGCAGCCTCATGCTCGGCTCCATCGGAGAAATCCAATGGCACAAGCCGCTGATCGCTGTTCCAGCCTTTCTTACCCTGGTGATGATTCCTTTCACCTATTCCATCGCGAACGGCCTCGGTTTCGGCATCATCGCCTGGGCCGCGCTTCACCTCGTCACCGGCCATTTCAGCAAAAAGGACTGGCTGCTTTACGTCCTGGGCGCGCTCTTTCTTGCCCGCTTCATCTACCTCGGCGCAAACTAGAATCAGCAACTCGAAGGTAACGCCCATGCACTGGTACCACTTTGTCTCCTATTTCTTCGCTGGCGCATTTTTAGCCAATGCTGCCCCGCATCTTATCAACGGCGTCTCCGGTCGCTCTTTTCAGAGCCCTTTCGCCTCACCGCCTGGTCAGGGCCTGTCCTCCGCAAGGGTCAATGTCCTCTGGGGCTTCTTCAATCTTGCCGTTGCCTACTTCCTCCTCTGCCGTGTTGGCAACTTCAATCTGCTCAATACTCCAGCCGTGCTCTCACTCGGTGCGGGCATTCTGCTCATGTCGCTCATGCATGCGCACCACTTCGGCCGCTTCCACGGGGGACGCTGATTTTCTGGATCACTCCACCTTCCGTGTGATTGCAGTCACAGACCATAAACTTTTGTAATGTCCTAATAGTTTCTTAGAGCATCCTCTAGTAATGAGGAATCCTGTAAGATTGGCGAGTGTCGTATTGATTCCAAAACTGCGACTCCGCCATACATCGTTTCTGCTCCTTTTTCCCAAATCTGAAATTGCGATTCAGCGTGCGACTGCTTGCTCAGTGGACCTTTGCTAGGAGTGGCGCATCTACACCCGGATGGGCAGCACCATCGCCTTCTCCTCTGGAGGATTACGGCCTTATGAGATGCCCTCTTTGCGCATCGACAAATATGCGGGTTGCTCGGTTTCACTTCTCCGACCTCACCCGGTTGCTCTTCTGCCAATATCCCGTCCGCTGCCGCAAATGCCATGAACGCGATTACGCCGGCATCCTTGCGGCATTGTGCCTGCCGCGCCGTCACAAAAGCAAAACTGAAACTCTCTTTGTTGTTGACCATGCGCGTATACTCCCTGGCAGGGATTAACAATGGATTTTTCTGCCTTCTATTCTCCAAGCCTTCTGCAAAATGCGGCAGTGCTCACGGTCCTTCTCGCCTTCGTCGGTTACCTGGCCACATTTCTCAGCGCTCGTGTGATGGCCCGCCGCAAAGATAAGCTCGAGCTGGTCAACCGCCGCCTCAATGAGTTCTACGGGCCGCTCTACGTCGCATCCCAGGCCGGTAACATCGCCTATCGCTCCCTGCTCAAAAAGCAAGGCAAAACGCAGAGCTTCCCAATTCTTGATAGTGAAATGAAAGAGTGGATGCTGTGGATGACCACCATCTTCATGCCCCTCAACGACGTCCGGGAAAAGATCATCATTGAGAAAGCCTACCTCGTGGTCGAAGAGCAGATGCCGCACTGTCTTCTGGATTTTGTCACGCACGTGGTGGGCTACAAGGCTGTGCTGAAAAAGTGGGAGCACGACGACCTCTCGGAGCGCCGCTCCACCATCGGCTGGCCTCCCGAGTTCGATATCTACGTCGAGCGCTCCTACGCCGCGCTAAAAGCCGAACAGACGCGCCTGCTCCACAGCGTCACCTGGCGCCTCTGGCGTCGGCTTGTCGGTCGCAAAAAGTGATCGCTCAGATCGCCGTCGTCAGCCCCAGATTCTTCCACAAGCGCAGCGTCGGCTCGGCCTGGTTGACAGTATAAAAATGCAATCCCGGCGCGCCGTTCTTCAGCAGTTTCTCGCACAGCCGCGTCACTACTTCCAACCCAAACTCCAACAGCGCGGGCTTATCGTTCTCCAGCTCTTCCAGCCGCAGCCGAACCCAGCGCGGCAGTTCCGCGCCGCAGCCGGTCGTAAACCGAATCGTGTTCCCGCAGCCGGTGATCGGCATGATTCCCGGCATGACCGGAATCGTAATGCCTGCCTTCGCGCACCGCTCCATGAAGTCGAAGTAGGCGTCGGCGTTATAAAAGAGCTGCGTCAGCGCGCCATCCGCGCCGGCCTTTACCTTGCGGCAAAAGTTCTCAAAGTCCACTCCTGGGTTGGGCGCCTGCGGATGCATCTCCGGATACGCTGCAACCTCAAGCGTGAATGCATCGCCGTGCCTCTCGCGAATGAAACTCACCAGCTCGTTCGCATAGTGAAATTCTCCCGGCGCTGAAGCGCTCATCGCCGTTGCCGGCAGGTCTCCGCGCAGCGCCACAATCCGCTTCACTCCCGCCTCGCGATAGCGTTCCAGCAGCGCGGCCACATCGGCGCGCGTCGAGCCCACGCAGGTCAGGTGCGGCGCCGCCTCCGCGCCCGTCTGCTTCACCACCGTCATCAGCGTCTCGTAGGTGCCATCCTGCGCCGAGCCGCCCGCGCCGTAAGTAATCGAAAAATAATTCGGCCGCACCGCCGCCAACTGCGCAATCACAGCCGGAAGCTTCGCCACGCCCTCCGGCGTGCGCGGCGGAAACAACTCGAAAGAAAAACTCAGCGGTAAAGCCATGGTTAAAACTCCAAATGAAGTCAGTGAGTTACTTTATTCTTGGACGTTTAAGCAAGAAATATCCAGTTTTTTCACTGTCCCCCATGCCGCAGTGACTTCCCATCCTTTTTCGCCAAGCTGGTTCGGTTCATCCAATGCTTCGGTTTGGTCATAGGTGGCTTTTTCAAGAAAACGGTACTCCCGCTTGACTAATTCGGTCATGCTGCCCTTTCGGCATACCGCCATATTCAGGATGCCCCATATCTCGATCATGAGATATGGGGCGACACAAGCTATCAATTGTCCACTGACAACTAGTACCGGTAGTTCTCCGCCTTGTAAGGCCCTTCCACCGGCACGCCCAGATACTCTGCCTGCTTGGCCGTCAGCGTCGTCAGCTTCACGCCGATCTTCTCCAGATGCAGCCGCGCCACTTCCTCATCCAGATGTTTCGGCAGCACATAGACGCCGACCTTGTAGCTGTCCTTCTTGGCCCAAAGGTCAAGCTGCGCCAGCGTCTGGTTGGCAAAGCTGTTGCTCATCACAAAGCTCGGATGCCCCGTCGCGCAGCCCAGATTCACCAGTCGCCCTTCCGCCAAGACAAAGATGCCGTGCCCAGCATGATTCGGACCTGCGGGAAAAGTGTAAAAGTCAACCTGCGGCTTGATATTCAGCTTGGTTACGCCCGGCTCCTCGTTCAGCCGGTCCATCTGAATCTCGTTGTCGAAGTGCCCAATGTTGCACACTATCGCCTGGTCCTTCATCTTCTTCATATGTTCCAGCGTGATGATGTCCACGTTCCCCGTGGTTGTCACGTAGATGTCGCCGCGGCCCAGCGTATCCTCAACCGTCGTCACCTCGAAGCCCTCCATCGCCGCCTGAAGCGCATTGATCGGATCGACCTCGGTCACAATGCACCTGGCTCCCATGCCGCGCAGCGAGTGCGAGCAGCCCTTGCCCACATCCCCATAGCCGCAAATCACCGCGACCTTGCCCGCCACCATCACATCCGTCGCTCTCTTGATCCCGTCAGCCAGCGACTCCCTGCAGCCGTACAGATTATCGAACTTCGACTTCGTCACCGAGTCGTTCACGTTGATAGCGGGAACCAGCAGCTTGCCCTGCTCCATCATCTTGTACAGCCGATGCACGCCCGTCGTCGTCTCTTCCGACACGCCGCGCCACTCCGCGGCAACTTTGTGCCAGTGCTTCGGGTCATCGGCAAAAACCTTCTTCAGCAGATCCTTGATCACCTGCTCTTCGTGATTGCCGCTCGGCGTATTCACCCAGCCGTCGCCCTCTTCCAACTCATAGCCCTTGTGGATCAGCAGCGTCACATCGCCCCCATCGTCCACCACCAGTTGCGGTCCCAAGCCGCCCTTATGGCTCAGCGCCGCCAGCGTGCAATCCCAATATTCCTCCAGCGACTCGCCCTTCCAAGCAAACACCGGCACGCCCGTCGCCGCAATCGCAGCCGCCGCGTGGTCCTGCGTTGAGAAGATATTGCAGCTAGCCCAGCGAACCTCCGCGCCCAGGCTCACAAGCGTCTCAATCAGCACCGCCGTCTGAATCGTCATGTGCAGCGATCCCGTAATCCGCACGCCGGCCAGCGGCTTCCCGGCCGCATACTTGTTGCGGATCGACATCAGCCCAGGCATCTCCTGCTCGGCAATGGTGATTTCCTTCCGGCCCCAATCGGCCAGCGACATATCGGCCACCTTACAGGCCAGATCCTTCAGTTCCAATGTTGAAGCTGCCACGAAAAACCTCCTCATATCGTCAAATCATGATATATTGATATCTATCAGAAATTCCGCTATGCCGTCAATCATTAAAATCCTTCGCGTTCTCGCCGACACAAACCGACTCCGCATCCTCTTGCTTCTAAGCATCGAAGAGCTTTCCGTCGCCGAGCTGCAAGAGATTCTTGTCATGGGTCAGAGCACCATCTCCACCCACCTCTCGCAACTCAAGCAGGCTGGCATCGTAGAAGACCGGCGCACCGGAAAGAGCAATCTCTACCGCCTCATAAACTCTGACAATCTCCTCGCCGGCCTCCTCGCCCAGGCCAGCCAGCAGATTCCTGAAGCCTCCGCCGACCAATCCGCCATGCGCGGCGTCGTAAAAAAACGCCAGGACAAAATGCGCGCCTTCTTCGACTCCGTCGCCGGCCGCCTCGGAAAAGACTACGTTCCCGGCCGCTCCTGGAAGTCCCTTGCCGAAGCCCTCCTCCGCCTCTTGCCGCCAATGGTCATCGCCGACCTGGGCGCCGGAGAAGGCGCTTTTGCGCTCCTCCTCGCCGAGCGCGCCAAGAAAGTCATCGCCGTCGATACCTCCGCCAAAATGATCGAAGTTGGCCGCGAGCAAGCCCGCCGCCACGGCATCCAGAACATCGACTTCCGGCTCGGTGACATGGAAGAGATTCCCATTGAAGACGCGCACGTCGATCTTGTCTTCTTCTCCCAGTCACTGCATCACGCCCTGCACCCTGAGCGAGCCGTGCGGGAAGCCTCGCGCATCCTCGTCCCCAATGGCCGCATCGTCATCCTCGACCTCGCCAAGCACCGCTTTGAAGAAGCCCGCGAACTCTACGCCGACCAGTGGCTAGGCTTCAGCGAATCGGAACTCGAAGCGATGCTCCAAGCCGAAGGCTTCACCGAAATTCAGTCTTCCGTAGTCCACAAAGAGCCAGAAACCCCGCAATTCCAAACCCTCCTCGCGATAGGAACCAAACAATAATCACCATCGATAAATTAACGTCCTTCGCGACACCACCCCCAATGAAGCACCGGTCAGCTTCACCTACACGCAGACCGGCAAACGTGCTACCATGGCGGACGGAAGCGGAAACACCACGTATAGCTATGACCAACTCGACCGCCTCACCACCAAGGCCGCCCCGGCTGGCACGCTGAGTTACAGCTACGATGGCGCGGGCAACCTTGCGTCGATTTCTTCGAATCATGCCAATGGCGTTTTGGTCAGTTATGCCTATGACGAATTGAATCGGCTGAGCACAGTGACCGATGGCCGCTTGCAGGGCAATCAGACGACAACTTACACGTATGATTCTGCAAGCAATGTTGTCCTCGTGACTTATCCCAACTCAACGCAGGGCAGCTTTACCTACGACACGCTGAACCGGCTCACGGGAATGACCACGCCGGCGTCGAGTTACAGCTATCAGGTAGGACCAACAGGGAACCGGCTGAGCGTGACCGAATCCAACGGGAGGACGATCAGTTGGAATTACGACGGGATTTATCGGCTGACCAACGAAACCATCACCGGTGAT
>JBEKDN010000205.1:0-7086 GCA_050014335.1 Occallatibacter sp. | reverse complement strand
ACGGCAAGAAGCCTGTTCCCGAGCTTCGCGGCAAAACTCAACTCAAGACATTCGATCAGCCGCCCACACTGGAAGATCTACCTCTTTGGGGCTTTGACGGCAGCTCGACGATGCAGGCCGAGGGGAGCAAATCCGATTGCGTGCTGAAGCCGGTGGCTCTCTATCCCGACGCGGCGCGGAAGGATGCGTACATCGTTTTGAGCGAGGTGATGCATCCGGATGGCACTCCGCACTCGACCAACGCGCGAGCGACCATTGAGGACGATCCGGACCTGTGGGTGGGACTGGAGCAGGAGTACTTCCTTTACAAAGATGGGCGCGCGCTGGGCTGGCCCAAGGATGGATACCCCGGCCCGCAAGGCCCTTACTACTGCGGCGTTGGCTACAAATATATGGGCAGCATTGCCCGGCAGATTGTGGAAGAGCATTTGGAACTGTGCCTGGCCGCCGGGATCAATCACGAAGGCATCAACGCGGAGGTTGCCAAGGGGCAGTGGGAGTTCCAGATCTTTGCCAAAGGTTCAAAGAAGGCCGCGGATGACACATGGGTTGCCCGCTACCTGATGTATAGACTGTGCGAGAAGTACGAAGTGGACTTTGTTCTGCACTGCAAGCCGATCAAGGGCGACTGGAATGGATCGGGAATGCACACCAACTTCTCCACCAAGTACATCCGCGAAGTGGGCGGCAAAGCATATCTGGAAGCGCTGATGGCGGCCTTTGAGAAGTACATTCCGGAACATATCGCCGTCTATGGGCCAGACAATCATCTGCGCCTGACCGGCCTGCATGAGACGCAGGCGATTGACAAATTCAGCTATGGACTTTCGGATCGCGGAGCTTCTGTCCGCCTTCCGGTCAACTTCATCAAGAACGAATACAGAGGCTATCTGGAAGATCGCCGGCCGAATTCGGAAGGCGATCCATATCAGATTGTTTCGAGGATTTTGAAGACGATCAACACGGTGCCAAGGCCTTAGCCCACCACCTGCGGTGGGGCCAAAGGCTCGCTATCCGCGCGCAGGAGGTCCATTGACTTGGTCTCGCTGACAGGTTGAGGTTTGTGGTACCCCAGTTGATTTAAGAATATTGAGGCGAAGTGTCCCAAACGCCCCCTACGGCAGCCCACAAGGCAGGCCGAAGGGGGTGTTTGGCAATTTTTCCACCGTTTAGAATGAAATCCTCACGAAATCCTTATATCTGGAATCTATAATTCAAACGAATGCCCTACATTTTGATCCGCACACAAAACACTGAAGGAGACCTATGACCAAGTACAAGCTCGAATACATTTGGCTTGATGGCAAACAGCCTATCCCGGAACTTCGCGGCAAGACCCAGCTCAAGAGCTTTGAAAACGCGCCCACGCTGGCGGATATCCCCGTATGGGGTTTTGATGGCAGCTCAACGATGCAGGCGGACGGACACAAGTCCGATTGCGTGCTGAAGCCGGTGGCTTTGTATCCCGATGGCGCCCGCAAGAACGGCTACCTGGTTCTTTGCGAAGTGATGCATCCGGATGGCACGCCGAACTCGACCAACGCGCGCGCCACGATTGAGAACGATCCCGACCTGTGGGTTGGCTTTGAGCAGGAGTACTTCCTATACAAGGATGGACGTCCGCTGGGCTTCCCGAAGGACGGCTTTCCTGGACCGCAGGGCCCGTTCTATTGCGGCGTCGGCTACAAGTATGTTGGCAGCATCGCCCGCCAGATCGTCGAGGAGCACCTGGAACTCTGCCTCACGGCCGGCATCAACCACGAAGGCATCAACGCCGAAGTGGCCAAGGGACAATGGGAATTCCAGATCTTTGGCAAGGGTTCGGCAAAGGCCGCCGACGATCTTTGGATGGCCCGGTATCTGATGTACAGGCTTTGCGAGAAGTACGAAGTGGACTTTGTTCTGCATTGCAAGCCGATCAAGGGCGACTGGAATGGCTCAGGCATGCACACCAACTTCTCCACCAAGCACATCCGCGAAGTGGGCGGCAAGGCTTACCTGGAATCGTTGATGGCGGCCTTCGAGAAGTACATTCCGGAGCACATCGCGGTCTATGGCCCGGACAATCACCTGCGCCTGACCGGGCTGCATGAGACGCAAGCGATCGACAAGTTCAGCTACGGCCTGTCGGATCGCGGCGCTTCGGTTCGCCTGCCCGTCAACTTTGTTCGCGACGGTTACAAGGGCTATCTGGAAGATCGCCGTCCGAATTCGGAAGCCGATCCTTACCAGATTGTCAGCCGCATACTGAAGACGATCAAGACGGTGGCAACGGTTTAATTGGGGCGCTACTGAGTTAGGCAAGAACACAAGGGCGGTAGACCGGCAACGGTTTGCCGCCTTTGTTTTATGCGCTGGCCTCCGCCGCCCGGCAGGTGTATTCTCAGGCCATGGATGACGACGTTTTCCCTGCGCCTGAATCCTCCCCCTTTCCCCGGCCCGGCAATTTACTAGAAGAGGCGGCCAGTTCTTATCTTCGTTCAGCCCGCCATCAGCCGGTTTGGTGGCATTCGTGGGGTGCGGCGGCCTTTGCGCGCGCTCAGGCGGAAGACAAACCGATCTTGCTGGACATTGGCGCGGTGTGGTGTCACTGGTGCCACGTGATGGATCGCGAGTCGTACGAGGACGCGGAGATTGCCGCGCTCATTAACGATCTTTTTGTCGCCGTAAAGGTGGACCGCGACGAACGGCCCGACGTGGACGCGCGCTATCAAGCGGCGGTCTCCGCGATAAGCGGACAGGGCGGCTGGCCGCTGACCGCATTTCTCACTCCGCGGGGCGAGCCGTACTTTGGCGGCACATATATTCCTCGCGACGACCGCTATGGACGGCCGGGGATGGCGCGCGTGCTTACGGCTCTGGCGCAAGTGTGGCGGGAGCGGCGCGATGAGGCTCTGGAGACCGCATCGAGCGCGATGGCGGCGATCGAGCACAATGAGTCTTTCAGCGGCAACGGGACCGGGGCGGAAGATGCGCTGACGCAGGGCTTGGTCGACAAACTGGTCGCGTCGATTCTTACGCGCTTCGACCCGCTCAACGGCGGCTTTGGTTCGCAGCCCAAATTTCCTCATCCCGCGGCGCTGGATCTTTTGCTGCAAGTGGCGATGAACCGCCAGAACCCAATAGCCGAGCGAGCCTTTGCCACCACTCTGGAAAAAATGGCGCAGGGCGGCGTCTACGATCAACTGGCCGGCGGATTTCATCGATACAGCGTGGACGAGCGCTGGGGCGTGCCGCACTTTGAGAAGATGCTGTATGACAACACCGAGCTGCTGCGCAATTATCTGCACGGCTACCAGAGCTTGCACCGCGAGGATTTTCTGCTCACCGCAACCGAGATTGTGGGCTGGCTTGACGCGACGATGACGGACCGCGAACACGGCGGCTTTTACGCCTCACAGGATGCGGACATCAACCTGGACGACGACGGCGACTATTTCACCTGGACGCTGGGCGAGGCGCGGTTGGCGCTGGATGAAGCGCGCTTTGCCCCAGCCGAACGCGACCTGGCGCTGCATTACTGGGATCTGCGGGAAGTGGGCGACATGCATCACAATCCGGCGAAGAATGTTTTGCATCTGAAAAACACTATTGGCGAAGTGGCGCGGGATACCGGTCACAGCGAAGGGGAAGTGCGCTTGATTCTGGCTTCGGCAAGGCGTGCGCTGCTTGCCGCGCGCGCGTTGCGCCCGGCTCCATTTATTGACCGCACGCTTTACACGGGCTGGAATGCGTTGGCGGCATCAGCATACCTGGAGACAGCGCGGATTCTGCGCAACGATGCGGCGCGCGAGTTTGCGCTGCTGACGCTGGACCGGCTGCTGAACGAGGCTTGGAACGGGGATCAGTTGCTCAGCCATGTTATTGCGTACGGCGATGGGCCGGCGGGAGCCGCAATACCGGAGAGGCCGCCGGGCACGCTGGACGACTACGCCTTTACGATTCATGCCTGCCTGGATGCATGGCTGGTGACAGGCAAGATGAGCTTCTATCGGGTTGCTATCCGGCTGGCCGACGCAATGATTGTGCGCTTCTACGACCAGACCGCGGGGGCCTTTGACGATGCAGCGAAGCCCGAAGGAGGAGCCGCGGCGCTGGGAGCGCTAGCCGCAAGACGCAAGCCGGTGCAAGACTCGCCCACGCCGGCCGGCAACCCAATGGCCGCTGCCGCGCTGCTGCGCCTGGAGGTGCTGAGCGGTCGCAGGGAGTTCCGTGAGATTGCCGAGTGCACGCTGAATTATTTTGCGGGAATCGTAGAGCATTTTGGGCTTTACGCGGGTTCGTACGGGCTGGCTTTGGAGCGGCTGCTGCTGGACCCGGTCGAGGTTGTCGTGGTTGGCTCAGGGGCTGACGCTGAGCGGCTGGAAGACCTGGCGCTGGACGGCTTTGCCGCGAACAAAACGGTGGTGCGCATTGCAACGCAGCGGCTGACTCCCAGCGGCCTTCCCGAGGAGTTGGCCAGGACGCTGCTGCCGGTTCCGCGACCGGCTGAAGCCAAGGCCTGGGCGCTGGTCTGCCGGAAGCGCAGTTGCCTGCCGCCGATCACCAGCGTGGACGAGCTGCGGGTGGCGCTGCGATAACCACCTGCGGTGGGGCCAAACGCTCGCTATTCGCTCGCAGAAGATTTGTGGATTTTCGTTCTTTCGCTAGAAAAAAGCGAAAGGATGGGGCCACCTGCGGTGGGGCCGAACGCTCGCTATTCGCTCGCAGAAGATTTGTGCCGGGTACATGCTGGCCGGTATAGGTTGGTGATTTTCCAGGCCCCAAAAGCGGCGCCTGGGGCGCCACGACGCTGGTGGCAATGATCGTCGCCCTCACCCAACAACGCGCAGGCTCTTCGATGCGTACTGGGCGATCTCGCCATCCATGCTTACCAGCGTCAGGCCTTCCGCCATGGCTTGCGCAATCAGCATTCTGTCCAAGGGGTCTTTGTGAATTGCCGGTAGCGCGTAGACGGCGGCAATGTGCTGGGGACGCAGAGGCAAGGCAGTGGCGGCTAGCTGATCGAGGGCATCGAACCACCAAACGCGCGGGTCGCCAACATCGATCTTGCCCTTCATGCTTTTGATCATCACCTCCCAGTAGGAGAGCAGGCTCAGTACGTTTGGACCGGCCAGAACTGCCTTAAGCGCCGAGGCTGTGAGTGCCTCCGGCCTTTCGAGCGCCCAGATTGCCGTATGCGTGTCAAGCAGGTACCCGTGCGCTGGGATCTCGTCGCTCAACTGTCCTCACCTAAAAGTTCTTCTTCGGTGATGGGATCATCCCAACCCGGCAGCAGTCGAATGCGGTCTTTCATGCCGCCTAAACGTGCCTTGCGGCGCTCTGGAGGAGGCGGCGCAATCTGGGCCACCGGACGCCCATGGCGGGTGATAACCACCTGCTCGCCGTCGGCGACTATCCGAATCAGCTCGGTGAGACGATTTTTGGCTTCCGCGGTGCTGACGTTCATAGAAATTATTCTAGCCATAATTTATGGCTATTTCAAGCTTGCGGGTATTTATTCCGTTTCCTGGCGCATGTCGCAAAGTGCGCCGGCACGCCTTCGCTTATGGCCTGAGCCATCTTGCACAGAATTGCGCTTGTAAATGAACGATCCTATCGAGGCTTGGAGGAAGCGCCGCGGCCGGGCAGAAATCCCAGCGCGGCTTGCTTCCGGGCATAACAATCCGGGCAAACCCAGGAGGATCAAAATGCAATTTACCAAGATTTCAGCCGTAGTATTCGGCTCGCTCACCGCGCTTGCGCTTTCATTACCGATTGGCGCGCAGCAGACCACGCAATCCACCACCACGACCCAAACTCCGTCCGATGCGCCGCAAACTCAAACCACGCAGACGACCAAGAGCAAGACAAAGTACAAGCATCATCACAAAAAGGAAACGACGGAGCAGCAGAAGACGACCACGACCACGACTCCTCCGCCAGCGGATACGCAGACTCAGACCACAACAACCACGACTACGCCGTAGTAGTTCCACACGCGCATCCGATCCCTTCAGCAACGGAACCTACTCACTCTCCGCTGAAGGGATTGCTCTCGGTCGGCTTCAGCGTGGTTGGATCATGGACTGGCGCGGCCTCTGCGGCTGGGCGGCTGCGGCTGGCGGCTGCGGTGTCTGTGAAAGTGCTGAAGACGCGGTTGGGATCACCGGGAAGCATGTGATTCTCTTCGAGCGCCAGGCGGACGCGGCGGCGAAACTCGCGCACCGGCTCAAATTGCTTGTTGGGCAGCGTCTTGAAGATCACCGGGAAGACCAGCTCCGAACCTTTGATGGAATCCACGCCCAACACCTGCGGGTCGGCTTCAAAGAGAGGCGCAAAGCTCTCTGAGTTGCGAATCTCCATTGCGATGCTCTTGAGCAGTTCGACAACGCGATCGGGGTTGGCTGAAAAATCGACACTGACATTTACGGTCGCCACCGAGTAGCCGACGCTGAGGTTGGCCACGGTGGTGATCTGCGAATTGGGAACGACGTAGAGTGTGCCGTCGGCGTCGCGCACAGTGGTTTTGCGCAACGTCATCGCGGTCACTACGCCGCTGAGACCGGCAAGCCGCACCGTGTCGCCCACGTTGAATTGGTCTTCAACAAGAATGAGAATCCCATTCAGCATATCTTTGACAATGTTCTGCGCGGCAAGGCCGAGAGCGACCCCGGCAATGCCAGCCGAGGCAAGCAAAGGCGCCAGGTTCATGCCCAGCGCATCCAGAAACTGCATGCCGGCAATCAACCAGATGAATGCTAATCCAGTTGTCCGAACCACCCCGGCGACGGTCTTGACCTGGCCGATGTGGGCCGGCGTAGTCGAGTGCCGCTCCGCCGCGCGAATCATGTGAAAGGTAATGACGCTCAGCAGACGCATGAGCACAAAGGCGACCAGCGCCACCACCACCAGGTGCGGCAGCTTGGTGTGAATGAACTCCTGGCCATCGACGGCCCACTCATCGAGCACGCGGTCCATCATCCGGCCATCCGCGAACAAACCGGATCTCACCGCTAAAAATAAAGGATTCATTGCGACGCTCCTTTTACTAGGGTAGCTTGCGAGCCGAAAGATGCCTGTTTTCGGCTTGAAAAGACTTTTTGC
>JBEKDN010000204.1:0-7097 GCA_050014335.1 Occallatibacter sp. | reverse complement strand
CGGGCCCACCGCGGCATCTTGCGGCAACCGTCCCAACTCCGCATCGTCGGGCATCAACTCATCCAGCGATAATATGTGTTTTGGGGCATTGCTGCTTTTGCGGCGCATGCGCCAGCAACGATTTCTGGTAACCCTGTACAACCAGACCGCGAGAGCCTGCGGATCCTGGATCTTTGCCATGTGACTTAGAGAGCGGTAGAGCACCTCCTGCATGGTGTCTTCCGCATCTTCAGGATGTCCGCACACTTTCATGCTGAAGGAATAGACCGTGCTCTGCAGCAGGCCGAGCGCCTCTTCGACAGCTTCGGGAGTGTTGCGCCGCAGGAGGGCTGAGGCCTTGGTTACTTCGGGTCGCATGGCTGGCTGCTTTCTGCAATAGGACCAGTATAGCCTTCTGTAGCTTCTTCCAGACACCCGGGAGCGCGCAGTCACCTGGTCGTGCCGCAGCCGGTATCCTTCATTCCTATGGCGCGAAAGATTGACATGACAGGGCACCAATTAGTGAAGGCCGATTGCAGTAGGTTGAGTCCAACGAATCCCGTCAGCAAAAGCCACCGGCGCGAAAGAAAATGTGCAAGCGCAAGCGAAACGAGCACCACGACGCCCGCCATCAGGCGCAAACCGCGTTCGATTGTCATATGGAGGCTCTTTCTAGAGAAACTGGCCGGGGTGAATTGGCGGACTCCTGTCTCGCGCGCACCATGTAGTAGAGCACGGGAACAGCGAGACGGGAGAGGAATGTCGATGCTACTTCTCCAGCGATCAGGGATAGGGCAAGGCCCTGAAAGATGGGGTCAGGCAGGATGACGCTTGCGCCTACGACCACCGCGGCCGCGGTCAGCAGCATAGGCCGGAAGCGGACCGCGCCGGCTTCGATCACCGCTTCTGCCAGCTTCATTCCCTGACGGCGGCGAAGTTCGATGAAGTCTACGAGAATAATCGAGTTGCGCACAATGATGCCGGCGCCGGCAATGAAGCCGATCATCGATGTTGCCGTGAAGAATGCGCCCAGAATCGCGTGTGCAGGCAGGATGCCCACTAGAGTAAGAGGAATCGGCGCCATGATGACCAGCGGCACGATGAACGACCGGAACCAGCCTACCACCAGGACATAGATAAGAACCAGTACCACGGCGAAGGCGAGCCCCATGTCGCGGAAGACCTCGATGGTGATATGCCATTCGCCGTCCCACTTCATCGAGTAGTGGTCTGTGGAGTCAGGCATAGAGGCGTTGTAGCGCGCGAGCTTGTAACCGGCCGGAAGCGTGAGATCGTCGAGTTCCTTGTTCATCCTGAAGATGGCGTACACTGGGCTCTCTTCCCCTCCCGCTACATCTCCCGTGACATAGACGACGCGGCGCAGATTCTTGTGATAAATGCTCGGCTCGATCGTCTTGGCTTCTACTGCCACCAACTCCCTGAGGGAGACCATGGAGCCGTCCGCGCCCGGCAGGTGGACATTTTCCAAGCCTTGCTCAGAAGAGCGGTCGGCCCGGTCAACTTCGACAATCGCAGGCTCCGGCTCGCGCGCAGTTTGATTGTGAATCAGGCCAGCCTCCGCGCCTGAGAGGGCGAGCGCCAGGGCATGAGTTATATCGGATACCGCGATGCCATGCTGGGCCGCCTTGACCTCATCCACGCGCATCACGAGCCTTGGTTGAGGATCTTCGACATACCAGTCCGTATCCACGACGCCCGGAGTATGCTCAAAGATTTGTTTGATCTGCTGCGCGACCTGCTTCTGCCCATCCAGGTCTGGACCATAGACTTCAGCCACCAGCGTCTGCGCCACCGGAGGACCTGGCGGAACTTCGCTGACCTGAATTCGTGCGCCGTACCCGCTGCCGATCGTATCCAGCAACGGACGAAGCCGTTTGGCGATCGCGTGGCTTTGTTCGCTGCGCAGTTTTGCGGGCAGCAGATTTACCTGGATGTCTGCCTGATTCGGCTGGCCGCGCATATAGGAGTGGCGCACCAGCCCGTTGAAGTTATAGGGGCTGGATGTCCCGGTATAAGTCTGGTAATTCAGCACATCCGGCTGCCGTCCGAGTTCCTCGCCCAGCGCCTGTGCCACTCGCGCCGTCTGCTCCAGCGGCGTGCCGTCGGGCATGTTGATGATCACCTGTAGCTCGCTCTTGTTGTCGAAGGGCAGCATCTTCACGCGCACCAGTCCCAGGGGGACCAACGAAACGGAGGCTAGCAGCAGAACGACTATTCCGATGAAGAACAGCAGACGATTGCGCGAGGACAGGATAAGCGGCGACATGATCCGGCGATAGAGCCTGGTTTGCCAGTTCTCGGTAGCCGGTTCCAGCGCTTCGGCCCCGCCCAAATGTCTCCCGACCAGGCGGAGCGCAGCCCAGGGCGAAACCACAAAGGCCACAAGAAGCGAAAAGAGCATGGCCGCCGAGGCTCCCACAGGAATCGGCCGCATGTACGGGCCCATCAGGCCGCGGACAAAGGCCATAGGCAGAACCGCCGCTATCACGGCAAATGTGGCCAGAATCGTCGGGTTGCCCACCTCTGCGACAGCTTCTACCGCGACCTCGCTTATTGGGCGGCCGTGGTTTTCCCTGAGGCGGAAGTGGCGCGCCATATTCTCAACCACTACAATCGCGTCATCGACAAGTATGCCGATCGAAAAGATCAAAGCGAACAACGTGACGCGGTTGATCGTGTAGCCGAGAAAATAAAACACCGACATGGTGAGCGCAAGAGTAACCGGAATGGCCAACAGCACAACGCCCGACTCGCGCCACCCCAGGAAGAAGGCCACCAGCAACGTCACAGACAGCGTAGCCAGCAACAGATGCTCAAGCAGTTCGTCCGACTTGTCTTTGGCCGTCTCGCCATAGTTTCGTGTCGTAGTTACCGTCACGTCGCTGGGCACGGTCACACCCTGCATCCGATGCACGTTCTTGAGCACGGCGCCGGCAATATCTGTGGCGTTGGTTCCCTTCCGTTTGGCCACCGTGATCGTCACTGCCGGATACTGTCGCGCTGTCGATGCGCCCGCGTTCTTGGCGCCGAAAGCTACATAGTTCGCAGGCTCTGCCGCGCCTTCCGCAATCTTCTCGGCAACGTCCCGCAGGTATACAGGTTGCCCGCGCGCCAAGCCCACCACCACAGCTTCCAAATCTTCGCGGTTGGTGAACAACTCACCCGCGTCCACCCTGACTTCCTGGTTGTTTTCGGCAAAGCTTCCAGCCTGTACATTTGAATTTGCAGCTTGCAGATCACTGACGATGGCCATCGGCGATAAGCCGTATGCATTCAGCTTTTCAGTGCTGAGAACCACGCGCATCGTGCGTGGGAGCCCACCGATGATCGTCGTCTCCGAGACATCGGAGATCTGCTCGATTTCATGTTGCATCTCGGCGGCGATCGCGCGAAGCTGATAGCCGTCGTAATGCTCGCCCCACAAAGTCAAAGCCAGGATCGGGACATCGTCGATGGAGCGGGCCTTGATCAGCGGCTGCGAGACTCCAGGAGGCATGCGATCGAAGTTTGAGTACAGCTTGCTATAGACCTTGATCAGCGCATCTTCCTGGGATGTGCCGACCAGAAAGCGCGCGATGACCAGGCTCTGACCGGGCGCCGATGTCGAATACACATACTCGACGCCTGATATCTGATGCACCAGATTCTCGATCGGCAGCGTGACGCGCTGCTCCACCTCGGACGGAGAAGCGCCGGGCATTGTGGTGACAATGTCCAGCATCGGGACAAGAATCTGTGGCTCCTCTTCGCGGGGAATGATCGCCACCGCAAGGATTCCCACCGCCAGCGATGCCGCAATGAAGAGCGGCGTCAGCTTGGAGTTGAGAAACATCCGTGCCAGTCGTCCGGCGATCCCAAGCTCCTGTTTCATGGCTCGACCTCAATGCGTTTGCCGGCGAGGTCGCGGTCAGACGGTGCATCCACGAGTCTTTCCCCGGATGAGATGCCCGACAGCACTTCTGCAAGATTGCCTTGTGTCGCGCCAAGGGTAAGGTAGCGCAACTGTGCCACTCCGTTGCCGTCCAGAACGTATGCCGAAGCCAGCGAACCGCGCAGAACGACGGCAGAGCGCGGAATGAAGATCGCCTGCCGCACACCGTCGGCAAACTCGGTTGACCCATACATGCCTGCACGCAAGCGGCCGGTAGCAGGCAGGTCAATCTTCACCGTGAAGCTATGGCTGGCGGGATCGGCGGCGGGGTCGATCTCCACCACAGTACCCGTCATCTGCGCAAATGAACCACTATCGATCGCCACACTGAACTTCATCCCTTTGTGAATCGCGCCAATCGCCGACTCATCCACCGTGGCATCGAGTTGCAGCGCCCCGGCCTGGTCTAGTCGGAGTAACGGAACGCCCGGCGCGGCCATCGTTCCCGGATCGGCCATCCGCGCAGTCACAACTCCTGCGAAAGGCGCAACCATGCGCGTATAGCCCAACGTGGTTCGCGCCGCGCTTTCCTGCTCTTGTGCGGCCGCGGTCTGCGCACGCACCGCATCCAGCCTCGCGGCCGCTGCCTCTGCCCGGCCCGCAACCTCATCCATCTCTTGCGGGCTCACGCTCTTCTCGGCTTGCAATAGTCGATAGCGTTCCAGTGTGCTGGCCGCCAATTTGGCTTCGCTTTGGGCCACGGCTTCTTCGCTTTGCGCAACCTTCAACGAAGCATGGACCTGGTTCGCTGAAGCGCGAAGCGCAGCATCGTCAAGCACGACCAGCGCTTGCCCTGCCCGCACGCTGTCTCCCGCCCGCACCAGAACCTGCTGAATGCGGCCCGTCACCTGTGCGGAGACAACCGCCGTCTCCCGCGCATGAACGGTTCCCGTGCAACGCACATTCAGAGGCACCTGCTGCTGCCGGCTCTCGACCACCCGCGCTTGCGCGGTCTGTACCGCCGCAGGTGAAAATCCGTCGTTGCCGTGGCAACCGGCCGTCATCGCGGCGGAAACGGCCAGCAAACTTGCCTGTAACAGAATCTTCATTGCAATTCCTCCGCCGCATTGGCAGTCAGAGTCCCTGTCGCATACAGCAGTTCGGCATAGGCCATGGCGTTGCCGTATACGGCATGCCAGTAGCTGGACTGACTCTGCCGCTCGGCATCCTCGGCACCCAGCAGGTCGGTGATGGTGGCAAGCCCCGCGCTGTAGCGGTTCTTGAGAATGCGGAGGCTCTCAGCCGATTGGTCCATCGCAGCGCGTGCCGTCTCCAACTGGAGTTCAACCGTCTGCCGGCGAATATGCGCCTGGCTCACTTCCGTGCGTGCGCGCATTTGCGAGGCGGCCAGTTGGGCATCGATCCGCTGTTTAGCGGCGCATTCTCGCGCAAACTGCGCGCGCTTTCCCATAGGCGGAATGTCAACGCCGATCTTGACGCCGGCCACCCAGTTGTTGCCTCCCGTACTGCCCTGCAAACCATGGTCTTCTTCCCAGCTTCCGTACGCGCTCACGCGAGGGCCGAAATCTGACCTTGCTGCGCCGACAGCCGACCGCTGCGCCGATTGCGCCTCTCCGAGCGACTTCAGATCGGGCCGCGACATTGCCGCTGTCGCCAGTTCCTCTTCGAGTCGATGCTGCGGAAAAGGATGAGATTCGATCGGCTTCAACGCGGATGCTTTCAGATCCGGCGCTCCCATCGCCTCGCGCAATTCTGCCCATGCCAACTCCACATCGCCCTGGGCCGCAATCAATTCTTCCTTGCGCGTCGCCGCGTTGACCTCGGCCAGCATCTGGTCTGAATCGACTGCAAGGCCCGCCTTCACGTGCTCATCCGCCGAATTCAATAGAGCCGCTGCCGTCTCCTGCTCATGCTGCGCAACGGCTACCTCCCGCTGCGCATGGAGCACCGATAGAAACGCCTCGACTACACGCAGCACGATCTGCTGATCCGCCGCCCTGGCGGATGAGGAGATGCTTTCTCTGATGCGATCGGCACGGCGAATCTCCCGCTGTGTCTTGAACGAATCGAATGCTGTCCAGGAACCGAAAAAGCGCGTGGAGAAATTCCCTATAGGCTGAGGGGAGTTCAGCGCGTTCAGTGCAAAGTCCGCTTGCGTGAATTGCCGCTGCCGGAGACGCGTGCCAAAGGCATAAACCGGGTCGTTGCCCCGGGATATGTCTTCAGTAAAGCTGAGTTGCGGCAACAGTTGCGTGCGCGCCATCTCTGCTGCGGCCCTGGCGTCGCTCAAGTCGGCGCGCGCGATTGCTGCTTGAGGGCTCTGCCGCAGGGCCTCGTCGATGGCTTGACGAAGCGTCAGCCGATCTTGCGCCATCGCGGCCAATCCTCCTGTACAAAGCAGCAGGAATAGGACCATGGATCGATAAAGGCGTGAACTCATTGAGCGAGATGTCCTTAGGGGATGCATTCATGGGAATAAAGTCACGAACTGGCAAATTCGTTACAAAAAACGTGAAAAGGAATTCACCCAGGGCAATCGCACTGAAAAATGCGAGTGCCCAACAACCCTGCCAAGTCCAATGGAGCCTCCGCTAACCCGCTAGCCCGCTGCCCCGCAATTGCCGGCCGGCTCAGCCGCCCACCCGCGCAGCGGAGACAACGCCCATCTCTCTTAAACGCGCCTATATTTTTCTGCCGGATTTTTGCGGATAATTACCGCCTGTTGGCAGATCCTATTAATAGGGAAGGGAGATTCCGCCATGGCCGAAAACTCGTTTTCAACCCCCAGTCTGGCTCACCCCATCCTTCCAACGATACCCATTTCCTCTGCCCAGTTTCGCTGTTTATTCTCCAAAAAAACCGGCACCCCCCACCCCCCCTACCCTGTGGAGCCCACTTTTTTTATTAATAATTCCAATAACAATATCCATATCAATGACTTACATTTTAAGCATATTTACCAATTAGTAACTGTAAACCGCCCATTTTGCCCACTTTTTGGCCCGAAAAAGCGCCGTTTTCGTCCAAAACCCTCGCCTTTTCGTCAGTTTTCACAGCCTTTTCTAGTCGATCCTGAAAAAGTGCTTTTCAGGCATTCCCAGACTGTATTTGGAGGGAG
Organism: Occallatibacter sp.; assembly: GCA_050014335.1. Classification (GTDB taxonomy): domain Bacteria; phylum Acidobacteriota; class Terriglobia; order Terriglobales; family Acidobacteriaceae; genus Telmatobacter. The sequence continues at coordinate 87 of JBEKDN010000204.1, read as the reverse complement.
CGCGTCCCTTGTAGGCGTGATATCGAGCTCCAGATGCGCATCAGGCAGCGCAGAAAAATGCGCCAAAAAGCTCCGAGGAGCTTGTGG
>JBEKDN010000203.1:0-7112 GCA_050014335.1 Occallatibacter sp. | reverse complement strand
TGTGGAGAAGAAACAGCGAAACAGGGTAGGGAAAATGGGTGTGGTTGGAGGGTCGGGATGAGCCAGCTTGCGGGTTGAAAACGAGTTTTTGGTCATGGCGGGATCTCCTTCCCCTATTTACAGGATCTGTCAACAGGCGGTAATTATCCGCAAAAATCCGGCAGAAAAATATAGGCTCGCTTAAGAGAGATGGCCGTTAGCTCCGCTGCGCGGGCGAGCGGTTGAGCAAGTCAGCAAATGCGGGGCATCGGGGTAGCAAGTTAGCGGAGGCTACATTCGATTTGGCAGGGTTGTTGGGAACTCGCATTTTTAAATGCGTTGGCCCTGGGATCAAGTAGAGTGTTCGTTGACAACAACCATATGGCAGTTCTAAGATGCGGCTTGCCTGCAGAAGGCTTGCGCGCGGACACGAAATGACGACGGAAACAGAAGAGTCACGACGAATCTTGGGAGGCAGGACGTGGGTAGAGGCTGGATTTTCTGGATGCATAATCAGCGAGCGCACAGTGTTTTTGGCATTGGCGCTGAGAGAAGCAGGCTTCTGGCCAGCGAGAATTTGAAACCAGCTTTTGCGGTAGCGATCACGTTATGTCTTTGTGCGGCATTGGGAATCGCGCAGGCACCGCCAGTGGTCGTCAGTTCAAATCAGACTTTGGTTCCCGCGCTCGGGGGAAATACGCACCACATCGCGGTAAACTCGCTCGGAGATGTCTTCTACGAGGACGATGCGTCGAACACGATCTTTGAGATCGCTCCGGGCAACCCCAAGCCTATTCCTTTGGTGACTGGATTGCACGGAGGTCGCAGCGTTGCCGTGGATCCTTCCAACAATCTCTGGTCGGTCAATAATTACGACAACGGGAACGCATCGATCATCGAGATTCCCTACAGCGGCTCCAATGGCGTGTATCCTACTGCGGCCATGCCCAGTTCGCTGAGCAGCACGAATCCCCCTGTTTGCATCACTCCTCCAAGCACTACCCCGCCAACCAGTGTTTGTCAGATCAGGGGCGAGGGCGGTGGAAGTGTCACCGGCTATTTTATGCAGGCGACGGATCTGGGCTTTGATGCCGCTGGAAACCTGTATGTTGTGGTTAACTGCGACAGCACTATGCCGCATGGCAGCAACGGTGGGTGTCAGCAGACTCCCTCTATCGGCGACCGCAATCGTATTGTCGAATACCCAATCAATTGCACGAATTGTTACGACGGGATAGGTGGCGCTTTACTCCCGAACCAAACAGAGGCGCAGTATCCGAATCTCATTCTGATCGAAGATGGGCTTCCAGAGACAACGACTGGCGAACTGGCCGTGGATGCAGCCGGCGATGTTTACTATGCGGATGGAATCTCAGCTAATGTATATCTCTTTCCGGCTGGGACGACGGCTACAGCGGTACCGAAGGGCACAACGAATCCTGTTCCGACCGGACCATATACGTCGATAGGAAGCGGTCTGACAGAACCGGGCGGAGTGGGCGTGGATGCCTTTGGCGACTTGATTATTACCGATACCGGCAATAATCGGTTGGTGGAAGTTCCATACGCAAGCGGCGCGCTGGATACTGCGGAGCAATACAACTTGTCGTACACATATTCGGCCAATGGCGTGGCTGTCGATTCGCTGGGTAACATTTACTACAGCGGCTATAACGCAAATATCCCGCCCCCTGGGGGCTCGACAAATGGCGCTACGACGATTGGCGAGATGAACCTTTGGAACGCCAATCTGGGCGCATGGGCGACAGGAACCACAAGTACACCATCGCTTACTTTGAACTTCGTCTTTAATGCCGCGGAGACCCCGGCGAACATATCTGTCGCGCCTGCCGGCGGCTCGCCGTTTGCAATCAGCACGACGGGGACTGGAGCCTGTGTTGGAGGCACCGCAGAGGCGCAGGGGGCGGCATGCAGTGTGCAAGCGACCTACACTCCTAGCGCGGTGGGTGTGCAGTCGGGAGCGGTGGTTCTGGCTGATTCAACGGGGAAGGCGATTGCAACCGCATATATTTTCGGTACCGGCAATGGGGCTGTACAGAGCGTCGATCCGGGGACGGTGGCGTCGATCGGTAGTAATTGGCAGTCCCCAGAGGGCATTGCCATCGATTCCGCGCAGAATGTTTACGTCGCCGACAGTACGGCATCGGCGGTGTATGAGTATTCACTAGGTGGAACGCTGCTGGCAACGATTGGCAGTGGGCTGAAAGCGCCCTCGAGCGTGGCAGTGGATGCGGCGGGCAATGTTTACATTGCCGATGCGGGAAACGGCCGCGTTGTGGAAGTACCGGTGGTGAATGGATCTCTGTCGAACGCAGGCCAAATCGTGGTGTACTCAGGGACGAGCGGCCCGGCGGGATTGAGCATCGATGCGGGCGGGGATTTGTATGTGGCCGATAGCGGCAACAAAAAAGTCTGGAGGCTCCCGAATACAGGGGGCGTTCCGAACTCGGCGCTCGCTACCGCGGTGGGTTCGGGCTATACAGCTCCGCTTGCTTTGACTGTTGACGTGGGCGGCGATGTCTTCGTTGCGGATTCGACAAACGTGTATGAGGTGCAAGCGATCACCGGGGCGCAATCGTCGGTCTACACATCGGCGATTACGCCGGCTGGAATTGCTCTTGATGCCTCGGGTAGCTTGTATATTGCGGACACCGGGAATCAATTAGTCATTCGAATTCCGAATGAGAATGGAGTTTGGGGCACCAAGGTTGTCGTTGGCGCGGGAATTGCCAATCCCTATGCAGTTGCCGTCGACTCCAGCGCCAATCTCTATATTACCGACAGCACAGACGCGTCTGTCGCAGAGGTGTCGCGCTCACAGGGAACGCTTCAGTTCAGCTCTTTCAATCTAGGCACCGCGAGCGGCGCGGAGACGGCTACGCTCACCAATGCGGGAAATGCGACATTGACTTTTGGCGCGACCCTCTACTCCTCGAGTGGAGATACTGGGAGCTTCACAGTGTCGGATTCGGCGGCGGGAAACTGTGCGCCGGGTACCACGCTGGCTTCGGGATTTGACTGCACCTTGAGCGCGGTCTTCGATCCCACCAAACCGGGAACCAATCAGGAGACGCTGACCTTCTCCAGCTCCACGGTGACACCCTCGTCGCTGGTTTTGACGGGCCAGGGAGCGAATCTCGCTCCGACACAGCTATCGGTTGCCGCGACCTCGCCTGCTGATGGCGCCGCGGCCTTCGGCCAAACTGTCACTGTGACTGCCACGCTGACCGCAACGGGTGGGTTTACGACGCTAGGCGCGCCGACGGGTTCCGTGAACTTCAGCGTGGACGGACAGATTCAAGGATCGTCACAGATATCCTCGACGGGAACGGCATCGTTTCAACTGACGTCGCTCACAGGCGGAATCCACGCGATTACGGCGGCCTATTCCGGCGATAGCAACTATGAGGCGAGCAGTACGGCGACATCCGCGGCGGTGACGATCACTCCACTTGCAACTACGAATTCCTTGGTGATTGCAGGCCAGGGAACCAATCCCTTGAGCGCGGCTCCGGGAAGCAGCGTTACCCTGACAGCAACTATTGCTCCATACTTGACACCTGGCCCAAGCGGCACAGTGACATTTCTCAGCGGCAGTGTGGCGCTTGGGAGTGCGCCGGTGACGGCGGTTTCAGTGGAGATCAACAAGGTCACGATGGTTTTCTATGAGGCCATTCTGACCACAACCACGCTGCCCACAGGCATTTTAAGCGTGGTTGCATCCTATGGCGGCGATGCGAACTACGCGGCATCGCAGTCGTCCGCAGTCGCGCTGGTCGTTAGCCCGGTGGGTTTCAGCATCACGCCATCCACAGCCAACCTGGCTGTGACCGATGGGACTCCGGGTCAGTTGACTTTCACTGTCACTTCGCTCTCGGGCTTCAGCGGTCCCATTGCGGCAAGTTGCTCTGGATTGCCAGCTTACAGCACATGCGGCTTTACCTTTACAGCGGCCAATGGAAGCATCCAGGTGGGCAATGGATACACGCTCACTAACGGAGTTCCACAGCAGATCACGGTGGAGATTCTTACTGGGCAGGTTCCGGGACATCCGCAGCCTCCGGTAGGCGCGTTGCATAATCCAGGAGGTTCCCGCGGGGCGGTCTTTTTGGCATTGCTGACGCTGGCTCCGTTGGGGCTGGTCCGTCGCAGGTTGTGGAAGAAGTATCGGGGATGGATGCTTCTGGTTGTCGCGCTTGGCGGCCTATTGGGCGCGGCGACGATCTCAGGCTGCGGCAGCAGGCTGAATGGGGTCACTCCGACGGGGCAGACGACGGTTTCATTGGTTGTGAATGGGAGCTATGCGGCTACCGCATCCACCACCGTAACGGTGACCGAAACGGCACAGATTGCGCTGACGGTGCAGCAATGACAATTGTCAGGAATGAACTCAACTGGCGGACAAGCGGGCTCGCGAAGCTAACCTATAAGACATCGGGGCCAGTGAAAGAGCAGCGGCAAATTCAGGGAAGGCTGGAAGAGATTATGAGGTTTTCGATACGTTTGCTTGTTCTTACAGGGCTGGTTCTTCTGCTTGGCGTGGTGCCCTGCTTGCGGCAGGCGGCGGGGCAAACTGTGAATGCATCGCTGGGCGGAATAGTGAGCGATGCGACTGGGGCGCGCGTTGCCGGGGCCACGGTGACGCTGCTGAACGAGGCGTCCAAAGACACTCGGAAATCGAAGACCAATGGCGAGGGAATTTACCAGTTCAGCGCGATTCCCGCCGGAATTTATTCGGTAAAGATTGAACATGAGGGTTTTGAAGCGTATGTGGAGAGCGGCATCGAATTGCATCCGAACGATGCTCGCACTTTGCCTGTCATTAGCTTGAAGGTAGGCAGTGTGAGCGCATCGGTGACGGTGACGGCACAGAATGAAGTCATCGATACCAGCGAGCGTAGCTCATTGATCACTGCTTCCGATATCAAAAAGCTCTCGACGGTAGGTCGGGATGCGAGCGAGTTACTGAAAACTCAGCCAGGCTTCGCGATCTTGCAGAACGGGTTAAACAACGGACTTGGCTCCGATCCGGCGGTGGTGGGCTCAGGAGGGTCGGGCCTAGCGAATTATGTAGGGAACGGCGCGCCTGGCAATGGGGCCAGCGTGATTTCGGACGGCGCAAACGTCACCGACCCGGGCAATGAAAGTGGTCAGACGCAGACAGTCAACATGGACATGGTCTCGGAGGTAAAGATAGAGACTTCAAACTTTGGCGCGGATACAGCCAAGGGGCCAACCGTCATCACGGTGGTAGGCAAGTCGGGCTCTTCGGATTTTCACGGGACGGTTTACGGGTTTGCTCGCACGTCACAGATGAATTCCGAAGATTGGTTTCTGAAGAATCAGCAACTGCCGCAGATTCCAGATCGCTATATCTATCCGGGCTTCAATGTCCAAGGCCCGGTGAAGATTCCTAGAACAAAATTCAATGACAACAAGAAACTGGTCTTCTCCGCAGGCGCCGAAGACTACGTGCAGCGTGATGTCTACTCATACGGCTCGGCATTAACCTCGTTTATCAACGCCCTGGTTCCCACGGACCAGAGCACAAATGCGGACGGCGAGCCGGGAATGCGGCAGGGTAACTTCACGCAGGCGGAGCTTGCAAATTATATAGGACACAGCGTGGCGGAGATCGAGGATCAGACGCAGGGAAAAGGGTGCAATGCCAGCGGAGATCTTGCCAATTACTACCATATTTGCGCTCAACCGGCTACCAGCGACGGGGTTATAAGCAGCGGTGTCTTCGCCAATGGAGCCAAGAGCTTCGATCCCGGAGCTGCGGCGCTTTTGGCTGCCGAGTTTCCATTGCCTACCGGCCCAACGGTGAATGGCTACAACTGGCGGCATCTTAACCTGCAAAATCCGGATGTCTTTCAGATTCGCGGTCGGGTTGATTTGGCGATTAACGACAGCAACAAGATCTACGGTGTCTACAACACCGAGTCGGGGCGCACGACCGGAATTCCGGAGCAGATTTACTACTCTCCTTCCGCAGGAAGCACCGCGCTAATGGGCGGGTTGGACACGCCGGGCAAGATTATCTCGACTCAGACGTCGAATACAGCGAGCCTGAATTACACCACGGTTCTGAGCGCGCGTTCCACCAACGAAGCATTCGCCGCCATATCTTATGTGGCCAATTACTACGTTTCCGGAGACCAGAACGCGCTGTTGGCGAGCACATACAACTATCCGTACAGCGGCATTTTTCCGACTGCCTCCAAAGAGTTTCCGCAGTTGAGCGATTATGGGAATCATGGTCTACCGCTAGCCATCACACCGGATTTCAGTAATGGCCGCTACATCTCGAAGAAATTTATTCCCTCGGGAGGGGATAACTTCAACTTTCTGGTCAAATCACACACGCTCAAGCTGGGGGCGTATATCGAGCGCGACACGGCGAACCAGACCGATCTGAGCCCGATCACTAACGGTCAAATTACGAATTATTATGTGCCGGACGCAAGCTTTACCGACGCTGCTGGGTCGCACAATACGACCAGCGATCTGACCTGCGGGTTTGGGGGATGCGGCGCAAATTACCTGGCGGATTTCTTGCTGGGAGATGTCGATCAGTTTTTTCAGCAGAACTTCAATCCGCAGACGAACATCTATTACTGGACAATCTCGGGGTTTATTCAGGACTCATGGAAGGCGACGAAGAGACTTACCGTGGATGCGGGTTTGCGCGTGGATCACCTAGGCGCCTGGACAGATTCCCATGGGCTGGGTATAGCAGTATTCGAGCCGGCTCTCTACGCCACAGATCCGCACACCAGGGTCACTTCACCAACAAAATTGCCGGGAGTGCGCTGGCATGCCAATATGCCAAGCCTGCCAATGTCCGGCGACAAGACCCGCCTCGCATTTGTATCTCCACGAGTTGGTTTGGCGTACGACCTCTTTGGCACGGGCAAAACGGTGTTTCGCGGCGGTTGGGGCATGTATCGGAGCCACGATTCATGGAATGATTTTTCTCCTTCCGCGGCAACTGCGCAGGGGCTGTTGATTGAAAGCGTAGGTGGCGCCGGAACGAGCTTGGCTGCTACAGCATCACAGTATGCTTCCGCCAATGCCGGGTTTATCTGTAATGCCAGCGGCACCAGTTC
>JBEKDN010000202.1:0-10100 GCA_050014335.1 Occallatibacter sp. | reverse complement strand
TAGGTACTTCCAGGAACTTCCCGAAGTGTCCACTTAAAAATAGGTGGACACTTCGCAAATCAGTCCCTATCCCAAATACACGACCCTGTGGATGGTCAACAGGGGCAGACCACACGCTTACGAATTACCCTTCATTCGTGCATACTATGGAAGCGCAGGGGAGGGCGATGAACAGGATTGAGAAGCGAGAAAGCCCTTCTCCCGGCAGAATTGTTCCCGCCCAAGATACCCCCTCCCCCCTATTTATATTTTCAAAACCTTGCAGATTAATTGTATCCGTCATAGCAACCGCATCTGTTCTGCGGGGTGAGTCTGTGATGAACTTTCTGTATGAGCGAAGCGGGAGTGGAGAGTATCAAGCGTCGTCGCCGGAGCGGCGCGAACGAACTCGCTCGTCAACCGCTTTTTATCGTCGGCACGCATCGCCAATCTGGTTACGAGTTTCGGGTGTTCCTCGCTCAGAGGACGGACAGCAATTTCATTGCTGGAGATTCGCCAAGCCGCCTCGCGCGTAGGAATGCCGCCCCCTTGTGCGCCAAGACGAGCGCTGATGCCTCTTCAGCCGTTGTGAAGGTATGCGAGTCGGGCGCGACGATGTTTTTTGCGGAGGCCTCCGCCTGAATCATCTTGGTGATGTACGGGTTGATGTGCGGCGCGGGCAGAATCCACTCGTGCGCGCGCAAATCTTCGAGGCGGAGCTCCACACTCCCGGCTTTGGCGTCGCTTTTCGGTAACGCGATATAGCCGGGCGACTCAGCAACCAACAAGAAGCTGAGCGACGAAGTATCGGGGATTGCCACCACCAGCGCCAGATCAAGATTCCCGGCAGCCACCATGCGCGCGAGTTCGTGCGAGAAGTTGCTCCAGAGCTTGACCTTCAGGCCAGGAAAGAGGGGAAGCACAATCGACTGAATAGCAGTGACCAGGTACGGATCTGCATAGACGGACCTGCCGATGTGAAGCACTTCGTCCACTCCATGCAGCGCGGCCCTTGCGTCAGCGACTGCACGCTCGGCGTGCATCACCGCGCTGCGTGCCTCCTCTACAAAATGCCTGCCGGCGTCGGTCAGTTCCACTGTCTGACGGTTCCGCACGAAAAGGCGCAAGTCGATCTGAGATTCAAGCTCGACAATCCGCTTGCTCAGCGTCGATTGCTCGATGCGCAGCCGCGCGGCTGCACGGGAATAATTCAGTTCTTCGGCCAGCGCGATCGCGGCCTGCAAAAGTCGAATCTCCGGTAGCGCCATACCCGTCCTCCCAGCCAAAGACCAAGGGCAAGTAATGGGTCGTGCCGAGCAACACAATAGTGATCGGTGCTGCGTGTGTCTTTATGCCACTCCTGAACCGCAGGGGTACCGGTCTGGACGCAAGATTCTCCGCGCCGGTTTTTCTTATTGACGCTTGAACGAAAAGAAAGTTGTGGTAGTGAAATCAAAACTTGCAAGAGTTGCCTTTATGCGTTCCGCTCGCACCGAAGCTGACGGGAAGTTTCTGGGCAGTGAGTAGCTGTAAAGTCCCATCGTGCCGGCCATTCTGCATGAGCGTTATTCCTGATTGGAATAACGCTCTCCGCGGAATTCATTAGACAACATTCGCGCAGCAAACCACACTTCTCACAGAGCCAGCAGTGCCGGAATATCGGCCCACGGCTGAGGCCGAGCTTTATGAGGTGAGGCATTATGTCGATGCTCTCTGACAAATTTGATCTGCTGACGATTGCGGACGTTGCACAACTTCCGCATTGCTCGAAGGCGCATGTGGGCAAGGTGATTGACGGGCGCGTATTCGGTTGTGCGGCGATTCCGTGCATTCGGCTCGGGCGACGCAAGCTTGTGATACGTGAATCACTTTCCGTATGGCTGGAGAGAAACGAAACCGATAGAATGGAGGCATCGCCAGTAAGGGGTGTCCGGAAGCGCGCATAAGGAGGATTATGCGACAACGGCACCAAGCAGGTGGTTTACGTAAACAGCGCGGACGCTGGCTCGGCACGTGGTGGGAGGGCGGTAAGCGCAAAAGCCTGGTTCTCGGTTTGGTCAAAGACATGACAAAATCGAAGGCCCGCGAAGAAGTTGCAAGGCTCGTCGCGGAGTCGAACGCGGAGTGCGAAGCAGCCGACAAGGTGTGGCATTTCGGGGAGTTCGTCGAACAAGTGTTCTTCCCGTACTACTGCCGCAAATGGAAGGCTTCAACGCGCGGGAGCACTATGAACAGGATTGCCATCCATCTCGTAGCGGATTTGAATGACCGGGAGCTTTCCGGCCTGACACGAGATGAACTTCAGGATTTGCTTGACCTGAAGGCTGGACGAGAAGCCCTTTCGTACTCGACCGTCGCCCATCTGCGCTGGGATCTGAAGCAGGTGTTCGATATGGCAGTGGCAGAAGGACATACCGCTCGCAATCCTGCGTTACTGCTCTTTACCCCGAGAGACGCCAAAAGGGCCGAGCGGGGAATTATGACCGGCGCGGAAGTCCAGACATGTTTCCGCGTTCTTGGCCCACGGGAAAGGCTGATAACCAAATTGGCCATTCTTGCGGGTATGCGCCCAGGTGAGATCTTCGCGCTTACATGGGGCGAAATCACGCCGGTTTACGCCAATATCCGGCAACGGGTATACAGGGGTGTAATCGACAGCCCAAAGACGGCGAATTCATACCGTAGGGCGGCGCTTTCCGACGGACTCTCGCGCGAGATCGAAGAGTGGCGGAAACAGGTACCTTCGACGACCGCCAGTGCGTGGGTTTTCCCATCGGAACGTATGACGCCGATGGCCAAGGAAAATGTCTGGCGGCGGTGGATTGGCCCGAAGTTGGAAAAGGCAGGACTTGGCTGGGTAAATTTCCAGGTAATGCGCCGGACTCATGCGAGCCTCATGAGCGATCTTGGCGTCGAGGGCAAGCTGGTTGCCGATCAGCTCGGCCACAGCCTCGACGTCAACCAGAATGTTTATACGCAGTCGGCGGTTTCAAAACGAATGGAGTTCACAGTTTCTACCGATTCTGTAAGTTGTTGATTTTATGGAGCGGGAGACCGGGATCGAACCGGCGACATTCAGCTTGGGAAGCTGACGTTCTGCCACTGAACTACTCCCGCCCTTTGTAATCAATCACTTAAACTGTTTATTCGCCGTTGCTATCCATTTCGCTGGGAAAATAGTCTGTGTCGTTCTCCGAGTTTCACCCCTGAATCGCTCAAGCGAGAGCACGGTGGCTAGTAAAAAATGACCACTAAGACCAACTGGAATACCTACCTTAAGAAGTATCTCTCCTACGGCGACAAATGGCAATTCTTTTTCCCGTCGCCGCATCCAAATGAACGGAGAACTTCGGAGGTGTTATGACGATTTTGCAAATGCTTCTGCCTGCTGAGGAACTGGCCGCCACCAACCAAGCCCATTACCCAAATGAGAGTGCGGGGTATCGCGCTGCCCGCAACGCGCTTTTGGCGGAAGAGATCGAATTGCGGCGTCACATCGAGCGTGTAGCAGCACAGCGGCGCGCGCTACCACCAGGCGGCCAGATCGCAAAGGACTTCAAACTTGTTTCCGAAAAAGGTCCAGTGCGCTTCTTCGACCTCTTTGGAGATATGGACACTCTCATGGTCTACAGCATGATGTACGGGCCCCAGCGCAAAGCGCCTTGCCCAATGTGCACCTCGTTTCTAAGCGCATGGAACGGAGTAGCGATCAACCTGCGGGAACGTGTAGCCATCGCGGTTACAGCTCGCTCGTCCATTGAGCGTCTCATCGAGTACGCGCAGCAGCGCGGGTTGACATGTCTGCCGTTCGTCTCCGATGTCAGTGGCGCGTACACGCGCACGTATGTGAGCCCGGAGGATATGGATGTGCCCGGGTTGAGTGTATTTACTCGACGCGAGGGAGTCGTCCGGCATTTTTATAGTGGCGAAATGAGCGGCGCGATGGCGGATACTGGACAAGATCCGCGCGGGGCCCCGGATCTCGATCCCCTCTGGCTGATGCTGGATCTGACTCCCGAGGGGCGCGGAACGGACTGGTACCCGAAGCTTAACTACGGACTGAAGTAATTAGCCTTTGCCATTTCCGCAGGGCTTTCGGTGATCAGGTATTCAATCACTTTCTCACCAAAGATACGTGGCCACAATGCGAGGCGGTCCAGGCCTGCCATTAATAATCTCGGTTTCAATCACTGCTTCAAAGTTCTGCTCCGGCTTGGGCATTCGTTGCTCTTGGCGCAATTCTTTGAAGTATTTTTCTGTGGATAGCAACTGGCTTGCGGCGATCGTTCCATTTTCACCGAGGCCTGCCGAGACCACGATGATCTGGTCGGTGGTAGGGTCGTGAAAGCGTGCGATGAGGCCGAAATCGCGGTTCATTTCAGAAAATGGAATCAGAGTATTGATCGCCCATTTTTTATTGTCAGGGTCGCCGCGGTCCTGAATCTCGAATTCATGAAGGGTTGGTCGAAGAAAACGAAAGTGCAAGGGGTCGGTCAAGCGCATCGTCCAGGGATTGTTAAATCCGGAGACAAGAATTACAGGGCCTCTCTGCAGATCTGAAAACGTGGTTTCCGCCGACGATTCAATGCTGCTGACCTTATTATGGTTGGAAAGAATTTGCTGAAGGCTTGAGATGGCAATGGTATCAGCCAAGGCCACCGGATCGGAGTAAAGGGGATGGTCTCCTACGTTTGAGCCTCCAGATGCGGTGGGCTGGCGGTCCAGAAGCGCCATCACGGAACCGACAGAGATCAGAACTGGGCTGCTTGAATTGATTACCGGCCGCCAGAATTCGTCAAGAGGGGAGGGCCGCAGCAGCAGAGAAACTAACCCAATAGCAACCGCTAATACGCCCAGGGCAAGAACAATCTTTGCGCCGGATATTTTGAGGGAAGGCACGAATCGGCGCGGCGGGTTCTCCTTCTTCACTGGTAAAGGCAAAGTCTGTGCAGGAAGGCCCGTTGTAGTTGGAGCCGGAGTCGGCGGCTTTTCAGGGATTTCTGCTGTAACAAACTTAAAATCAGGAATATAGGATCCTGGGTGAAGTTCAATCCGGACCTCTTCCTGGTGGCCAGCCTCATAGTAATACTGGGCAAGGCGCTTACGAACCTCGCCAGCGGTGACGCGAACGATGGGATCTTCATTCAGATCGTAGCCGGGCAAGCGCCCAAATGCCTCGATCCCGATGGTTCTCTCCTTAAGTTGGTCTTGTTGACCATCAAGGGTCTTAAGCACAACATAATTCAAGAAGTTCGGATAGCGACGGCTGTGACTGAAGTGCGGGCTGCTCTGAATACGCTTCAGCTGGCTCTTTATCACCTCGGGAGCAATCTTCGGCTCTTGGAGAGTTTCGTTCGGCATAATAAGTTCCCGGCGCGCACGGCAGCGTATTTCAGACTGTCCTTGGGATGTGAGAGTATCATACTCCAAGGACAAAGTCTCTATCTCTTCAATACATAATTGATTCTAAGCCCAAATCAGGGATTTTTGGCAGTCCATGCAGTAGTGCACCTATCCAACTGCTTCCCGGTCCACATAGATTCTGGAAGGTTTGAACGATTGAACCCCGACGGAAATGTAATGGCACGGGCGGCTCTGGAGGGGCTAACAGCGGAAGGGTCGAAATAAGTGACTACCCGCCAAGGAGGACCCAAACCACCCAGGATGCTCTTAACAGCCAGTCGGGTGGAACATCCACCGTCTTTTCCGGCTTCATCGAAGCTCTAGTCGTTTTCTCATAGGCAATGGCGCTGAATTCCAGTTCTTTGTAATATGGTTCTTGCACATTTGCTAGAAAGCATTTCAGTTTAGAATGCAACTCGTTCTAGAAATACTTCTTTTTCATGCACTTGCGGCTCACAGTTTCCATTTTTCCATTTCATACGATTACCAAGTTCCAAAGTTCAGCATAAACCCGGCCACGCGAGTCAATGAATAATTGACCCGCACAGTCGAGCGCGAATACTTATACCGGCATCATTCTACGAAAGAAGCACTTCTCTATTAGGAGTGCGGCAATCGGATTTATGTGATGTAAGGAGAAACCATGTTTCAGCAGTTCAACCCTCCCTGTGCGCGGGCTAGTGCTCGCCGACTGAGCGGGTACCTTGCGGTACTCGCGGCTTTACTACTAACAATTGTTACACCAGGCGCATTTGCTCAAACCCATGTTGCCAACCCATACGTCGGCGCAACAGTGTTCGTCAACCCGGACTACGCCGCAGAAGTCGCTACCGCGCAAGCAGCCGAGCCTTCGCTCGCTGGGCAGATGGCTACAGTCGCCAAGCAGCCGACATTCATCTGGCTTGACCGCATCGCAGCCATCGCGGGCGGTTCGGTCAATGGCGGCCGCACGGGCCTCGCAGGACTTATCTCCGAAGCGGCTACCCAAGCCAACGGCGCTGAGATCGTCGTCCAACTCGTGATTTACGATCTTCCCGATCGCGACTGCGCGGCACTGGCCTCCAACGGCGAACTTAGCATCGCCGGCGGCGACATCCCCAAGGGCTATACCACTGCGCTCACGGGCACAGGCATTCAGGAGTACGAGAACGATTACATTACCCCCATCTACAACATCCTGGCCGCAGCTCCCTCGAATGTTCGCTTTGTATTGGTGATCGAGGACGACTCGCTGCCAAACATTCTTACCAACTCCGGCCTCAGCTTTGTTGATGCCAACTGCGTCGCTGCCAACGGCGGCGTAAGCAACGCAGGCGTAGCTCCGAACTGGACTCAGACGGCCACTCCCGCCCTCAACACTCCTTCAACAGGCGTGTACTATCAGGGCATTTCCTTCGCGGCCAACACTTTCCACAAATTGCCGAACGTCTACAACTATCTGGACATCGGCCACCACGGCTGGCTCGGCTGGACTTCCAACACAGCCTACGCTGTCCAGTTCTTCAGCGCTTTCGCTCAGCAACTCTCGGCCGGATATGCCACCATTGACGGCTTCATCACCAACACGGCCAACTATGGTCCTCTCACAGAGCCGTATATCGTTTGGGATGAGGTTGCAGGCGGACCGGAAACCAACACCAGCCTTTCCAGTGGCATCTTCACAGGCGACTTCTATCAGTGGGATCCAGCCATTGATGAGCTCTCCTACAAAACCTACTTCTTGCAGGCTCTGACCGCGTCCACTACCGGTGGCTACACCGACCCGCGTGGCCAAGCACATACACCCGGCGGCGGCTTTCCGTCGACAATTGGCTTCCTGATCGACACCTCACGCAACGGCTGGGGCAACACCTCTGCCGCTAACGGCGGCGGCAGCAGCGCCTATACAGTGCGGCCGACAGCCGCGGGCACCAGCACCGTCATCGACACCTTTGTAAACGAAAGCAAGATCGATCTGCGCAATTCCTCAGGACAGTGGTGCAACCAGGAGAATGCCGGCATCGGCGTACTGCCGACAGTGAACCCCACCACCAACGTCAGCGCTTATGTATGGGTTAAGCCTCCGGGAGAAGCGGACGGCAACTATCCGGGCAGCGTATACAACGGCGTAACGTCAACGGTTGGCGATCCGAACTGCAACCCGGTGACTGCGAATCCGCAGGCCGGCGCCGACACCATCGCGAACTCGATCCCGAACCCGCCACCCGCCGGCACCTTCTGGCTGACTGAGTTTGTGCAGTTGGTTCAGGACGCCTACCCCGTACTCGCATCATCTAGCACTGGCGGCGGCAGCTTCACGCTCACTCCCGCCTCATCCACGGAAAGCATCGCCCAGGGCGCCAGCGCCACGGACGCAATCACGGTCACAGACTCCGGCGGCTTTACAGGCGCTGTCACTCTTACCGCGACCAGCTCTAACTCCGGCGTCACAGTCACCGTCAGCGGCACAACATTGACGATTACGGCCAGCAGCACGGCTACCGGAACAGCCACCATCAGCGTCACCGGAACGTCGGGCACAACGACCGCTACCACCTCGATCGCGGTTACAGTGACGACGGCAGTCAAGGCCGGCTTCACGCTTACTCCCGCCGCGGCAACGGAGAGCATCGTCCAGGGCGCCAGCGCCACGGACGCGATCACGGTCACAGACACCGGCGGCTTCACTGGCACGGTAACTCTGACCGCGACCAGCTCTAACTCCGGCGTTACAGTCACCGTCAGCGGCACAACGTTGACGATCAAGGCCAGCACCACGGCCACCGGAACAGCCACCATCAGCGTCACCGGAACGTCGGGCACAACGACCGCTACCACCTCGATCGCGGTTACAGTCGTCCCAGCAACATCCGGCGGTTGCACAGTGGACTATGTGATCTCACCGCAGAATACCTCCGCATTCGGCGCGTCAATCACCATCATTAACGGCAGCACAGCGGTTACTAGCTGGACTCTTACGTGGACATTCGCCAATGGACAGACGGTTGCGCAGCTCTGGAACGGAATTGAAACACAGAGCGGCGCAGCAGTGACGGTGAAGAATGAGCCCTACAACGGCAGCATCGCTGCTGGCGGAACGCTCAGCGGCATCGGCTTCAACGGCACGTGGAATGGAACAACCAACGCAGTTCCGACAGCGATTTCGCTGAATGGAACGGCCTGCACGGTTAACTAGCAAACTGCTCAACAAGCAGCTTGTACAACAGAAACGAGCGCGGAGCAGATCACTGGATCTGCTCCGCGCACGCTCAAGCGCACTTTAACCCCTCTATTGAGAACCACACGTGGAGAGTAATTCGATGTATCTCGCATTTACCAAGACGGACAATCAGGCACGCGCTCGGCAGCGGACAGTGCATAGCGTATTTGTATTCGCGGCGATCTTGCTGGCTCTTCTTGCGCCTAGCGCATGGGGTCAAGGCGCCGGCTACTGGCATACCAGCGGCAACAAGATTCTCGATTCGAACGGCACGGAAGTCCGCATCGCCGGAATCAACTGGTACGGCTTTGAGACTCCAGATTACCTGGTTCACGGCCTATGGGCGCAGGATTACAAGACCATTCTGAATAGCATTAAGAGCGACGGCTACAACGTAATTCGCATCCCCTACTCGAATCAGATGGTGGAGAGCAACCCAGTGCCCACCAACTATACCAGCTACGCCAACGGCGGCCCGGCAAACACGGTTCTGGTCGGTCAGACAGCGCTTCAGGATCTGGACACTCTCGTCGCTTATGCCGGCTCGATCGGCCTGCGCGTGATCCTCGACAACCACCGGTCTGAAGCCGGCGAGACCAACGAGGCTAGCGGTCTATGGTACACCAGCGCCTATCCGCAGGCGAACTGGATTGCCGATTGGCAGACGATGGCTACGCGTTACAGCGCCAGCACATTCACATTCAACGGCAACCCAACCGTGATCGGCATGGATCTGCGTAATGAGCCGCACCTTGCTGGGAGCGGAGCTACAACTGGCTCCTGCTGGACTGGCGATACTGCGACCAACGGTTGTCCTACTAGTTTGACAACGCAAAATTGGCCGGTTGCTGCTACAGCCGCGGGCAATGCCATACTTGGTGTCAATCCGAAACTGTTGATCTTTATTGAAGGAAACGACTGCTATAGCGGCGTCTGCGCCTGGCAAGGGGAGAACCTGCTCGGTGTGGCGAATTACCCGGTTACGCTGAGCGTTGCCAACCAACTTGTTTACTCCGCACACGACTACGGCCCGAACCTCTATCAGCAGCCCTGGTTTACCACCAGCACCACGCCAGCCAGCCTCGATGCCATTTGGAATAAGTATTGGGGATATATCGGCGCTGCCGGCACGGCACCGGTATGGTTAGGTGAATTTGGCACAGACAATACAAGCACTGACGTGGAAAGCTCTGTTGCGGGAAGCCAAGGGCAGTGGTTTCAAAGCTTGGTTGCATATCTTGCGGCCAACCCAACCATCAACTGGACCTACTGGGCTCTGAATGGTGAGGATACGTATGCGCTGCTCGACAGCAACTACGATGTAACTCCTGTAAGCGCTCTGAAGCAGTCGGAATTGGCTAGTATTCAGTTCCCACTGGGCAGCGGCTCTATCACCCCCGGCTTCACGCTGGCGCCATCGGCTAGCACGCTGGCCATCACGCAGGGCAAGACGGCGACCGACACGATCACCGTGACTGATGTGGGTGGATTTACCGGCAGCGTCACGCTGGCCGCAACT
>JBEKDN010000201.1:0-7160 GCA_050014335.1 Occallatibacter sp. | reverse complement strand
TGCCGGTGACCATACTGCGAGGGATCACCCGTTCCCATCCCGAACACGGAAGTTAAGCCTCGCTGGGCCGATGGTACTGCACGGGTAACTGTGTGGGAGATTAGGTGATCGCCGGCAATTATCTTAAGCAAAAAGCCATGCCTTCGGGCTTGGCTTTTTTGCGTTTGGGAGTTTGCCCTCTGTTGGTCGTGGTGAGTGACAAGAACTTGCCGGATGCATGGGACGAGATTGAGAGATGGTATATACTGTTGATTGATACTTTATGGAGGGTGCGATGGCGGCAAAACCTGGACTGAGTTTGAAGCCAACCGATGCCAAGCTATTCTGGAATGGCCGCAGTCAAGCCGTGCGCCTGCCAAAAGAGTTCCGCTTCGAGGGCGATCGTGTGCGCGTGAGCCGCATGGGGGCGGGAGTCCTGATTGAACCACTCTCGTCATCTCGGAAGGAATCCTTGGAAGAGCTGTTTGCCCGGATGGATGCGATGGGCGGCGATCCGATCTTTCCCGAAGGCCGCAAGCAGAACCTCGCTCCAATTCGTGAGTATTTTCAGTGAGTTACCTGCTGGACACAAATATCTGCATTGCGCTGATCAACGAAAGCTCTTCAAGGGTTCGGCAGCGATACTTCCAGGCTACTGCCCGTCAGAGCCTCCCTCATATCTCGTCGATCGTTGCTCATGAACTGTGGTATGGTGTGGCAAAGAGTGGCCGAGTTGTTCAAAATGCGAATCGGCTGACGGCATTTCTCAGCAGCGCGGTTGCGGTCCTCGATTACACAGAGGGGGATGCGCATGCTGCCGGGGAAATTCGCGCCGAGCTGGAACGGCGCGGCGAGCGGATTGGGGAGTACGACACGCTGATCGCTGGCCAGGCCTTCTGCCGGAATCTGGTGCTGGTGACGGCAAACATACGCGAATTTGCGCGCATCAAGGGGCTGGTCGTGGAGGATTGGACGGTCTGAGCCAAAGCCTCGCCAGGCCGAGGGTACTGCACGGGTAACTCTGTGGGAGATTAGGTGATCGCTGGCAATTATTTCTAAGCAGAAAAGCCATGCCCGAGGGCATGGCTTTTCTGCGTCTGGCAAGGGAGTTCGTGAGAGAATGCAATTGTTCACTGTCGCTCAACTGTCGGGGATCTGACGTTGATTTCCATTTCTGCTCTTGGCACAATGGCCGTGTGGTCAGAAAGGACGGTCAAAAGTGAAAACGGAATTCAGCTACGGCAAGAAGGTTCAACAGCAGCGGGAGGAGAAGGCGTGGACTCAAGAGCAACTCGCGACTGCCGCGGCTCTCGATGTTCGGACAATCCAACGGGTCGAGAAAAACCAAACCAAGAATCCTGAGACTATCCAGGCTATTGCTGGTGCGTTAGACGTGGATGTCGAAAAGCTACGAGCCACGAGGCTAATACCTGAGACGAGACTTGCAGGCACATGGCTGGTGACAAACTATCGGGAGTTTCTGAGTGTGGAGCGTACACAGCGATCCCATCAGGGTGCTCGAATGACGGCTTGCCCACTCACAGATGAGGGTCAGGAAGAAGTAAATGACTTGCTCCGGAGGATATTCACCGACCGGCAATACATTGAGCCGGACGAGCCTGATCTCTGGGAACTCTATGAGCAGCAGGTTCAAGAGCCATTGCATGAGCTCTTTGGATTGGGGCTTGCATTTTTCGTAATGCTTGAGCGCAAGGATCTTATCTTGCCAGATATGGGGCAATTGAAGCCAATACAGCCTTGTATCGACAATTGGCGAGTGCTTTACCATCTTGTAGTGCCGCGTTACGGATGTTTTCAAGTTGATTCGGAAAAAACAATGCACCGGTTCAATCCGGCCTGCCATGAAGCAGGCGAAACGATATTTCGTGCTGTGAAAGAGGCGCAAGGCGGCGCGCTCGTTTACTCCAACGCACTGTTCGCTCTGAATCACCCTGATGGCGAGAGCCGAATCCAATGGTGCGACAAGTGCTTTCCTGCGGCATCTGACGGGTTTCGAATCACCCTCGAATATATGTCGGAGGTCACCGGAAAGGAGGCAGCAGAGTTGTATGCAGACTATTTGGAAGCGTCTGGAAACTCCTTCATTGTCGGATTATCTTAACCCAGCAGTCATTGGATAAGGACCGTCTGGTAGGTAAGACGTTGAACAAAATCCGCATACAGCGGCTACAGAATCGCCTCAAGCCCCTTGCGGCGGATGACGTTGAGCAGGGCGAGGGCCGGGCCTTTGGGCTGCTTGGTTCCGCGCTCCAACTGCGAGATGTAGCCGGCGCTCAGGTTGAGGGCGCGGGCGAAGGCGGACAGGGCGCGATAGACCGCTTCACTGTTTGGGATATTCGAGCGAATGAAAAGATCATGATCCTTGGTCGCGCGCGGTTCGGAATAAACGCCGACCGCGTAGCCGCTGATAATCAGGTATTCAACCCCGTGGGCGTTGAATGCGAGCAAGAGTTGCTTCAGATCTTCGGGTAGGGTCATAGAATATTCCCTTGAAGGCGTAGGCCGCTGCGGTAGCTTCCCACACGGCAGCAAGCCTTTCGCCCACCGGGCGGCTCCGCCAATAGCGGTAGACCTCAGCCTGTTGTTCCTCATGGCTAACGAATTTGCGGATTGTTTTGTTTGTGTCCATGAGGCTCACCCACTCTTCTGCTATATTCCGTTTCCGATCTCCAACAAATGCAAAAACCCCAGGTTATCAATCTGGGGCCTTCGTCAATTGGCTATCCATTAAAATGGACGCTGCCTGAGATACTAACTTCACGTTAGCATTTTTTCTCAATACGCCTTCAAATCCACAATCGCTTTGAAGATCGTCTCCGGCTGGGGCAAAATCGCTTCCTCCAGCACCGGCTGATACGCAACAAAAGTATCCATCGCGCCGATGCGGCGGACGGGGGCGTCTAACTGGTCGAATAACTCATCCGCAATGCGCGCGGCAATCTCCGCGCGGTAGCCGATCACCCCATAGATGTTGCGCTCTTCCAGGCCCTGCGTGATGGCCGCCGCCGCGTAGCCGGCATCCACTCCCACCGCGCGGATAGAGAACCCGAACCGCTCCCGCTGCCGGTCCAGACGGCCTGGATACGGCACCGAGTCATGCACGTTGGCCGGCGTTATATGCGTGTCGGTGATGATGGCATGGCTTCCGTCGACGGTGCGGTGGTCGAGATAAAAGAACCCCTTCGGCTTGCCCTCCCGCACCAGATAACCGGAGTCCTTATCGGTGCGGCTCAGCTTGATTTGCCTGGTCTCAGGCTCAGCATCGGAGGGCTTCAGCGGCTTCTTGCCATGCTCCGCACGATCCTCGGTAATGGCGGCTTCCAGCGTTGCCAGGTACTCCTGAGGCTTGACCCGAACCTCGCACAGATCGAACTTATTCTTGTTGGTATTGGCCTTCAGGTGCGTCGAATCGGTGCCCCCGTGGCCAGGCCTTTGTTCACCGCCAGCAGCACGATCTCATCGAAGATCTCCTGATAGATCGTGCTCTCGGAAAAACGCCGCCGCCGGTTCTGGCTCAGCGTCGAAGCATCCGGCACCTTATCGCGCAGCTTCAGGCCAAGGAACCAGCGGTAGGCCACATTCACCTCCACCTCCCGCATCAGCTGCCGCTCGGAGCGAACACCGTACAGATATCCCAACAGCAACAGCTTGAACAGCACCACCGGGTCCAGCGCAGGACGGCCGTTATCCTCGCAATAAAGATGCTTCACACGGTCGTGGATAAAACTGAAATCCACCACCCTTTCAATCTTCCGCAGCAGGTGTCCCGACGGAACCAGGGATTCTACCGAAACCATCTCCAAATCTTGCTGCTGCGCTTCTGGCTTCTTCCGCATGTCTACAAAATAAAACAGGCCCCCGTGAAAACCGAGAGCCTATCTTGGTACCTTTGTCAGCAATCTGAGGCCATGCCTCTACGGCACGCTTTTTTGTATGCAAATAATGGCCTATAAGAATCATTAAGTCATTCGGCTTCGCGCTGGTTATGGCCCCCGAGCCCACGCCGCCGACAGATAACCATTTGCGTTGGATGCCCATGTAAGTCACGATTCAATTGTTGTTAGCAATTATTCAATGCCTCTTGAAATATTGCACTTCTCGCTCATGTTGCTTTGCTTGCTCGACTGTCGCGAACGTACCTAGGTTTCGCCTCTTGCCGGTGGACGGACTCTTCTTTCGAGAGTAAAGACGGTATTCGCCACTTTTCAATTTGCGTATCATGTGAATTCCTCTCAGTATGAAGTTAGGGACGAAAGGTTAAAGCTGACGAGATGACTTACTCCAACATCCCGTCAAAGCTCGTGCCGCAATCTCGCAAGCCTTTTGACCCCTCTAGCTATGCGGCACGGAGCGCTTGGTGGTTGAGTTTCTGGGAGATCTCGGTAAGCTTCTTGTCCGCGGCTTTCTCTTCCTGTAGCGTCGCTTGAAGCAATTCGGATATCTGCGATTGCCCAAGTATTTCAGCGTAAGACCGGACCGCGCCGTATGCGGCCATTTCATAATGTTCAACACGCTGTGCGGCGGAGATCAGACCTGCATCTCTAATATCGCCCCCCGCGGTCTCCTGCAAGATTTCAGATCCTTCCTTAAGAATGCCTTTCATGCCATTGCAGGTCTTACCCTTGGGGCTCGATCCAAGAATTTCAAAGACTTGCTCCAGGCGCTCGACCTGCCCTTCGGTCTCCTTTAAATGGTGTTCAAAGGCGCTGCGCAATTCCTCTGACGACGCTGCCTTAATCAATTTAGGAAGAGTCTTGGTGATTTGGATCTCTGCAGAGTACAGATCTCTTAGTTCTGCAACAAACAAACGGTCCATCGTATCTACACTCATTTCAACCCTCCATAGCTATATCGAGTTACTCTTACTCGGATGTGTCCCTTGCTCAGTGAAAGTCAGATGCGAAGATCATAAAGCCGGTTGCTTCATGGCGCCCCTCTGGCGACCATCGCGCTTCGCTGTGAAATGAAAGCGTTTCTAGCGGACTTCAACGATCTCTATGTTCCCGGTCTTCCGTAGTGTCTTGACCCTCACGCCTTCGGAATGGCGCTCGAGAGAAAGATCGACCCATGCATTGCCCACAGAAAGATTGAAGACTCTAACATAATTAAGCGCATCTGGAAGAGTTGGATAGTATAGATAAATGCGCCTCTCCCGAGCAGAAATGTCTAGTCCGAGGCAAGCTTGCAAAACCATAAATACGGCCCCGGCCGCCCATGCTTGCGGCGCGCAGGCGACAGGATAGAGCGTGGGCCCCTTTCCTGACCTGCGTGAAAATCCGCAGATCAGTTCTGGAAGCCGATGCATCATTACTTCACCCGAGAGATCGAGCAGTCCAGAAAGTATTATTAAAGACAAACGTTTATTTGGCTCTCGTAGCGCACCCCATGCAATGACTGCGTTGTCATGCGGCCACATCGATCCATTGTGGTAAGACATGGGATTGAATCGTTTCTCATTAGTAACAATCGTTCGGATTCCCCACCCGGAATAAAATGCCGAAGATAATAAAGCATCGCATATAGCGCGATGCTGCACCTCGGAAGCAATGCCGGAAAACAAACAGTGACCCGCGTTGGAACTGCGAACGGCACATTGCTTCTTGTCACCATCAAGCGCAAGAACAAACATGGACAGTTCATCGGACCAGAACATTGCTTGAAACTTCGCCTTTAGATCCGATGCCCGCTGGGTCAGGCGCTCCGCCATCGCATGGTCGCCGAAAACTTTCGCGATCATGGCCATGCCCTGTTCCGCTGCGTAGACATACGACTGCACTTCGCAAAGCGCTATGGGCGCGACGGCAAACCTTCCGTCGCTATGGAACACCGAATCATTCGAGTCCTTCCATCCCTGCTGCACTAACCCGTTTTTCGATTGCCGGGCATATTCCACGAATCCATCGCCGTCCATGTCGCCAAAAC
This sequence comes from Occallatibacter sp., assembly GCA_050014335.1. Taxonomy (GTDB): domain Bacteria; phylum Acidobacteriota; class Terriglobia; order Terriglobales; family Acidobacteriaceae; genus Telmatobacter. The sequence goes on along the minus strand of JBEKDN010000201.1, from coordinate 1,238 downwards.
GATCGATCCATTCTTGCGCGGCCAAGAGATTGCTCCATATACTGCGCACAAACTCTATATCTCCCGTCCGCCGAAAATAGGCAGCCGCTAGTACCAGAAAAAGAGGTGTTGCATCTACCGAGCCGTAATATCGTCCGAAGGGTACTTCGCGCAATTTCGCCATCTCGCCCTTGCGCAATTCATGAAGAATCTTTCCAGGTTCGGCATCCGTCTCCAGATCATGTTGTTTAGCTTGAGTTGCAGCTAGGTATGAAAGCACGCCTCTCGCAATGGCCGGCGCCAACCACAAAGTTTCAAGCGCGGTAATTATGCCGTCTCTGCCGAAGACTGAGCTAAACCAAGGAACACCCGCATAAGGATAGGGTCCATGCGCCGTTTCGGTAGTCATCATCGCAAGGTCCGAGTTTGAACGGCTGAGCCACTTGTTGAATCGATCATTCGAAGTATCAATGCAAACATTTGCGACTGGACTCGAAAGACGCATCTGATTCATGCGCTGAAATGCCTGGTCATAGGTTTCCAAATGCTTCTTAGGGTCACCCTGTGCGCACTCCACTGTGAATACAAAATCCGTTTCTTCTCCCGCCGCAAGATGAATCGGGATCAAAAACTCTCCGGGGTGCGCGCTGCATGATGGGGCTGAACAATCAATCCGAGTCAGGCGCTGTACACGATCAAGGCCCGCGTAGATCATCGTCACGGCGCGTTGGCTTACTTGCGCCGGAAGCATTTCACCACGGTGTTTGCGTCTCTCGCCACGCACCTCGAAAATATCCGCGAAGTCTGCTGCAAAAGTGGCCGATAGCTCTAACTCGACTTGCTCTCTTCCGTAGTTGTGCAAAGTAATTCGGTCATACACAATTCCGTCGGTCAAAAACTTCCGGCGATAAATATGTAAGGTGCCGTGAGGAAGAACGCTCTCGGATGAAAGCTTCAAATCGGGATTCGTCATGTCCACGGCGAACAAGATATTGTCTTCACGAATTGTTGAACTCAAAAGAAGCGGGCGGGTACCGCAAAGAAGCAGTTCTAGCCGAGAAAGGTGACGCGCCTCCTTGTGAAAGATTCCTTGCTGACCAAACCCCACAGGCTGGATGTCTCCGCTGCGATCGAAGACCGCAAACGTATCTCCATTCAGCATCACACGGGTTCGGTCATCGGCAAGTGAGGAGGAGGCTCGAATATAGAACTGCTGACCCACTTCGATAACATCACTGCTTGGATCCTTGACCCGCAAT
>JBEKDN010000200.1:0-7170 GCA_050014335.1 Occallatibacter sp. | reverse complement strand
AACGCTGGCCAAGCGTACGCGAGACGCAACGGCGCAAATCGAATCCAGGATCACCGAGATCAAAGATCAAATTGGGAGAAATGTCAAGGAGATATCCTGTTTCTCGGAGCGCGTGGCAGAGGTTGGGACGCAGGTACAAGAAGTCAAGTTTGCGATGCAGTCGGTTGCCGCAAGCGTCTCTGAACAAGCTGCGGCAGTTCAGGAGATCGCGCGTAATGCGACGCTCGCATCGAACGGCACGAGCGCCGCGGAGGAAGCTGTGAACCTCACTCTGGCCGCGGTAAATGATACTCGGGCCAAGGTGGCATGATTTCCTAATTGCCTGGGGTTCGTGGTATCCCAGATCTGAAAATCCAGACCTGGGCACTCACATTATCTGCATGTCAGACGTGGGGCTCCAGACAAAGCCGGTCTATTGCACGTCGCAACCGGTGGCGCCGGGGATGGCATGGACCGTGGTGGAGATTACGGCGTCGGGCGGAAACCAAAACTCGGCGCCTCCCCCAGGCTCGTCAAAGGCCGGAGCAACAACCCCCATCAAAGCACGCACACCGGTTTTGACTGAATCGGCGTATGCGATGCAAGCGGGAGTGTCAGTGAGCGCGAGTTTGGCGCGGATCTCTTCGGCGGTCATGAGCTTTCCGCTGTCGGTGACCATTGAGATGGTAGTCCACCAGGAGCCGCTGCGCGCGGAGATGCTTTTGCCAGAGACCCTAACCAGGCGGAACGAGCCGGTGAACGCCTTGCTGAACTGATCGGTGACGATGAATCCGACGGCTTCGGTTCCGGGCAGGAAGGCCGGGTAGAGGACGCCATCCATCTGGCCGTTGAGGCGGCGCGCGGACTGGAGCGCGATGTCTATCTGATTGCTGTCGAGGAGTTCATCGTAGACGGCGCAGACGGGGGAGCTGTAGTCGGTCGCGCCGAGGGTCTTGATTTCGGGGTCGGCGAGACATCCCGGGATGGGCGGCCAGGGCCAGCTTTTTTGAGCCGTCTGCGACTGCGCCGGAACGAGACCGGCGAGCACGAACGAGGCGACAAGGATGATGCGCATTTTGAACATATTTCACTCCGTAGTGGGATGGCGCGGAAGGATTTCGTAGTTCGTCTGGAAAAGGAATGCGCGGGTGTAAACCGGGGAGACGATCTTTGAAATTTTCCGCGTCAGGATTTCGGATTACGAAGGAATGTTAACACGAGAGCGGACCTTGCGATCCGCTTTCGTGTGTTTCTCCGCAGTTTGGTTTGCGCGATTGTCCGGGTTAATACCCGGACCTGGCAGCCTGCTGTTACACCTTGGCCAATACGCCGCTGGTTAGGCGCTCTTTGAGTAGTTCTTGAACGTGGGTCAGGAAGTCGTCAAGGGGGATTTTGCCGGCGTCTACTTCAGCTAACAGGGTGCGCTGGGCGGCGTATTCCTTGTTGACGATTCCGGCTTTGGATTGCAACATGCGCCAGGCCTTTCTCCGCTCAACGCAGAACATGACTAACTGGCGGCTGAGGGCGTAGAAGGTTGTTTTGCCGGCGTCCTCGACTGTGATGAAGGTGCCGAAGTCGGGGATGAAGGCGCGGTGTTTGGGGTCCAGGTAGCGGCGATAGACGACGTCTTGTTGGGTGATGCGGACGAGCATATTGTCCAGCGGGAGAAGCTTGGCCGCGGCCTCGGGCTTGATCTTCTTGAGGTGGTTGCGGAAGCGCGCCTCGGTGGTGCACCAGTGGGCGACGGTGTAGCGGCGGGTTTCGCCGGTGACCTTGTCCTTGGTCTCATACCAATCCAAATCAATGGAGGGGTTGCCCTTGATGTCGAGGGCCTCCTGATAGGTTTCTCCGAGGCGGGGGTTGAAGACGAACTCGGGCACGCCGCGGGAGTCGCGAACGCGCTGGGCTTGAAAGAGAGCCATGTCATCAGCCACGCCGTGCTCGGGCTGGCAGGTGGTGAAGGCCTGGATAAACAGAGTCCCGCGATACTCTAAACCGTCGAGAATGGCGCGGTAAAGCTTGGGTGCGTTGGCCATGGAAACCTGGGCGACGAAAGGCGAACCGTGGCCGGCAAGGAAAGTCTCGGCGACAGTCTTCTTCTCAGTGTTCTTGCCCTGGGTGGCCGCGCCGAAGACGTTCATATCATTGCCGCCGAGCATGGGTGTCGAGTCGGAGTTCTGGCCGCCAGTATTGGAATAAACCTGAGTATCGAGCATGAGAACCTTGACGTTGGGGCGGTTCTGGAGGATGACCTTGGACATATTTTGATAACCGATGTCGCCCATGCCGCCGTCGCCGCCGACGGCCCAGACCTTGGGCAGCTCGACGATCTCCTGGTCGGTCATCAGCGCATCGGTGAAGTGGCTGAGGTGGTAGTACTCCTGCGCATTGATGACATTTTCATCGCGGGTGAGGAGGGCGTCGGCAAGGCGCTCAGGGATGACGGAGCGGCGGGCGTGGTCAACGATGAAGCTCTCGCCCATGAGCCAGCCGACGGTGACGCCGTCCTGGAATAGCGAGTTCATCCAGGGATAGGGATGGGGATTGTTGGGTGCGGTGGAACCGTAGACGGTGTTGCAGCCAGTGTGGGCAGCCATGGCCATGACGGACATGCCGTTGGCCAGGCGGCCATCGACGGCTTGCAGATTTTTGTGGTTGAAGGCTTCAGTAAGCAGGACGGCGGCGATGGCCTCGACCAACTCAGCGTCGCTGATGGGCCCGTGCTTTTCTTCATAGGCCGCGATGCGTGCGCGGGTGTCGGTTTCGTCTTCGCCGCCAAGGCCAAGGACGAGGTGGGCGATGGCCTGGCGGAGGAGAGCGTACTCGGCCTGGCTGCGGGCCTTGAGGACGGCGAGGCGGGCAACGCCTTTCTTCTCGAGATCACCGGCCTTGGCGAGGAATCGGTCGCTCTTGGCGTGGTACACGGGGCGCATGTAAGCCTCTGTGACCGCGGCGATGGAGCGCAGAACGCTCTTTTCACCGCAGCCGGCACAGGCTCCGTCCCCGGAGACCAAGGCGTCGTATGTGGAGCGGACCATCAGCATATTGCGCAAGGTCGCGGTCTTGGAGTCGGCGGGGTTAGCCGAGTTGAAAAGGCCAAGATACTTTTGCGAGGTGTCTGGCAGCAGATCGAGGAAGCCGGTGCCGGTCTGGTGCTTGGCGTTGACTTCTTCTGTTTCGGCAACCATTTTGAGGGCCATGTGATCGCCACAGGCGGTGACGCAGGCGGCGCAGCCTTTGCAGAGGTCGCTCACGAATATCGAGAAAATGCCGCCTGAACCGGGAGCCTTGCGCTCAGGCGAGGAGAAGATGGCGTTGACCTTCTGATAGGCCATCGGAACTTTTTCCAGAATGGCGAAGAACTGCTGCTTGGAGGCGGCGGAGAAGCCGTTGACACTCTCGGTCACTTCGCGGAGGATGGTGGGCAGCGGGGTACCGGTTTTGGTGTCGGTGACCATGCGCTGGCGGGTCTGGCGCTCGATCTCCGGCAGGGCGGCGAGGAGCTGGGCGCGGTCGGCGGGGTTGACGACGTAGTGTGAGACGGCGGTGCGGAGAAGCGTACTGAGATCCTGCGCGGTGTTGGGCAGCGCGGTATCGGGGCAGACGGAGATGCACTCCATGCATTGGGTGCAATTCTCGGCGATGAAGAGCGGAGTCTCGCGGCGGGCGACGTATTTGGAGGCGGTGTCCCCAGTGGCGGCGGCGATCATACCCATGGCGGAAAGCGGCGTGGCGGGCTGATTATATCCAAAGTTGGAGCGGAACTCGGCGTCAAAACCAGCGACAGTAGCCAGCGGGACGCGCGGGGCCTGACCGGCGGGCAACTCATGAGAACGGCAGCCGGTGCCGCAGGATTCGCCGGCGGGAACGGTTTCAAGGATGGGCAGCAGCGCGTGGCCGCGCAGGCTGGAGTGGTCGGCCGCGGTGAGCACGCCGATCTCAATCTCTTTGACCTGCTCGAAGCCTTGCATCATGACTTCCATGTTGGACTCGACGACAGCCTCGCCGAGCTTGCCGAATTTCTTGACATATTGCTCGCGCACGACGGCGCGGTATTGTTCCTGGGTGATGTCGAATTCTTTGAGCAGGCTGCTGACGGCAAAGAATGCGCCGAGGAAGGCGTTGCCCTGCATGCGGAGTTGGAGGTCGCCGCGGTCGGTAGCTTTTTTGGCGATCTCAAAGCCGGGCAGCGTGAACACGCGAATATTTTTATCGATGATCTGCTTGCGCGCCCAGATGGGAAGCTGCTCCCAGGCCTGCGCACCCTCTTGATCGGACTCCCAGACCAGCGAGCCGCCTTCTGCCATGCCGTCCAGTGGGTTGGTGTGGGTGAAGGCTTTGGGGTCGCAACACAAAACAACAGTCACGTGGCGCAGATCGCAGTTCACGCGGATGCGATCTTTGGCTGCGACCATGAAATAGCTGGTCGGCGCGCCCTTCTTTTCAGAGCCATACTTGGGATTGGCGCTGACGTGGATGACTTCCTTGGCATTGCCGAGTTCGTCCTTGAGGCCGTCGCGCTTGTAGATGAGGTCGTTGAGGTCGCCGAGGATTGCGCCCAGGTTCTTGCCGGTGGTGATGGCGCCCCAGCCGCCGATGGAGTGGAAGCGGACTGCGACTGCGCCTTCAGGCAGCAGAGACGGGGTCTCTTCGCCGAGGACCGCGTAGGGGTGGTCGATGCCGAGAACGAAGAAGGAGACACCGTCGGCGGATGTTTTGCCGTCTTTGCGGGCGCGGTTGGCGGTGGCGAACTCGAATGCGCCAATGATGTGCTCAGGGCGAAAGTCCCTCGAGCCAAGACCGTAGCTGCCGCCGTAGATCTTGGGGACTTCAGCGAGCGAGATTGCGGGCAGGCCTTCAACGGTCTGAACGGCCTTGGAGAATGCGGTGCGGATGTCGCGGCCGAGGGGATTGTCGCCGGCAAGAGCCTCGTCGGTGCGCTCGAGAATGATGACGTTCTTTTTGCCGCGGAGAGCCTCAACGAGGGCGGCTTCAGGGAAGGGGCGAATCACATTGACATGAATGGAGCCAACGCTTGCGCCGCGAGTTCCTCGCAGGTAATCGACGGCGGCTTCAATATTTTCAGCGGCCGAACCGAGAGAAACGAAGACGGTCTCGGCGTCGTCGGTTTTGTATTTGCTGATGAGGCCGTAGCTGCGGCCGGTTAGCTCGGCAAAGTCTTTGTAGGCGGCTTCAAGGAACTCCAGAATCGGCTCGACAAAGTTATTGCGCCGCGCAACGACGCCGTTCATGTAGTGTTCCTGATTCTGAACCGGGCCAAGGAGGACGGGGTTGGCGAGGTCCATCATCTTGGGGACGCGGCGGCGGGTGGGTCCAAAGAGGGTGCGCTGCGCGGGGGTGGGGCAATCGATGATGTCGTCTGGCGCGCCAAGGTACTCACGAATCAGGCCGGACTCATGCTTATAGAAGGTGCGCTCCAGGTGGCTGGTGAGAAAGCCGTCCATGATATTCATGCCGGGGGTAAGGCTGAGTTCGGTGACACGGCGCAAGATAAGCGCCTGGTCGGCGGCCTGCTGCGCATCTTTGCCGAAGAGCATGATCCAGCCGGTATCAAGCGCGCCGTAGATGTCGTCATGGCCGCAGTGAACATTGAGGGCATGTTTGGTGAGCGCGCGCGCGCCCACCTCAAGAACCATGGTGGAGGCTTTGCCGGGCGCGTGGTAATACTGCTCGACCCCGTAAACCACGCCCTGGCCACTGGTGAAGTTGACCACGCGCTTGCCGCAGACCGAGTGGGCGATGGCGCCGCCCTGGGCCGCGTGTTCGCCTTCGGTCTCGATGGCGATGGTGTTGTTGCCGAAGACGTTCAAATGGCCTTCGGCGTAAGCCTGCTGGAAGAGTTCGCCGCCCTCGGTAGAAGGCGTGATCGGATAGAAGACTCCGGCGTCGGCGATGCGCGTCTCGGTGTGGTAGGAGACGAGCTGGTTTCCATTAGCGGTAACCCGGATGCCGGGAAAGCGAGCAGCAGCGGTCATGAATCCCTCTCTTGGAGCTCAAGTTCAGTTGCGATCTTCTATCTTTTGGTGAGCGTTGGCATTTCGGGGAGTCCGCTCCCGTCGAATGCGCGCCGCGCTTCGTTGCGTCGAATGAGGCCGCAATCGAAGCGACCCAAACTTGATGCCTATGGCAAGTGTACGGGCCGAGGTGGAGCAGAGGGAACCCAAGGGGGGGCGCACCTCACGAAATCGGCTTGTCTACTAGTATGCGCCTTCCATAAGGGGACAGTGTCCCATTTCGTGAAATCGGGGTCGTTCATTCGGTATGTTCTTTGGAATCTGGCTGATTTCATAGAGGCCAAGCGCGTCAAAGTTCCGGTGGCCGCCGTACACTCAGAGGCAAGCGTTTTGAATGCCGAGGAGGGATGTAACGATGGTCAAGCTTTTGGTGCAATGGGTTTTGAGCGCGGTGGCACTGTTGGTGGTTTCCCATCTGGTGAACGGCTTTGAGGTGGATGGGCTGGGCCCGGCGCTGGTTGCGGCGTTGGTGATCGGGTTGCTGAATGCGACAATCGGCTTTTTGCTGAAGATCATTACCTTCCCGATCAGCATTCTTACGCTGGGGATCTTTCTGCTGGTGATCAACGGGTTGATGATTCTGCTGGCGTCGGGTATTGTGCGCGGCTTTCATGTGCGTGGATTTGGCGCGGCGTTTTGGGGCGCGGTGGTGCTGGCGCTGCTGGGGATGCTGATCCGCGCGGTTACGACGGATGCGTAAGCCGTCAGGCGCGGGAACATATTTGGGGCCGGCGGTGTCTGAATATGGTATGGACCTCAATCGTCTGCGCCTGCTGGTGGCCGCACCGATGGCCAGTTTGTTTCTGGTGCTGAGTCTGTGTGCTTTTGTGGTGGAGAGGCCAGGGGCGGTGGGGATGCGGGTGCCTATGATCCGAGTACCCGATCAGTCCAAAAACAATTGCTCGGACCCGAATCGTAGCGTCTTTCTCCAACTTTCAAACGATGGAAGATACTGGATCAACTTGACTGCCCAGGGCAATGGCATTTGAAAACACGGGTGCCTTCGCAACCCTGCCAAGTCGAGTGCTAGCCGCCGCTAACTAGCTGACTCGCTGACTCGCTAGCCAGTTGCATCTCCTTTTAACGAGCCCAATTTTTATTACGGTTTTTTGCGGATAATTACCGCCTGTTAGTAGATCCTGTAAATAGGGGAAGG
>JBEKDN010000199.1:0-7205 GCA_050014335.1 Occallatibacter sp. | reverse complement strand
AATGCAATCGCCAGCTCCGGCGTCATACCCATGTAGACGGCCACGCGATCGCCCTTTTTGATCCCCAGCGACTTCAGCGCATTGGCAAATTTCTGCACCTCCAAGTGCAGTTCCGCGTAGCTCAGGCGACGAATCTCGCCCGGCTCGCCCTCCCAGATTAGCGCCGTCTTCTCTCGCCGCGCTCCCAGCGCATGGCGATCCACACAGTTGTAACTCAGGTTTAACTTCCCACCCACAAACCACTGAGCCGACGGCAGATTCCACTCCAGCGCCTTATCCCACTTCTTGAACCAATGCAGATCCTCTGCCACGCCGGCCCAGAAGCTCTCCGGATCGTCAATCGACTTCTTGTACAGCGCCTCATACTCCTCAAGGCTCTTGATCGCGGCCTTGGCGCTGAACTCCTCCGGCGGCGGAAAGACACGGTTCTCGCGCAACGTGGAGTCGATGTCCTGATTGGCAATTACGGCGGCAACTATGGAAGCGGGGATTGCAACGTCAGATACGGGCAGGGAAGACATTCAGACCATCCTTATAGGGAAGAGGGGTTTTACTCGGCTCGCGGTGCCACCAGAAAGCAGCTACCGCAAAGACTCCGCGTGAAAGTTACTCTATCGAGAGATGCGCACAACCGGCAAGTGGTTAGAAAACTTCGCGTCTTAAGCCGCCTCTCCCGCCATTTCTACAGCTAAACCGCTTAGCCTATTTACGGCCTTGGGTCCAGGGTCCGCGTCGCGCACACGCCTGTATCGAAGAGCGCCGCCGTACCGCAATCCGAAGTCAGCATCTTGTAAGAATCGCTTCCAACACCCGGAACATACCAGAGTTGCTGTGAAGCGGATTCAGCGGCTAACTGAGGATGACGGTTTTCAAGATAGCGAAAGTATGCCTTGCCTCTGTAGAAGCGGTTCGGGCCTTGGTCTTCTCCGGCACAGCTTGGATCGAACGAAGATTCTTTCGGATCCAGCGACTCTGTGCCAAGCAAGTAAATCACCTCTCGCCGAATATACTTCTGCTCCATCGCGGCAAAATCTGCATCGGCCGCATATGGCGGAGGATCGGCGACGCCATACCGCCAACGATTGTTGTCGCCAGAGCACTCGCGGGCTGGAACGGCAAAATCAAAGACTCCGGTAGACTCCAGTACTGGGCGCTCCGAAGAGAAATACAAGTAGGAAGACGGCTGAACAATGACATAGCGCAAATGAATTCCATGATGCACCAGCGCGTCGCCTCCCCGGCCAATCACCGCGTAGTGCTGAACCATCAGCCCACCACCCCCAGAACCCACCAGAACAACGGTCCGAAGATTGGGAAGGAGGATATGGTTCGATAGCCGTTCCAGAATTGCATCTAGCCCATCGAACGAACTCACCGGTAGATTCCGTGCATTCTCGCCGTCTTGCCAAGCTCCTTGCTTCCAGCGCAGATCTTCCTCAGGAAGTCGATTGATCGCTGCATCGATCTCGTTTAGAAAAGCCGGAGCGATCAGTAGAGTATTCCAATTCCTCTCGCCGGAATCGTGGATCGCGCGGTCCACTATACCCTCAGTTCTACCTGAATTGCGCGAACCGCCATGGATAACAACAACTGCGCGCGTCACTTCAGGATGAACCAGGGCAAGATCGACGCTGCGGCCTTGAATCACCGCCCACAAGGGAAGATATCCTTTCCCTCCGGCTGTACTCACCAGAAGCCTTTGATTCGGAACATCCAGCAACACTTTCGCGCTGCCTGTCTTCTCCGCGCCGGCGGCAAAGCTGCCTGCCAGCAGAATTGAAACAGCCATCAGAAATGCCAACCGTCGCGCAACGTGCACTTGAACCTCGTTCAATACGTGTGAGAATAGCGCCAGTATACTTCAGTCCCCCCCCGTTCCCGTCTCCTCCTGCGGCACCCAGAACCGAAAGCAAGCCCCTTTTCCCGGTGCGCTCTCCACCTCGATCCCACCCCCATGCGCGGCCAGAATCGCGCGCGCAATCGCCAATCCCATCCCCGTTCCTTTCCCTTTTCCCGCAACATTTTTGCCCCTGTAGAATTTTTCAAAGATAAACGGCAAATCTGCCGCCTCCACGCCCGGCCCGTCGTCCGCCACGCTGAACTCAAGCCGGTCATCCACGCGCCGGCTACCAATCAGAATCCGTCCACCGGGCGGCGCATACTTCGCCGCATTCTCCAGCAGATGGCGCAGCACCCGCCCCAACAAATGCGGATCGAACCACGCCGGCCTATCCGGCTCATCCGGCTCCTGAACCGCAATCACCACCCTGTGCCCCGCCAGAGCCGTCCGCGACTCCTCAACCGCCTGCTCCAGCAGCGCCCGCGCGTTATGCGGTGCTGACCGAACCTCCACCGCATTGGCGTCAATCTCCGCCATCTCGATCGCCTCGCCAATCAGCCGGTCCAGCCGTGTAGCCTCTTCATCCACAATCGCCGCCAGGTCGAGCCGCCCCGCTTCGTCCAGCCCATCGCCCTCCAGCAACGTCGTCGCCGCCGCCTTGATCGCCGTCAGCGGCGTGCGCAATTCATGGGTCAATGAGTCAATCAACGCCGTCCGCAGCCTGTCCCCCTCGCGCGACGCCTCCAGATGCGACGACGCCTCAATCGCCGTCGCCCGCGTCAGCGCAATCGCCACCTGCGCGCTCACCGCCGTCGCCGCCTCGCGCGACAGCTCCGCCGGCCGCAATCCCAGCGCACCCACCGGGCGCATCCCCAGCATCAGCGTTCGCACCGTAAAATCTCCCGGAATCACCAGCGTCGGGTTCTGACTCAATGTCATCGCCCGCAAACTCGCCTGAATGCTCATGGGCAGTTCGTTGGTCGAGCTGTAAAACCGGTCCCCATCGCAGACGTACAGCAGTACTCCGTCCAGCCCAAAGATACGTTCGATCATTCGCGGCAGCTCGCGCGTCAATCCCGCCGCGTCCTTCTGGAGCATCATCTCCTGAGACAATTCATAAAGCCGCTCCACGTCGATGCGCCGGCGCACAGCCTGCCTAGCCTGACTCCGCGCCCGCTCCGCCACCCGGCTCACCACCACGCAACTCAGCAGAAAAGCCAGCATCGCTACCCACTCCTGCGCGCCGGCCAGCGAAAGTGTTCCGTATGGAAGCAGAAAAAAATAGTCGAAGCTGAGCCCGCACAGCGCTGCAATATAAAGCGCCAGCCATTGCCCCGCCTGCGTCGACGACCACACCACCAGCACCAGAAACACCATCCCGGCAGCCGTCGAATCCGCCCCAAACCACACTAGTAATGTTGTCGCCAGAGCCGCCATCAGCGAGCCCACTATCCAGTGCTGTATTCCCCGCGAGTCGCTGAGCCCCTCGGTGATTTTCATGACATAAATCATACTGGCCCAGATCAATGATGTAAGCTTTTTGTTGAAAGAAGAACGAAATGCCCGGCAGAATCCTGGTAATTGACGACGAACCTCAAATCACCCGCGTCCTGCGCGCCGCCCTCTCCGCGCAAGGCTTTGACGTCCGCACCGCGAACGATCCCGAGGAAGGTCTCGTAACCTTTCGCGAGTGGAACCCCGACCTGGTCATCACGGACCTCATGATGCCCACCATGAGCGGCGTTGAAGTCTGCCGCGCCATCCGAGCCCATTCCGTCATTCCCGTCCTGGTCCTCTCCGTCCGTGACCATGAGCGCTCCAAGATTGAAGCCCTTGACGCCGGCGCCGACGACTACGTCACCAAGCCCTTCGGCATTCAAGAGCTTCTCGCCCGCGTCCGCGCCCATCTCCGCCGTGCCCCTGAGCGCACCACCGCCGCCCTTGAAATGGGCGACTTCGTCGTCGATGCCGTCGCCCACTCCATCACCGTCCTCGGCAAGCCCATCCACCTCACTCCCAAGGAATTCGACCTGCTGCTGCATCTGGCGCGTAACTCCGGCAAGGTCATCACCCATCGTGTGCTGCTAACCACTGTCTGGGGCGCGCAATCCGCCCATCAGCCCGAGTATCTCCGTGTCTTCATCGGCCAGTTGCGCAAAAAACTCGAAGCCGAAACCGGCAAGCAATACATCCAGACCGAACCATGGGTAGGCTACCGCTTCGTCCCAGAAGGCTGGACCGGCAACGAAGAATAGCCCCCGCCCCGATCTGCAACTATTGTTGCCTGAAACTATCGGTGTAGATAGCTCTCACGGAGGGAGTGCGGCCTTCAGGCCACAGAATGCGGACCTGCAATGAATCGCGGCTTCAGTCACGGGTTTACGCTTCCTTTAAGCGAGCCGGGTTTCCCGCCTCCTCCGCGGAGGCCTACATGCAACCCGCCTGGCAAGCCTGCCTATCACAAGCACTCTGATAACATTCATTCACCATTACCTTAGGTCAAATCGTGCGCCAAACTGCTGGGGCCTCTACGGTTCCTGCCGCTGGGCGCTGTCTCCGTGGAGGATGGTTCTATGAGAAAGCATTGTCTGCTGTCAGGCCATCTGCTTGCGTGCCTACTATGCATGCCAGCGGCAACCACCCTGCGCTCCCTTCCAGAATTCCCCATCTTTTAATCAAATCACGCGCCAATCTTCATCATCTTTCCCGCCCTCACTCCCTACACTTGGCTCAAGCTCCAGAATCGCGCCCCGATTCTGAGATCAGGAGCGTACGAAAATGGCAACCCCCGTTGGCCAACCCAGTCCTTTCAAAGTTCGGCAAATGACCGCTGACGATATATCGTCAGTGATCGAACTGCAACTTCGCGCCTTTCCAGGTTTGCCACCGTGGAAGCCCGAGCAGTTGCAGCGTCACCTTGAGGTCTTTCCCGAAGGCCAACTCGTTGTGGCCGGCCCTGCGGGTAATATTGTGGGTTCGGCGAGTTCGCTGATTATCGACTGGGACGATTATGCCGAGAGCGCCAACTGGTCGTCGATCACCGGCGATGGATCATTTGCCACCCATAACCCGATGGGCAAGACCCTCTACGGAGCCGATATGGGCGTTGATCCGGCGGCGCGCCAGCAGGGCATCGGGACCATGCTTTACGACGAACGCAAGGAGTTGATCCGCGAGCGCGGCCTGAAGCGACTGCTCACGGGCGGACGAATCGCCGGCTATTCGGCGGTTGCCGGTCAACTGACTGCCAAAGAGTATGTGGCGCAGGTGGTGGACGGGAAGCGCCGCGACCCCGCCTTGACCTTTCAACTTGAGAACGGTCTGGTGGTGCTGGATGTGGTTCCCGGCTACATGCATGACCAGGAGTCGCACGGATTTGCCACTGTCCTGGAGTGGCTGAATCCAGAGTACACCTCGTCAGTCAGCTTGCAGGCCAGCCTGCAACATGCGGCGCTGGAACAAGCTTCGGCCGAGGCTCTGCGTGGAACTCCCAGACCGCGCCGGGTGCGCATTGCCGCCGTGCAATACCTGCTGCGGCCCATCGCATGCTTTGAAGATTTTGTGCGCCAGGTGGAGTTCTTTGTGCATAGCGCCAAGGACTACAAGGCTCACTTTGTTCTCTTTCCTGAGTTCTTCACGATGCAACTGCTCAGTTACATCAACGAGCCGGCGCCGGCACTCGCCGTGCGCCGCCTGGCGCGCATGGCGCCGCAATATGAAGAGCTTTTCATGCGCCTGGCCAAAGAGACCGGAATCTACATCATCGGAGGAACGCATCCGGTCTTTCAGCGTGGCAAGGTTTTCAACGCCGCCCACCTGTTCACGCCAAACGGGCAGGTATTTCGCCAAAAAAAGGTGCATCTCACGCCGACTGAGAGCGGCCCTTACCAGCTCAGCCGCGGCCACGGCCTCTACCTTTACCACACGGACTTTGGCAACATCGCGATCTTGATCTGCTACGACGTCGAGTTCCCCGAGGTGGCGCGCGTGATGGCCGAGGCCGGCGCGGAGATTCTCTTTGTCCCCTCATGCACTGACGGCCGCGAGGGCTTCTGCCGCGTCCGCTACTGCGCCCAGGCGAGGGCCATTGAAAACCAGGTCTACGTTGCGATGACCGGAACCGTGGGCAATCTGCCGCTGGTTCCGTACATGAATACCAACTACGGCCAAGCCGCCATTCTTACGCCGTCGGATTACTTCTTTGCGCGGGATGGAATCGCCGCCGAGGGAACCATCAATCAGGAGCAGTTGGTGGTGGCCGATGTGGATCTGGATCTGCTGGACGAGCAGCGCGTCAACGGCAGCGTCATTCCACTGCAGGATCTGATCAAGGACGCCTACGACAGCGTCGTCCACTTCAGCGATTACAAGGGCCAGGCGCCGGAAGATGCGGCACTGCATGGCACATTCCCTGCTCTTCAAATTACGGAGTTGGAAGTCGAAAAACGCCCTGTATCCACAGCCTCTGAAATCTCAGATCGGAGCGATGCCTACCATACGCCGGAGCTGCAAGGAATCCCGGCCGATTGAGAGCTTACTCTACCACTGCGCCCAATCGCCCATAGCCAGAACCCATGCGGCCAGGAGCAGATTACTGACCGCGTGGGCAACTACCGCGTCGCCCATGCGCCCGCGCCAGCGAAGCGCCAGGGCAAATGCCGCTCCAGCAAGCGTGCCTAACAGCAAGTGTTGCCAATCCATGAGATCCTTCATGTGCTCCAGGCCAAATATCATTGAAGAGAGGCAAATGGAGATTGCGGTCAGCCCGGTAAAAGCGATGGCGTCAAACTCGCGGCTGACAAAACGTCGCGCCAGATAACCGCGAAAGGCCAGTTCCTCTGCAATCGGGACGGTGATCACTGCGGCAGCCACGCGAAAGCCGATCCAAGCCCAGCGAGCCGTTGGCGAAAGCGCGGCCAAGTCGGTGCCCAGACGGCTGGTGGCGTGCGAATACCCTAGCCACACCGGCGCAATCCAAGCGAGGAATACCGCGGCGCCGGCCGCCGGCCCCACCCAGCCAAAGCGCCAGTTAAGCTTTTTCAGCTCTGGCCAAAAATAACAGATGGCGATCGCGCCAACTAAAAAACGCACTGGGTAGAAGCGATCGAAGTAACCGGAAAACATCTTTGTCACAAAGGTCGCGCCCAGTATCGCGAGAAACGGAATCAAGTAGGCGCGGATTGCCGAAGATTCTCCGGCATAGTCGCTAGAGTGCGCCGATGCCGGTGCTTCGCCGACCCCGCTCTGCATCTGGCCTGGTGCCTTGCGCACCCAACCAAGCCTCTGCGTGGCCATCGAAAACGCCAGCGCAACCGCTGTGAACGCAATCCAGCCGAAGTGCGAATGGAAGCCTATATCGGAAACT
>JBEKDN010000198.1:0-7210 GCA_050014335.1 Occallatibacter sp. | reverse complement strand
ATTGATGAGGAAGTTGTGCTTGGTCACAGGCAGAGTAATGCCGGTAATATCGACTTCCTGAAAGGCGTCGGTGCCGAGAACCTTGCTGGAAACGTTGCCGGTGATGCAGACGATGGGAATGGAATCCAGCATGGCCGTGGCGATACCCGTGACGAGGTTGGTCGCGCCTGGACCGCTGGTGGCGATGGCAACGCCGACTTTGCCCGAGGCGCGCGAATAGCCGTCAGCCATGTGCGCCGCACCCTGTTCATGGCGCACAAGCGTGTGATGAATGGGAAATTTGCGCAGCGCGTCATAGACGGGCAGGATGGCTCCGCCGGGGTAGCCGAAGACGTCCGTGACGCCCTCGCCCACCAGCGTGGCCCAGACAATCTCCGCGCCGGTCAGGCGGGTGGGTGGGTTGTTGGATGCTTGCGTATTGACGTCGTTTCCCATGATGGACTCCTTTTTTAGCTGCTAGCTACTGCTGCTAGCTTGTTTTCCGGTGGTGCAAACTCTTTCTTCCTACCAGTGAATTCACAACTTCCAACTACAAACCATCAGCTAGAAGCTAATGGCTAGAAGCTGCTATTTCGCCTTCAACCATGCTGCTTCATCGTGCGTTGTTTCAAAAGCGTCGAGCGCGGCGGCGTGGCGCAGGGTCAGGCCGATGTCGTCGAGACCTTCAATGAGGCAGAACTTGCGGAAGGGATCGATCTCGAAGCTGGCTTTGAATCCTAAATTGTCGGTGACGGTCTGATCCACAAGCGAGACGGTGAGTTGATAATTCGCGACCGTCTTGGCGTTGGTA
Source organism: Occallatibacter sp. (assembly GCA_050014335.1). Taxonomy (GTDB): domain Bacteria; phylum Acidobacteriota; class Terriglobia; order Terriglobales; family Acidobacteriaceae; genus Telmatobacter. The sequence continues at coordinate 6,420 of JBEKDN010000198.1, read as the reverse complement.
AGCAGTTGCGCGACTTGCTCTTCACTGAGGCGAACCAGCACGATGCCATTCTTGCCGGCGTTGGAGAAAAAGATGTCAGCAAAAGTTGGCGCGATAACGACGCGGAAGCCGAAGTCGCTGAGCGCCCAGGCGGCGTGCTCGCGGCTCGACCCGCAGGCAAAGTTCTTGCCCGCGATAAGAATCTTGCTGCCCTTGTAGCGCGGGTCGTTGAGGACAAAGTCTGCCACAGGCTCGCCGGTGGGTTTCTGACGCCAGTCGAAGAAAAGAAAGTCGCCGTAGCCGGTGCGCTCAATGCGTTTGAGGAACTGCTTGGGAATGATCTGGTCTGTATCGACGTTGCTGCGGTCGAGCGGCGCGGCCAGCGATGTGAGTGTGTGAAAGGCTTCCATTAAGCTTTTCCTCCTTGCAGCGCGGGCTCGCGTACAGCCCACTTGCGAATGTCTACGAAGTGACCGGCGATGGCGGCTGCGGCGGCCATCTCAGGGCTGACCAGATGGGTGCGTCCACCGCGGCCCTGGCGGCCTTCAAAGTTGCGATTGCTGGTGGAGGCGCAACGCTCGCCGGGGGCGAGAATGTCAGGATTCATGGCCAGGCACATGGAGCAGCCGGGCTCGCGCCAGTCGAAGCCGGCCTCGATGAAGACGCGGTCCAAACCCTCGGCTTCGGCTTGCGCCTTGACGGCTTGCGAGCCGGGAACGACCATCGCGCTGACGTGCGTGCTGACCTTGTAACCGGCGGCGATGCGGGCCGCGGCGCGCATGTCTTCAATGCGTCCGTTGGTGCAGGAGCCTATGAAGACGCGATCGATGACGACTTCTTCAAGCGGCGTGCCGGCCTTGAGGTCCATGTATTCCAGAGCGCGTTCAAAGCCTTTGCGCTCGATTTCGGTATTGGCCGTTGCGGGGTCAGGCACGGAGGATGTGACGGGCGCGACCATGCCGGGGCTGGTTCCCCAACTGACGTACGGCACAAGCGTGGAGGCGTCGATGACGAGTTCGCGATCGAAGCGCGCGCCTGGGTCGGTGACGAGCTTGCTCCATTCGGCGACCGCCGTCTTCCAGGCTTCTCCTTTGGGACTGAATCTGCGGCCTTCCAGGTAAGCAAATGTTGTTGCGTCGGGAGCGATCATGCCGGCGCGCGCGCCCGCCTCGATGCTCATGTTGCAGACGGTCATGCGGCCTTCCATCGAAAGCGCGCGAATGGCCGAGCCAGCGTACTCGATAACGCAGCCGGTTGCTCCGTCGGTGCCGATCTGGCCGATAATGGCGAGGATCATATCTTTGGCCGTGACGCCGCGAGAAAGCTCGCCTTCAACCGTAATGCGGAAGGTTTTGGGCTTGGACTGCGGCAGCGTCTGCGTGGCTAAAACGTGCTCGACTTCGCTGGTGCCGATGCCGAAAGCCAAAGCCCCGAAGGCTCCATGCGTGGCCGTGTGCGAGTCGCCGCAGACGATGGTCATGCCGGGCTTGGTGATGCCAAGTTCCGGTCCGATGATGTGCACGACGCCCTGGTCGGGCGAATCCACGCCATACAGCTCGATGCCGAATTCGGCGCAGTTGTCGTTCAGCGTGGCAATCTGCTTGGCCGCGATGGGGTCAAGGATGTTAAGCCGGCCTTGCTTCGTCGTCGGCACATTGTGATCCACTGTGGCAACGGTGCGATCAGGGCGGCGTACCTTGCGGTTTGCCAGGCGCAGCCCCTCGAAGGCCTGCGGCGAAGTCACCTCGTGTACCAGTTGCAGGTCTATGTAGAGCACAGTGGGCTCGCCCTCGGGCTCGACGACAACGTGCTGCTGCCAAACCTTTTCAAATAATGTTTTTGGCTCGGTACTCATTGGACTCCTTTAGCCGCTAGCTTCTAGCTGCTAGCGGCTAGCTTTTCTCGCTGCGATCTTCGCAGAGTATTTCGTTTCCAATTCTTGGCTCAGCTTCCAGCAAAGCAAAAAGCTAAAGGCTAAAAGCTAGTAGCTGCTTACGCGTGAACAAGCAGTTCCTTCACAGTCTCGCGGACTTTTGCGCCCATCTCGCGGGTTCCAAGCACGGTCAATCCCTCGGGATTGGTGCGCGCCAGATCCTGTGTGCGGAAGCCTTCTTCCAGCACTTTGCGGACAGCCTTGACGATCGCGTCGGCCTCCACTTCGAGACCAAACGAGTAGCGCAGAAGCAATGCGCCGGTCAGGATGGTGGCCAGCGGATTGGCGATGTTCTTGTTGGCGTGCTTGGGCGCGGAGCCGTGAGCCGGCTCATACAAATTGATCTTGCCGCCGGCGGTTCCCGAGGGCAACATGCCCAGCGAGCCGGTGATCACGGAAGCCTCGTCGGTGAGGATGTCGCCGAAGGTGTTCTCCACCACCACCACATCGAAATCTCGCGGACGCTTCATTAGGTGCATCGACATGGCGTCGACAAATTGGTGCTCGAGCTCGACATCGGGAAATTCCTTTGAGACTTCGATCACCGTGGCGCGCCAAAGCTGCGAGACTTCAAGGACGTTGGCCTTGTCTACGCTGGTGAGCTTCTTGCGGCGCTTCTGCGCCAACTGAAAGGATGTGCGGGCAACGCGCTCCACTTCGGCGCGGGTATAGATCATGGTGTTGAAAGCTACGCCCTTTTCCTTGTCCCAGCCGCGGGGCTTGCCGTAGTAGAGGCCGCCGAGCAGCTCGCGGACAAACATAATATCCGTGCCGTCGATGATCTCTGGCCGCAGGGGGCTGTTCACCGTCAGCTCCTTGAAGGCAAAGACGGGGCGCAGATTGGCAAAGCCGCCCAGGGCCGCGCGCAGTCCGAGCAGACCGGCCTCGGGGCGCTGGCTTGGAGGAAGAGAGTCGAATTTGTCGTCGCCCACCGCGCCTAAAAAGACGGCCTCGGAGTCGAGTGCGGCGGCAACCGTGTCGGGAGGCAGAGGCGTTCCATCCTGCTCAATGGCCACACCGCCAATGCGCTTGTAATCCAGTTCCAGCGCGTGACCGCCGGCGGCCGCAACCTCTTGCAATACACCAATGGCTTGTTCGACGATTTCGGGGCCGATGCCGTCCCCTGGGGTAACGAGAACTTTCAACTTCATTCTTACTCTCCTTGAACTTCGATTATGGTGCAGTCAGGGCCGATGCCGTCGCCGGCGGTGACTAAAAGATTGAGTTTCATTCGCGCTCTATTTCAGTGATCTGGGTTCGGAGATCAGCGGTCAGCCTCAAAGATCGGTATTGTTGGTTGAGGGAAAGCTTCCCTCAGGGGCTACAGCCCGCACCCTGCCGTTCAGCGCCCATCTCTCAAGAATAAATCATTGAAGCGCCCCTCAATCGAGTTCTGAGACAGGTTCGCGGCGGCGTTCGCGGATCTGATCGGGCAGGACGCCAATCAGGTCCTGGTCATAGATGTTTTTCTTGCGGTCAGCCAGCGCTACAAAACGGTAATAAGTGTGCTGCAACTCCTCGCGAGTGAGGGTGAATCCCAACTGCTCCAGGCGATTGCGCAGCGCCGCGCGGCCGGAATGCTTGCCGAGCACCAAATGCGTTTTGGCCACGCCCACCAGGTCGGGCGTCATGATTTCATAGCAGAGCGGGTTGGCCAACATGCCGTGCTGATGAATGCCGGACTCGTGCGCAAAGGCGTTGTCTCCGACGATGGCTTTATTGGGCGAAGGCCGGAAGGTGATGAGCTGGCCGAGAACCTGGCTGGCTGGGTAGATCTGGCTGAGATTGATTCCGGTGGAGACGCCGAAGCGGTCGGCGCGCACATAAAGCGCGGCGGCGATTTCTTCAAGAGCGGCGTTGCCGGCGCGCTCGCCGATGCCGTTGACGGTGCACTCGACCTGGCGTGCGCCGTTCTGGATGGCGGACAGCGAGTTGGCGACAGCCAGCCCGAGGTCGTCATGGCAGTGCGAAGAGAGAATGATGCCCTGCTCATCGACGGAAGGCACGCGCTCGCGGACTTCGGCGAAGAGGCGGCCATACTCCTCTGGCGTGGTGTAGCCAACCGTGTCAGGCATGTTGATGGTGGTTGCGCCGGCTTCAACGGCGATGCGGACCATTTCGACGAGGAAGTCGCGGTCGGAGCGGGTGGCATCCTCGGGTGAGAACTCGACGTCGTCGCAGAGGGTACGGGCCAGCCGCACCGACTCGCCGGTCAGATCCAGCGCCTCGGCGCGGCTGATCTTGAGCTTGTATTCCAGGTGCAGATCGCTGGAGGCCAGAAAGACGTGGATGCGGGCGCGTTCGGCAAATTGCAGCGCGCGAGCGGCCATCTCGATGTCTTCTTTTTTGGCGCGGGCCAGCGACGCGATGCGCGGCTTGCGGACGGCCTGCGTAATGGTGGCGATGGCCGCGAAGTCGCCCTCCGAGGCCATGGCGAAGCCCGCCTCGATGATGTCCACGCCCAAATCTTCCAAAGCGTGGGCCATGGTGAGCTTTTCCTGCGTGGTCATGCTGCAGCCGGGGGATTGTTCGCCGTCGCGCAGCGTGGTATCAAAAAAATAAACGTGATCCGATATCATTTTTTGCCTGCCTGCAAGAGCGTTTTCTACCGATTGATGCTAGTGTCTCGCACGGAGGCTCATAAGGCAAAGTTATTATTCTTTTGATGGCGATTAGTATTCGTTATACTTTGGGTGTCCGATGACGCACGGCGGACTTCTGACAACTGAAGACTGAGAACGGACAACCGATATGGAACTTCATCAACTTGAGACTTTTCTTGCCGTGGCTGAGGAGCGCAGCTTCTCAAAAGCGGCGGTGCGTCTGCATCGAACGCAGCCGGCGGTGAGCCAGGTGATTCGCAAGCTGGAGGCGGCCGTGGGCGAGACGCTCTTCGACCGCGCGGCGCGGGATGGGTCGCTGACGGCGGCTGGAGTTTTGCTGCACGACTATGCGCTGCGGCTGCTGGCGCTGCGCCGCGAAGCTTCAAGTGCGCTAGGCGAGTTGAAGAGCCTGGAGCGCGGCCGCCTGCAACTGGCGGCGAACGAATATACGTGCATGTATTTGCTGCAGGCCATGGACCGCTACCGGCGCGAGTTTCCCCACATCAGCGTTGCCGTTCACCGCATGTTGGCCTCGCATATTCCCGACGAATTGAATCTCCGTACCTTTGAGCTGGGAATGATTTCATTCAAGCCAGACCCGGCGCAATTCCGCACCATTGCGGTTTATGCGGACAGCCTGGCGCTGATTGTGAGCCCCAGTCATCTACTTGCCAAGGCAAAACGCGTCTCTATCGCGGATCTGGGTGAAGAGACCTTTATTGCGCACAACGTGGCTTCTCCGCTGCGCCGCAAGGTGCTGGAGGCCTTTCAGCGGTATCGGACGCCACTGAATATGGGCATCGAACTGCCGACGATCGAGGCCATCAAGCGCTTTGTGGCAATGGGCAATGGCGTAGCCCTCGTGCCGCACCTCACCGTGACCCAGGAGTTGCAAAGCGGTGACCTGGTGCGAGTGCATGTGGACGAATTGGATGTGAAGCGGATTCTGCGGCTGGTTTACCGGCGCGAAGCGACGCTCTCTTACGCGGCCCGCGCATTTTTGCGAACTGTCAGGACGCTGGCGAAGGAGCAGGGTCCGCCTTTTTACTATCAGGTGGAGAGAGCGGGATGAGGCGGCCAACAGAACTGCAATTCTGGACAAAGCTGAAAAAAAACTTCGCCAGAGTTGAGCAATAATTGGGCAGGGAAATGTTTTTTGAATCCATTGCGACGGCATCGAGCGCCGGTTTTACTTACGGCGCGTCTAAACCGCAGATCGATTCAGGAGATGCGCTGCTGCCACGGACCACTCCGGGCAGTTACAATGCTTAGAGTGGACCCCGGCGTGAACCGGAGGACCGGAATCGACAAGCTCGTTGCCAGCCGGACGGTTGCGCAATCGTGAGGATCAGAACCGAATGAAGAAGATCGCCATAGTTGCATTCCTGCTGGCCGTGTGCGTGGCCGCGGGGCGCGCCCAGGAAAGCCGTCAAGACATCAGCCTTAGCGGAACGGCCCTAATTAAACCGTTTATCGCCTCCGCAGACGATGTTCAGGTGCACTCGACTACGCCATACGGAGCATTGCTCAGCTACCGATTCATGCTTACGCCCTCCAACGCTATTGAAGCCAACTACGGCATTACCTACCAAAACAACTACCATTACGTGCAGCTCGGCACATTCGATCTTAAAGTTTTGGCCCGCACCCAGGAGGCATCAGGCGCCTTTGTGCATAGCTTCAATTTCAAGAAGTTCAATCCGTTTGTCGAAGCGGGAGGCGGATCCTTTATCTTTCTGCCCATCATCAACTCAGGCACCACCACCAAGGACACCAGGCAGCAGACTCAGATGGGCGCGATCTACGGCGCTGGTTTTGCCTACGAGATCAGTCCCAGCTTCGATATCCGTAGCGAAATACGTGGCCTCATTACGAAGGTCCCCACCTTTGGTGTTGGGGTGTTTT
>JBEKDN010000197.1:0-7232 GCA_050014335.1 Occallatibacter sp. | reverse complement strand
AGCCCGCGTCTTGTTTGCGAATCCTGCCCATCTTTGCCCTACCAGTCCGCATATTTGGTTCCATCCAGCGCTGTTCCGGTGGACTTGGAATAGACATCGAAGACACTTTGGCCGCCGTAGGAGGTCGAGTTCGGATCGTCCTGCATCGAGCGTAATCCCCACTCGGCATTGCCGGTCATGGGATCGACCGGGATGTGGCGAAGGAACTTCACCTTTTTAGTCTGTACGTCCACGCCGGTAACCAGAGTCTCCAGATCGGGCGGATAGTTCTGGCTATCGACCTTGGTCATAAAGGCCCCTTTGTCGGCCGCGTCCTTGTACTTGTCAATGGCGTCGCGCATCATCCACAGATCGTAGCGGAGAATCCGTTCATTCTGGCGCTTGACACTGAAGCGCGCAATGGGAAAGACGGCCATGGCCAGGATCGAGAGGATGGTGATGGTCACCATCAACTCGACCAGCGTGAGGCCGCGCTCCCCTGGTGAAACGGTCCGGATTGGCGAAGCGGCATTCATATCTATTGCACCTGGATGCTGACTCGCGCGCCCTGGGCCGGCACCAGTTGCTGCTTGCTGTTTGTCACTCTGGGCGTGTCGATGACGAGGTCGCTTTTACCGGCGCCCTTGGCCTGGAAGCTGAGAATGCAGATCACGCCGCTTCCGCTGACTCCACTTACCCCATGGCGCGAGGCATTGATCAGGATGTGGCCCGGGCTATCTTCGCGATGCGAAAGCTCCTGCGCCTGCCCATCCTGGCCCAGAAAGCCTCCGTTATCCACGTTGACCAAAGAAAGCTTGGTTGGGTCATAGTGAATCTGCAAGGGAACGGTCGAGATGTCAGTGCCTCCGTTCAAGAAAATTGGCACGCTGAAATTAGCGCCGGTAGTTACGGCGCCCCCCGGCGCAATCAGAGACATCGTAACGCCGGAAGAAGGCGGGGGGGGCGACAATGCCGCCACCGCGGAGTTTCCAGTCATCTTCCCCATCTGGTCAATTTGCGCTAGCGCAGCCGGAGCCGCTCCCATGGCGCTTTGGCCGGGAACCGTACCAAAGCCAGGCCGCGTATTGGCACTCGGACGCACCGGATTGGCAGTTGGAACCGCTTCCGGAACTCCGCTCGGTATGCGGCGAATCTCGACGGAAGAACCCTCGCCGGTATCGACGGCACGCAGATTGACGGGATCGATCGATTGCGAACGGACGACGTGCGGCACCACCAGAAAGACCAGTTCGTCGTCATTGACGGTGTGATCTTTGGAGCCAAAGAGATACTTCAGAATCGGAATAGAACTCAGCCCAGGAATGCCAGTCCAACTGGTCTGATCCTGCTTGTCCTGGATGCCGCCGAGGATGCTTGCCTCGCCCTCGCGCAGGCGAATGACCTGGTCCACGACGCGCTGGCTCAGGATGGGCTCCGTGACGCCGCTGATGGTTACCGAACCGCTTTGCGAGGTCACTTCGATTTTCATCTTCAGCGTCACGTCGCGGTCGAAGTGAACTGTAGGCGTCATCTCAATATTCACGCCCACATCGGTGTACTGGAATTGCGTATTGACCAGGCCGCTGACTGCCGAGACAGCCGCGCTGGATTGATAAGAGCCAGTGGCGATGGGGATCTTGGAGCCGATCTTCATGGTTTGCTTCTGCCCATCGGTGGCGCGGAGGCGGGGATTCTGCAAGATCTTGGTATTGGAATCGGTCAGCAGCAGATTGGCCGTGGCCGAACCAACGGTGACGGCAAAATCCGTGGCCTTGAGGTGGGCCAGATCGTAGAGCGATGGGCCGCTGGTGGAAGGGGCGGTTGTGGTAGTTGTGGTGGTTGTCGTCGTGTTTGAATTGCTGGTTCCGGGCGCCTGCAATGCGATTCCGTAATTGGTGGGCCAGGCAATGCCGAGGGTGCGCTCCCAATTCTTGCTGACCTCGAGGATCGCGACGTCAACGACCACCTCGGGCCGTGCCTTGTCCAGGTCGTTGATCAGCTTTTGCGCCAGCAGAAGCTCGTCGGGCGTGCCGCGAATCACGATGGCGTTCTGGCTGGCCACCCCAAAGGCCTTGACGTTGGTAAGCACGTTGCGGATGGCCGTTTGCACGTCGGTAAGATCGTTGGGCTGCCAGGCATTGGAGAGATAGAAGGTCTGCACCGCCTGCTCATCGAGTTCTGTGCGCTTGGCGCGGGTGTTGGTGGCTACAAAGATCGTGTTTTCCGTGACTGGGCGCCAGAAAGTATTGGAAATGGTGCCCACAATCCGCAAGGCGTCGAGCAGAGAAACGCTGTTCAAGTCCACCGTAACGCGCTTGGAGGTGAGGTCGGGATCGAAGAGAACATTGACGCCGGCAGCCTTGGCCACGGCCTCGTAAATCACCTTGGTGTCTTCGGTCATGTGCAGAGTGACGGGCTCACTGGAGACCGGATGAAGCTCGGCCGGAGAGCCCATCGAATCGACATCCTGCTGCATAGTTGTGGCTTCCGGGCTGAGCATGTCGGAAGCTGGCGCGGCTTCGCCATTTTTCTTGCGCACCTTGGCAACCGCCTGCTCCGCGGCTTCATTGCTGGGATCGATCTCGGCGGCGTGAAGGAACTCGGCCAGCGCTTCCTCGTCGTTGCCGGCGGCCAGCAGCTTGTAGCCCTTGGTCACGTGGGCGGAAGAAGCCGTGGTGCGCACGCGGTAGAGCGCGGTGCGGAAGCGCAGGTCTTTGCCGTCCTTCTGATTTGCCTTCTGGTAATTGTCGAAGGCGGCGTCGTAATCCTGGCGCGCCTCGGCGGCCTGGCCGCGCTTATAGTATGTGCCGGCGGATTCAGCGCGCAGTGAGGCGCTGAACAGGCCGAAGACGGCCAAAACGGCAAATAGCGCAATCCAAAATGCTGCTCCGGAGAGGACGGTCTTGCAGGCTGTCTGTGCATCAACGCGGCGGTTCATCGAACTCCCAAGCGTCTTTGCCGGCCGGTAATGCTCAAGGGGGCCTTGCGGGCTGCCTTGGCCGCCCGAGACGCAATTTCTATTGCAATTCCTATGGGTAATAATTTCCATCCAACGCTGCTCCATTTTAGCAAAGCCCCGCTGGCTGCTGTCTGAGAGCAGCGTCAATGCTACGATTGAGATTCGAGGAGGACGTCGAATGGCCCGCCAATCCAGCCACGTGATTGTTCCCCAAGCCGCTCCAGGAGCGCCCAAACAGGCCAAGCCGCGCGATCCCGTGGCCAGCGGCCAGCGCGACGCGGCGCACAACCGCATGGCTGGGCATAATTATTTCCTGCTGGAGAAATTCGAGGCCGGCGTCAGCCTGCGCGGGACCGAAGTGAAATCGATCCGCGAGGGCAAAGCCAACCTGCGCGACGCCTACGGGCTGATTCAGAACGGCGAGGCGTTTCTGCTGAATCTTCATATCGGTCCTTATTCCCACGGAAATATTTCCAACCACGACGAGACCCGCACCCGCAAGCTGCTCTTGCATCGCGAGGAAGTTCGCAAGCTACTATCGAAGACGCAGATCAAGGGCCACACGCTCATCCCCACCCGGCTTTACTTCCGCAATGGGAGGGTGAAGTGCGAACTGGCCGTGGCCAAAGGCAAGCAGGACTGGGATAAACGCGAAACCGAACGCAGCCGCGAGGCCGACCGCGAGGCCCGCTCGGCGGTCAACGCCAGCAAACACCGCGGCGGGCGATGAGCGGCGGATTTGTCCCCGGTACAGGCCGTTTAGTAAACGCTCTTGCTGGACGACCCAGGGCCACCATCCTGGGTCGTCCATTCCGTTCCCATATTGTCGTCTGTGATCAGCCGAACGCCGTTGAAGCGGCGCAACAGGCTGGCGCGTGATTCGAGTTGGCTGCCGGGAATGTCCAGTGTGCCGGCCAGATCCACAACCTTTTCCAGTTGCGCGCGTTGATCGGGCTTGGCAAGATCGAAGACCGGGCGTCCGTCAATCCGATAGCTGGTCAGCGCCGTTCTCCAGAGTTTTTTATCGAGCGTGATTGGACTGTCACTGACGGCCAGAAAACTATGAATTCGCAGCGCGTACGGAAACGCCGCCGCCCCTGTGGCCAAAGCTTCGCCGGAAAAGGTCGTATTGTAGTATGCGATTCCGCCTTGCTTCAAATGGGCTTTCATCAAGCCCATGAACTCCTTTGATAGCAGGTTGGAGACATTGGCACGGAAGTTCCATGTAGTATTCATCAGGATGAAATCAAAACGGTTATCTGGATGGCCCAGCAGCCAGCGCCGTCCGTCGTCGGTGATGATATGAACCTTGGGATTGCTCAGCAGGCTCTCAACTTCTGGATATTTCTGGATAAGCGAGAGAAATCCTGGGTTGATTTCAACAATGGTGATCCGCTCCGCCTCCGGATCATTTGCAACCACTTGCGCCCAGGCTCCGGTGGCGAGGCCGATAATCAACACGTTTTTCGGCTTGGGGTGAAGACCACAGATTGCGAAGGCACGAAAGAGCAGGTTGGAATCGTGCATCATGTCGATGTTGATCTGACCGTCGTAGGCGCCGCCGCTGTACACCATCCGGGTCGGATAACCGAAGTCGGCGGTGGATCGATAAACACCAATCACGCCGCTGCGGTTCTCCACCTCTTCAGAGAACTTCATGCTGCTGTTGTAAGTGGTTTTGAAGAGCAACCGTTCGTAAATGCTGGAATAAAGCGGACCTGAAGCCAGAGCAAGGGCCAAGCAGATAGCGCTACCCGCGAACAAGTTGCGCTTTGAAGCTTTTGCTCCCGCGAGGACCGCAAGAATGCAAGCGGCCAGGAAACCCAAGCCAAGCAGCAGCAGAGAGGTGGCGCGCGTGGACCAATAATCCAGTACCACAAAACCCACTATAAAACTCCCGAGGGTTGAACCCGCAATATTGCTGACATAAAGAAAGCTGATGGATTTGCCCGAGTTTTGCGCGGGATTGATGGCGGCGTGGCCGAGCAGAGGAAAAGCTGCTCCCAACAGCGCCGCCGCGGCGAATACGAGGATATATCTTGCACTTTCAAAATGTACTAGCCAGAACGCGAATACGGGTCCAACGAGAAAGGCTATGATCGTTCCCAGCATGACGACATTGGAGCAGCCGGCAAGCGTGCCGCGAAGGTCATTGCCAAGTTTCTGAAGGCAGGCGTCGCGCACTGCCAATGAACCGTAGGCAATCCCCAGCAGATAGAAGGCAAGCAGAAATGCAAAATTTGGAGCCAACCCTCCAGACGCAAAAGAAAAGATGCGGAACCAGACGATTTCGTAGGCCAGCGCGATAAATCCAGTGATGCCGGCCAAGAGCATTCCCAACCACAGTGGAATGGTCTCCTGCGGCCTTCGAGATTCACACTCTGGTTGCCGCAATGGCGGAGCGGAATCTCTTGTCTGAAGAAACAATGCCGTAGCGCCGACAAATAAGTTGAAGCAGACCGCGATTCTTACCGTCCCCGCTTCACCGAGCAGCCGCATGAGCAGTAAAGCAGCGGCAAAACAGGCCGCGGCCGAACCCAAGGTATTTACCGAATAGAGAATGCCAACCGATTCCCCAATATTCCCTGACCGGCGAACGAAATGCTCCACTAAAAGCGGCAGCGTACTCCCCATCAGCATGGTGGGAATGAGCAAGAGCGCAAATGAAATCAGGCCAGTTGTGATCGTTGAGGCGCCGGCGGTGAAGGTGCCAACGCGATGAAACATCCAGAGGGAAAAAGCGCCAAAGCTGCCTACCGAGAATTCGATAAGACCGAAGACGACTAATTGGCTCAGCCCCTTTCGAGTCGAAAGCCAGCCGCCGGCTAGGCTGCCCAGTCCCAGACCCAGCATAAAAACGGTAACAATCATGGTTACCGATTCAATGTTGACTCCATATAAAGTGAAGAGCGCGCGCTGCCATACTATTTGGTAGAGAAGCGCCGGAAATCCCGACAAAAAGAAGAGCAAATAATAAAATCTGGCCGTGTCTAGTTTCTCCAAATTACTTAACGGGCTTTTCATCCCAGTCACTATAGCACTCTGAAGCGGTGGAGCGTCTGATCGCAGAGACAGCCCCAACCAGCTTTACTTCCGCATCGGGCGGGATAAGCGCGAAGCCGAACGCAGCCGCGAGGCTTATCGCGAGGCCCGCTCGGTGGTCAACGCCAGCAAACATCGAGGCGGCAGGTCGCGGCTTTCCCAAAATAATCCCATAGCCCCGAATTGAAAAACCTACCCACGGAATAGATCTGTATCCGGCAGTTTTGCTGCCGGGAGAATGCGATGTTGACTTTAGTTTTCAGAATCGGGGACCGCTGTGTATAAAATCGCTAAAGAAAAATTCGGATTTCGACTCACGTTTGGAGATACCATCAGCCTGGATGAAATGAAGCGCTGGCGCAATGAAGCGCGAACTATTCTGATTGGCGCGCCCAAGACTTTCGGAGTGCTCATCGACATGCGCACGCTGCGGCCCGGCGGAGTTCAGCCAGATGCGCAGGCTGTGATGGTGGAGGGGCAAGGGCTCTTCAAGGCGGCGGGGATGGAGCGCAGTTGCGTCGTTCTGGAGTCGGCCGCGGTAACCATGCAGTTTGAGCGGCTGGCCAAACAGTCGGGGATTTACTCCTTCGAGCGCTACATCAATGCCGCGGCGCATCCCGATTGGCAGGCCAAGGCTCTGGGGTGGATCGAACACAAGGTTGATCCGGGGCATTGAGGCGGAAGCATCGGTATTACCGAATCGCCAAAATTCAATACCCAAATCGAGTTGCTTCCAGACAAGGTCCGTGAGTGCCTTATCCGGGCAATCGCATTTAAAAACACGGGGGCCTTCGCAATCCTGTCACAAACCTGCCCGGAAACCCTGCCAGTCGAGAGGTGGCCTCCTGCTAACCCGATGCGCTGCAATTGCTGACTTGCTAACTCGCTAACCCGCTATCTCGCTCGCCCGCTGCCTCTCTCCTTTTAGCGCGCCCCATTTTTATGGCGGATTTTTGCGGATAATTACCGCCCGTTGGTAGATCCTATAAATAGGGAAGGATGATCCAGCCATGACCAAAAACTCGTTTTCAACCCGCGGTCTGGCAGGTCACATCCCGCCAACCACACCCGTTTCCTCCACCCAGATTCGTTGTTTCTTCGCGAAAAAAACTCGGTACCCCCCACCCCCCCTACCCTGTGGAGCCCGTTTTTAATCCTGAAATTTCCGGTAACAAGCCCACTATCAACAGCTTGCCTTTTAGCACTGTTAATTAAATAGTAACTGCAAACCGCCCATTTTGCCCACTTTTTG
>JBEKDN010000196.1:0-7249 GCA_050014335.1 Occallatibacter sp. | reverse complement strand
TTCTGTCGCCGACACCGAACAAAGAGATATGGCTAAACTACAGACCCGTCTCTACGTCAGTCTGCGCGGCACCATGGATGCGCGCGAACGGATCGCGGAGGTCCTGCGCGGTACAGACCGCAAGATCGCTGGCGCAGCAATCTGAAGTGAGTATTTTGAACTTCAACGTATCAACCCTAACGCCGATGTTGCGCTCAAGAATCCACGCGAGGCGAGTCCTACCGGATCCAGCAGCACGGTTCGTCCACTCAGCAATTCACCGACCGGCTGCCCGCGGAAGTGGCCGATGCGCCGGTAATGACCGATGAAATAGAGGACACGCAGAAATATCTTCCAGTTCACCGGCGCAAAGAATGTCGGTAGGATCAGTGAGACGGCACGACCCTCTTTGACCTCCTCGGCGAACTCCCGATAGCTCGCGGCTTGTGACAATGAGAGCACCGAACTGGCCAACAGCAGATGGCTGTCTCCGCCGCCGACAACTGGCTTACCCGAGTACTTTGCCAACTCCACCACGCGGTCGTTCTCCTTCTGGCTGCGCATGCCGTTGTATTCCAGCGCGTGAATCGCCCAGCCGTAGCGACTCAATAGCTCCTCAGCGGGAATTTTGCGGCCTGGGTCTTTACCCCAGGGAACCAGTGGATGGTTAAAGACCACAAGACAGCCGCTGCCGCGTAGTATCTCGAATAGGTCATCCAGACGACGCTCCCGGGCCGCCAGTTGAAGGTCGGAGTGGAGTTGCTCAACCCCCGCGGCAGGCATTTCAGTGACCCCCAAATGAAAGAGATAGTCGTCGAAATAGATGGAAATCTCTTCGCCCAAGGGATTGCGACGCGCCGCTTCAGGGTGCTCGCGCTGTAGCTCGACGCTTCCCGATACATCGTCGTGGTCGGTAATCCCCAGGTGGACGCCACTAAAGCCAAGCATTGTGGAACTGGCGGTCTCGGTCAGAAATACATCCTCGACCGAAAGTGGGGAGCGGTAGAAGATGTCGGCATAGTTCAGATCGGCGATGGAACGTAATCCGAAGGACGCCTGTAAAAGGCCGCGAAGGGGCCGCATGAAGCGTAGCTTCACCACCTCGTTGAGAAAAGCCATGTTCTCAATGGAGTGCTGCGAGTGGTTGTGCAGCGAGACCGCGTAGCCAAACTCCTGCGCCGGCCGCGAACAGCGGCGATAGGTATAGTCTTCGATGGCCCAGTAATCCGCTGTTGCCATTGTGCCGCTTTACTCCCGCTTCCCTTTTGGTATGGATGAATGAACAGAAGGGTGCATTACACTGAATAGACAGGCATCCTGCGTCTTCGCGAGGACACTGTATTCGGATTCTTTCACAGTTGACAGGCACTCCGTCCATGGGACTCCATTGCAATACTGCGTGCTTGGCGACCTCTTCGCTCGAAGAGATCGTTGCGTGCGCCTCGTCGGAGCCGCGGCGGTTGGTCGATCTCTCCGCGCCGCTTCCCCCAACCGGACACTATCGCCGTCCTATGGAGCGACCTTTTACCGCCGAGGAACGAAACCGGGTCACGGTTCTCTTCGGCGGCTTCACCTGGAAGCATGAGCGCTTCATCGAAGCCATTTTGCGCGCCAGCGGGTATCGGTGCCAGATATTACCCACTCCCGACGTCGAAGCCTTCACCTTTGGCCGCGAGTTTGGCAATAACGGCCAGTGCAATCCTACCTATTTCACGATCGGAAACCTCATCAAGTTTTTGCGCTCGCTGGAAGATCAGGGCTATTCGCGCCGTGAGATTGAGGAGGAGTACATCTTCTTCACCGCCGGCTCCTGCGGTCCCTGCCGCTTCGGAATGTACGAGTCGGAATATCGACTCGCGCTACAAAACGCAGGCTATGAGCGATTCCGCATCGTGCTCTACCAGGCCGAAGAAGCCATCAAGGCTGCGGCAGACAATCCAGGATTGAATTTCACACCGGACTTCAATCTTGGCGCGCTCAACATGCTGAATCTGGGTGATGTCCTCAACGACCTTAGCTATCGCATCCGTCCCTTCGAAGTCGTTGCCGGAAGTTCTGATCAAGCAATCTCCGATGCCGTCGATCAGTTGAGCCACTTCCTTGAGACCCGGCAGCGATTTGAAATTCTGGAACGCGCGCCGCGATGGCTTGCTGCGCCGTTGCGCCGCATCCCGAAGCTGCAAGGATTACTCAACAACTGCGGCAAGATTCGGGATCATCTCTACAGTGCGGAGTTTGCCGACCAGATGCGGCGCGTGCGCCGGCGTCTGAACGGGGTGGAGGTCGATCACACCCGCGTCAAACCGGTGGTCAAGATCGTCGGCGAGTTCTGGGCGCAGCTCACTGAGGGCGACGGAAACTTCAACATGTTCCGCTTCCTCGAGGGCGAAGGAGCGCAAGTGCATGTGGATTCGATCGGCGGCTGGATTGGCTATCTGCTGCATCAGGCCCGCATCGGCATGGAGACGAAAAAAGGCCTCGACAAACCCTTTCCTGAGGCTCGCTGGTGGCAATTGCGCAAGCATTTTGCCAACGTGTGGAAGTATCGCCGCAAGTGGTTGCTCCTGCACCTGAGTGAAGCGCTATGGGGCTTTCAGTATGCGCGAACCGCAACCCACCTGGGCGGAATTACGCCGCGACTTCTGTCCCAGCGCGAACTGGCGCGACTCGCCCACCCCTTTTATCACACCCTGGCGCGCGGCGGAGAAGGTCATCTCGAGGTGGCCAAGAACGTCTACTACACCACCCGCGGGCTCTGTCATATGGTGCTGGCGCTCAAGCCGTTTGGCTGCATGCCCTCCTCACAGTCCGACGGAGTGCAGTCGGCTGTGGTCAATCGCTTTCCCGAGATGATCTTTTTGCCGGTTGAGACCTCGGGCGAGGGCGAGCTTAATGCCCATAGCCGCGTGCAGATGGCCTTGGGCGAGGCCCGCGTCAAAGCACGAGCGGAGTTCGATGCTGCGCTTTCTTCCACCGGCAAATCGCTCGCCGAGATCAAGGACTATGCCGCCAGTCATCGGCCGCTGCGCAGTCCTTTTTATCCGATTCCGCGCCGCCGCGGCATCGCCGGGACGGCCGCCAACTTCGTCCTCCACGTAGGCGACCTCATCGATGGGCGAACCCGCTGTCTCATCTGCCCAGAGAGCATTAAGTGACGATCCTCCATTCTTCGGGCGAAGTTCTCTTCTTCGTCGGTGTGGACGTCGGTTCCACAACGGTCAAGGCGGTTGTGGTCGCTGGCGACGGCGGGCCCGTCCTCTGGCGCGACTATCGCCGCCACGACACGCGCCAGCCGGAGATGCTGTGCGATTTTCTGCTGCGCATTGAGAGCGAAGTCGGCATTACTCCCGGCAATTGTCGCATCTTCATCACCGGCTCCGGAGGCTCCGCGCTCGCAGAATTGATCGGGGCGCGCTTCGTGCAGGAGGTGAATGCCGTCGCCTTGGCCGTCGAGAAGCTGCATCCCGAAGTTCACTCAGTCATCGAACTCGGCGGCCAGGACGCCAAGATCATTCTTTTCAAAACGGAGAGCGGCAGTGGCCGTCGCCACAAAATCGCCTCCATGAACGACAAGTGCGCCGGAGGTACCGGCGCGGTCATCGACAAGATTCAGGCCAAGCTGAGGATTCCCGCGGATCGCCTGCCGCATCTGGCCTATCGCGGCGTGCGCATCCATCCTGTGGCGGGCAAATGCGGCGTCTTTGCCGAGACCGACATCAACGGTCTCCAGAAGCAGGGCCTTCCACCCGAGGAGTTGATGGCCTCGCTTTTCGATGCCATCGTGCTGCAAAATCTCACCGTGCTCTCGCGCGGCCATACGCTTCTGCCACATGTCCTTCTGCTTGGCGGCCCGAACGCCTTTCTGCGTGGAATGCGTGAGGCGTGGCAGCACAACATTCCCTTGCTGTGGAAGGAGCGTGGCGTCGATCTGCCCCCCGGCAAGTCGGCCGAGGATCTGATTCAGGCACCGGCCGATGCACTGTACTTTGCGGCGCTGGGCGCGATTGAGTTCGGACTTGGCGAAGCCGGGGAAACCGGTCGTTACCTTGGCCGCATTGCTCTTGAACGATCGCTGGAGGTCAGAAGCCACGAGCGAAAGAGCGCCTCCGCAAGCTCCGGCCTATGCGCTTCTCCAGAGGAGTTGGAGGCCTTCAAGGCCCGCTATCAGCCTGCCCAATTTATACCCGCCACATTTGAGCGCGGCCAGCAGGTTGAGGCTTTTGTCGGTCTCGATGGCGGTTCTACGTCCACCAAGGCAGTGCTCCTCTCGCCAACCGGAGAGGTACTGGTCAAAGCCTATCGCCTTTCGGGGGGCAACCCAATCGCCGACGCCATCGAGGTTCTTGACTGCCTGTGCCGGCAGGTGGAGGTGGACTCCGGCGCCAGCCTGAAGATTCTCGGCGTGGGAACCACCGGCTACGCCAAGGAGATTCTGCACCAGGCATTCTCTGCCGACGTGGCACTGGCCGAAACCGTGGCCCACGCCGCGTCGGCATTGCGCGTTGTCGAGGATCCGCACGTGGTCGTCGATGTCGGTGGGCAGGATATCAAGCTGATCCTGATGCGGCAGGGGCGCGTCCGCGATTTCCGGCTCAATGCGCAATGTTCTGCCGGCAATGGTTACTTCCTGCAAGCCACCGCGGAGAGTCTCGGCATTCCCGTAGAACGCTACGCCGAGACGGCTTTTGCCGCTCGCGCGATGCCGACCTTCGGTTACGGTTGTGCAGTCTTTCTGCAATCGGACATCGTCAACTTCCAGCGTCAGGGTTGGCGCGCCGATGAAATTCTGGCCGGTCTGGCAACGGTGCTTCCGCGCAACGTCTTTTTGCACGTTGCCAAAGCTCCCAATCTCGCAGCGCTGGGCTCGCGCTTTGTCCTACAAGGGGGGACGCAATACAATTTGGCCGCCGTCAAGGCGGAGGTAGATTTTCTGCGTGCCGGGTTTGGCTTTACCGGTATTGAGCCGGAGATCGTGGTTCACCCGCACTGCGGCGAAGCGGGTGCCATCGGTGCGGGTCTCGAGGCCATCCGCCTATGGCAACTTGGACGAGTCACCACCTTTATCGGTATTGATGCCGCGAGCCGCATTCGTACCACCACTACATGCAATGAAGGGACCCGATGCCACTTTTGCACAAACGCCTGCCTTCGCACCTTTCTCGACGTGCGAATCGCTGCCCCTGACGATGCCGAAACAGATACTGTCTCGGCAGCGACCGCACTGGAGCCTGGCAGTCGGCGCATCATTCTTGCCAGTTGCGAGAAAGGCGCGGTGAACGATGTGCAATCGGTCCGCAGCATTCAGGCTCATCTGGATGCCACGCGCGCCGCGCATCCCAACCTGGTCGAGAGGGCAGCCAGCGAGGTCTGGCGATCGCGTCACCCGGACATTGTCGCCGATCAACTTCCTGCGCGTGCATGGAGCGCCGCCGCTCGCAGTCGATTGGAGTTTGCCAAACACCGCCCTCTGCTGCGAATCGGAATTCCGCGCGTCCTCAGCATGTATTCGTACGCTCCGCTGTTCAGCACCTATCTGGAGAGCCTCGGCGTACGCGCGGAGAACATCGTCTACTCGGACGTCACGACCGGCGAGATGTATCGGACCGGCTCCAGTCGCGGTTCGATCGATCCCTGCTTCCCCTCGAAGATCGCCATCGCTCACTTCCACAACCTGCTCTTCAAGCAGCATCCCCGCCAGCCACTCCACGCAATTTTCTTTCCCATGTTCGATGTTCTGGCCTCGCCTCTGTTCGACACACGAGCCAACAACGGTTGCCCCACGGCATCGGTAACGCCGGAAACGGTCGAAGCCGCCTTCACCAAAGAGTCCGACCTTCTCGCCGAGCGAGGCATCCAGTACATTCACCCGCTGGTCAACCTCTCCCATCGTGAGCTTTTCGCGCGTCAAATGTGGCAGGCCTGGGGACCACTCCTGGGCCTCGGCAAGCAGGAAAATGATCGCGCCGTCGCCATTGCCTTTCGCGAGCAGGAGCGGTACGAATCCAGCCTTCGTCGCCAGGCCCGCGAGATTCTCGATCGATTGGAGACCGAAGGCCGATTGGGAATCGTGATGCTGGGCCGTCCCTATCATCACGACCCGGGAATTAACCATGGGGTCATGGCGCAACTCCAGAAGCTGGGCTACCCCATTTTTTCGCAGAGTACCCTGCCCGTGGACGAAGACCTGCTGGAACGCCTCTTCGGCGAGGAGGTCCGCTCCGGCGTTATTCGTCACGCATTGGATATCTCCGACGTATGGAAGACGGCCTCTTCGGCCAGCTCCAATCACAAGCTCTGGGCGGCCAAGTTCACGGCTCGTCATCCCAACCTGGTTGCGGTCGAGTTCTCCAACTTCAAGTGCGGCCACGACGCCCCCATCTACAGCGCCGTCGAACAAATCGTCGAACGCTCTGGAACGCCCTTCTTTTCCTTCAGAGATATGGACGAGAACTGTCCAACTCACTCCATTCGCCTGCGCGTTGAGACCATCGACTACTTCTTGAGGCGCTATCAGGAAGACCGTCTACTACTCCGCCAAGAAGTGATTGGATGAACTTACCTATTTATCAGCGGTTTCCGAGCCAGTTGGATGCCGGCGGACATCCTTGAACTAAGAAGTGGTGGCCAGAGACGCTACCAACTAGAAGTCATAAGTTACTGAAAAATATTGGCTTATAAGATCTAATACTTTGCAGTTGCCCCCATAGTTGCCCCCGGATTGTATTCCTTGAACAAAGTCTGTCCGAGGCACTACGAAAGCGGATGCATGGGGTCTGGCGGATCGACGAAATTGGCAAGTCTTACTATATCCTTCCGCAGATCTTTCTAAATCATCTGCCGGGAAATAATCTGGATCCCCTGTCCGCCTTCCGAAGCCATTGTGGTGGCTTCCTTCTTCGCTATCGACTCCACACTGTTGGCGAAGGCCCTCAGATGGACGGACTGTTGAGGTCGGGGAATGATTCTTTTTGCCAAAGTGCCTAAATCCGAATTAGCCCTCGCACTGGGAATAGTAAGTTTCGTCGTGTGAACTCAGGGGCGGATCCCGCCAAGTAGTCCCCCCGGTACTTGGCAATAAATTCCGGATTGAACACCTCTTTGAAAGCGACACCGTCCTCATCGGAGGTATCAAACTCCTCAAACCAGTTCCGCTCACTTTTAAGAAAGAATTCTGGCTCTTCAGTCCACGCGGGCACGTCATAGCCAAAGCGGTGGCAAAGCCACTCCGCGGTTCCAGCAAGAGCGGCGCGGCGTATGTCGCTAAGCTGAG
>JBEKDN010000195.1:0-7351 GCA_050014335.1 Occallatibacter sp. | reverse complement strand
ATGGGGGCTGAGGTCTCAAAGATCCGCTGTGGCGGCTATCGCGGCTGCATTGAGGTGGCCACCATCGGCGCAAATCTGAATGGCGACGACAAGCAGCAAGCCGTTGGAAAGGCCAGCCTCACCGACCTCGCCACGCTGCTTGGTTGGCCGGAGCCCAAGGCCCTGGACCTCGTGCAGACGCTTTATATCGACGCTCAAGTCAATCTGATTTGGGATATCTTCGGCGGCAATTACAGCACCCGGAACAAGGACGATGTGCCGGAGACAACCGAAAACCCCGCCCCGGTGATGCGCTAAGCAAAGAAAGTGAGGGCGTGCGGCTACTCTGTCGGTCCTTCATAACCATAATTCTCGAAAGGCATGTCAATGACACTTGACATGCCTTGAGTTTAGATGTAAAGTAACATTGTCTTAAGGTAAAGGAGACTAAACATGATTTGCTCACTAAAGAATCCCGCCGGCCGGCGCTACCTGCGTCGTTTTCTCATCACAATGCTCGCTTATGTCCTGTGCATCGTCGTTTCCGTTTGGACTTTTGTCCACAACAGGCCAACGGGCATACTGGCGTACGCGCTTGCCGTGCTGCCGGCCCTGCCCGTTATTGGAATGCTGGCCGTTTTCGGTTTTTATCTGGCGGAAGAGAAGGACGATTTTCAGCGCACGATCTTTGTTCAATCGATGCTCTGGGCCACTGGAGCGACACTGGCTGCAACCACCATCTGGGGCTTTTTGGAGAACTTTGTCCAGGTTCCGCATCTGGGATCGATCCTGATTTTTCCGCTCTACTGTTTCTTCTGGGGAATCTCGTCTCCTCTTGTGATGGCGAGGTACAAATGAAGAACCGCCTGCGTGTGCTGCGCGCTGAACGGGAGTGGTCGCAGGCCGACCTGGCCGAGCGGCTTGAGGTCTCGCGCCAGTCGGTCAATGCCATCGAGACCGGCAAGTACGATCCCAGCTTGCCGCTGGCCTTCAAACTGGCACGGCTCTTTGGGACGACCATCGAAGCGATATTTACGGATGAGAGCTGAGGCGGCGTTTCAGGCTTTCAAGCTGTGCTCTCCGCGTCGGACCTATACTGGCCTCATGCTCTCTTTGTCTAAGTCCGCCCGTTTGCTTTTGTCAATTCTGGCCGCGGCTGGGTTCGCTAGCGTGCTGGTTCAGCCGCCGGCGGCCCGCGCCTGGGGTAATGGCGGTCATCGGTTGGTGAACCGGCTTGCGGCCAGCTCGCTGCCTACCGATGTGCCCGCGTTTCTGCGCTCGCCTGATGCCGTCGCCGAGATCGAGTATCTGGGCCCCGAGCCGGATCGCTGGCGCTCGCCTGCCGAACCGGAGCTGGTGGCTGCGCAGGCGCCTGAGCACTTCATCGACCTGGAGACGGCCGACGCGCTTGGTCCGCTGCCGCATCGGCGATTGGATTTTGAGGCCCGGGTCTATGCCGCCGGCGAGCGGCCGGAAAAGATCGGCCTGCAACCCTGGCAGACCACGGAAGTTTGGGAGCGGCTGAAAGCGGCGCTGCGCCAGTATCGCTACCTTACCGCTCATCACGAAGAGACGCGCCCCGTTGAGCAGGCGATCATTTTTTACGCCGGCTGGCTGGGGCATTATGTGGGCGACGGCTCGCAGCCGCTGCACACCAGCATCCAGTACAACGGCTGGGTGGGGCCGAATCCACATGGCTACACGACTGAGCACAAGATTCATTGGCAGTTTGAAGGACCGTTTGTGGACGCCAACCTGCGCGAGCCCGAGGTGCGCGCCAAAATGACGCCGGCAAAGGCGATTGAGGGCGACATCTTCGACGCGTATGTTGCGTACCTGCGCCACTCCAAGACCTATGTGGAAAGGGTCTATCAACTGGACAAGGCTGGAGGGTTCGTGGGCGCTGGGTCGGCTGAGTCGCGTCAGTTTACCGCCATGAGGCTGGCTGCCGGCGCCAGCATGTTGCGTGACATGATCTATACCGCATGGTTGGAGAGCGCCAAACCGGTGGCCGATCCTTTTGCGGGCAAGTAAATGCAATTTGCTTTCAGCTATCAGACTTCTTCATTTGTCCTCTCGCCCGCGGCCACTGCCGGAATCCGCCGCAGCAGCAGGGTCAGTACCGCGGTCATCAGAGCCACGGCCGGGATAGCAACCAGCACCCATGCCAGAAGTGCCTGAGCGGCCAGAGCGCCCATCGTCGCAACCGTTGCCACCGGCGAAGTATGAAGCAGCGTGTGGGGGTCTAGCGCGGGCCTGGGCGCAAAGGTGTGCAGCCGCCCGCCCAGCCGCACAAACGGCACAATCAGCGCTAGTTGCAGAGGCATGGCGGCGTAGTTGGCGGCTTGAATGGCGGGCAGATTCAGCCCCAGGGCCACAGCCAGGCCCGCGCAAACAAAGGTGGGAATGCCAACCACCGGTATGCAGCCGATGGCGAAGCCGAGCGCCAGCGTCACAGCTAGTCGCCGTGGTGTGATGCCCTGCTGCAGCCACACAGCCGTCTTCCGCTTGATCGTCGCGATGGCCTTTGTGGTCACACTTTCATGGTACCCGCAAAACGGCGCGCCCACATCAATCTCCAATAAAGTATGGTGCGCAAAGCCGGGTTGCCGTTGCATCGGCCATGACTTTAGATTGGCTTTTGACCTAAGTGTGTGGCCTCGCCGTGCGCCACAATTTTGGGCGCCAGCCGCTCCAGGAACTCGGCCAACCGCTGCTCCACCTGGCGGCCTGTCTCGAAGACCTCCTCATGGCTGAGCAGCGTAGAGCTTAGGCCCGCGGCCAGGTTGGTCACGCAACTGAGGCCCAGGACTTCAATGCCCATGTGGCGGGCGACGATGGTTTCAGGAACGGTAGACATGCCCACCAGCGTTGCGCCCAGCGCGCGAAAGGCGCGAATTTCGGCCGGTGTCTCAAAGGTTGGTCCGCTCACGGCCAGGTAAACGCCCTCGTCAAGCGTGAACCCCTCATCGGCTGCGGCCTCCTTCGCCAGCGCGCGCAGGCGTTTGGAGTAGGCCTCGGTCATGTCTGTAAAGCGAAGGCCGGCGGGCGGAAAGTGCGGCGCGGCGGCGGAGTGCGCGGCAAAGCGCGGCTCATTGGGTCCAACAAGTGGGTTCCAGCCCATCAGGTTTATGTGGTCGCTGAGGGCCACAATCTCGCCTTGCTGGTAGCCTTCGGCAATGCCGCCGGCGGCGTTGGTAAGCACAACGGCCTCCACGCCCAGCGCGCCCAGCACGCGCATCGGAAAGGTTACCTGGTGCGGCGTGTAGCCCTCATAGAAATGCACGCGGCCCTGCATCATGGCAATCGGGATCCCGCCGAAGAGTCCCGCGACGAGACGGCCCGAATGGCCTTCGACGGTGGAGCGCGGGAAGTGCGGAATCTCCGCATAGGGAACTACGACCGGCTCGGCGACTGCCTCGGCCACCGCGCCCAGGCCCGAGCCAAGAACGATGCCGACACGAGGGTTGAAGGGGCCAAACATCGCCCGCAAGAATGCCGCTGCTTCAGAAACTTGATCGAAATAGGTCATTGCTTGTACTCATCGGTGCGCTTCCGGCATTCTACAGGCACAGACGTTATGCATTGGGAAAAAATACAGCGGGCGAGACGTGAAAGCGCTTACTGAGTTGCTCGATGTGTGCTGTATTCAGCTTGCGTTTTCCGGAGAGCACCTCGGAGACAACGCTTTCGCCGCCCAACTCCGCGGCAAGATCGCGCTGCTTCAAGCCGTGCTGGTCGAGCAGAAACCGCAGCACATCGGCGGGAGCGGACTGCGGGAGCGCATAATGCTCCTCTTCATAGCGCTCAATCAGCAAGGTGAGGAGCTCGATGGCTTCCACCTGGGCCGGCGTCGGACGCGGCTCGGAGGTCAGCCGGTAAAGAGCTTTGGTATAGGCCGCAAGCTGCTCCTCGGAACGAATCAGGTGCGGCGCTCCGCGCTCGATCATCCTTGCCGGATTTGCTAGAACTGTAGCCATTCTGACCTCTTCTTTTCAGTTGCCGCGCACCATCGATCGTAGTCTTTGTGGGTCATGAAGGAACCAATGTAAACGTGCCCCAGAGTCAAACGTCCGTCAACCACCTTCGAATAATGAACGGCAACGATCAGCCGGTAGCGATTGTGCCGAATATTGAAGACGATAAAGCCATCGACCTTGTCCGCATCCGGAAAACTTGCTCGTAACTGCTGAAAGTTTCGCCATCGAGCGGCTTTGACAATTCGCGCCCATGAGCCGATCTCTTGAGCGGCGTCCCGGCAATCCTCAGCGGCTTGCTGGAGGCGCTTGATCGTGACGATATGCACTGACTTAGACTACTTCGCAATATGCGAAGTGTCAAGTGGGAGGTTGCATCCGATCGAGTGTTGAGCTAAGCATAGATGCAAGGGTTGAGGCCTCGCTCGAAGGAGATTTCAAGAAATGTGCCGGAATATCAAGATGCTTTTCAACTTCGATCCTCCCGTGACCGACGAGGAGATTCGTGCGGCTTCCCTGCAGTTCGTGCGCAAGGTCAGTGGATTCAACAAGCCGTCGAAGGCTAACGAGGCGGCGTTTCTGGTGGCGGTGGAGGAGATTGCCTCGGCTTCTGCACGGTTGCTGAGCGCGCTCGAAACCAATGCGCCCAAACGGAGCAGGGAGGAAAAAGCGGCAAGAGCGAGGGCGCGGAATGCGGAGAGATTTGGCGATGGGGGGCGCGCGGGCTGATGCAAATTGTTTCACCCATCTACGATAGGTTGATGACTGTCACTGGATGTCGAAGTCAGCGAGCGTGGCGAGGAACCAGAGCATCTTCCGTTTGTGATGGGAGTCGAGGCCGACCATTATTGATGTGGCATCGCGGGATGAATGTTCCCACCGATTGAAATGGGTTCGCCAAACCCCAAGGAACGCTTGTTCAGAAGAGGAGAGTTGTTTTTCCAATGGGCTCACTTTTAGCGCCCAGACCTTGTCCTTCTCTGTATCCGTGACCCAGAAATCGTCAAACTCCATGATCGGGGATGAGAACAGATAGTCCCACAGCCTCCGCAGTGCCGCAAGTCTTGTATATGAAGCGTAAACCGCTATCATCCGGGCCTCTAGGTTCATAATCAAGAGCGTAAGGTTCTCACAGACTTCTCTTACATACTTCTGTGTGAGGGATAAATTGCTGCCCTCATCCTCTGTCCGACGAAACCGTCCTGCTCGGGTGATATATCGGTGATTGACTTTGAGATTATTGTGCAGCAAGAGATTACGGGTTTCCTTTGCTTCAACTATTCGGTCGATCAGATCTGTGTCTAACGGTGGCTCCGTGATGTCGATAGTCTTCATGATGGATCTCAGCAATTCAGGGAAGCTTCCGTACGCTTGAGATATTGCACTCTTCTCGACTTGCTGTTCGATCAGGTCAATTGCCAAGTTTGCTGATATGATGTCATCTTTACTAAATTTCGTATCTTTGAAGTCAAATTTCTCCGGAAAGGAGTGCAAGTAATAGACATAAATGTCTGTCAGCATTGTCTCCACTGCTGAGATCATCAGCACGAATAATCCGCGAAGCTCGATCGACTCGGAAGTAGTATTTGGTAATTTCTCTTTGATCTCCTCCAGAGCACTCTGCGCGCGGCGGGAGGGTTCAAGAAGATTTCGGAGAACAAGCAAGCGTGGTGGCTGGGAATTGTCCATCTAAGTTTCCTCTGACCGAATCTTACCCCAAAAACATCCCCGCAATGGAAGCGGAAATCAAGTTAGCCATCGTCCCCGCCAGCATGGCGCGCACGCCTAACTTGGCTAGCTCATTGCGCCGCTCGGGGATGAGTGCGCCGATGCCGCCGATCTGCATTCCTATGGACCCAAGATTTGCAAAACCGCAGAGCGCGAATGTGGCAATGATGAACGAGCGCGGCGCGAGAACGGCCTTTAGCGCGCCAAGATGAATATAGGCGATGACTTCATTGAGAGCCATGCGCGTGCCCAATAAATTCCCAATCGCCCCGCAGTCATGCCAGGGAACGCCGATCGCCCAGGCCACGGGCGCAAAGAAGAAGCCGAGGATCTGGCCGAGCGAACTCGGAACCCAGAGCACGCCTCCATGCGCCCAGCCCAGCAGGCCGTCCAGCAGTGCGACAAGCGCGAGAAAGCTTACGAGCATGATGGCCACATTGAAGGCCAGCTTGCCGCCATCGATGGTGCCGCGGGCAATAGCGCCGACGAGATTCTCTTCCTTGTGCAACTCGTCTTTGGGCATCACGACGCGGCCTTCGGTGGCGGGGACGGCGGTTTCGGGAACCAGCATTTTGGCGATCAGAATCGTTCCCGGCGAGGTCATGATGACGGCGGCCAGCAGGTGTTCCGGCGCGACGCCTTGCGCAATGTACATGGCCATGATGCCGCCCGAAACGTGCGCCATGCCGCTGGTCATAATAGTCATCAATTCGCTGTGCGTGGCCTTGGCAAGAAACGGACGGATGGTCAGCGGCGCTTCAGTTTGTCCCATAAAGATTGATGCCGCCACATTCATGCTCTCAGCCCCGCTGATGCGCATCGTTTTGAGCATCACCCAGGCCAGCGCGCGAATCACGATCTGCATTACGCCCATGTGATACAGAACGGCAAAAAATGCCGAGATAAAGATAATGGTCGGCAGCACCTGGAAGGCGAAGATGCAGCCCATCGAACCCGTCGGGACGCCCAGCGGGCCAAAGAGAACGCTGGTGCCGGCATAAGTGGTGGCCAGCATGGCTTTGACCACGCCGCCGGCCCACTCCAGTGCTTGCTGGCCGTAGCTGAAGCGCAGCACGCAGAAGGCAAAGACAAGTTGCAGGCCCAGTCCCCAGCCGACGGTGCGCCAGCGGATGCGTTTGCGGTCGGTTGAGCCCAGCCAGGCCACAATGAGCACGGCCAGAATTCCCAGAACCCCGGTGTATCGAACCAATGCGAACTCCTTGAAGTACAGTGGTCAGTTTCCGTTGAGAACTAACCTATAGCATCGCGCAGGCGGGCCGCGGTTGTCTTGCGGGTTGCAAGGCAATCGCATTTAAAAATACCAGTGCCCCACATCCCTGCCCGACAACCCTGTAAAGTCGAGAGGTAACCTCCGCTAACCAGCTAACCCACCGCACCTCTTTTAACCACGCCTATATTTTTTCTGCCGGATTTTGCGGATAATTACCGCCCGTTGGCAGATCCTGTAAATAGGGGAAGGAGATCCAGCCATGACCAAAAACTCGTCTTCAACCCGCGATCTGGCCCTTCCAACCATACCCATTTTCTCTACCCTGTTTCGCTATTTCTTCCCCAAAAAATCCGCTACCCCCCACCCCCCCTACCCTCTGGAGCCCGTTTTTTGCACCGAGAATTCCAGTAACAAGCTTAATATCAATGGCTTGAAT
>JBEKDN010000194.1:0-7430 GCA_050014335.1 Occallatibacter sp. | reverse complement strand
GCCTTTCCCGCGCCTTTCAATACGCGGCGAACAGGCTTGGCGTCCGCTTCCGGCGCTGGCTCGGCGTGGCGCACCGGAAAGAGAGCATTCAGCCTCGTCCCCTCGCCCAGTGCAAGCGTAGCTTCGGCAACCTCGTCAATCGAGTCCCGTTTGACCAGTCCGTCGCAGTGGATGCAATAAACCGTGCCGCAGCGGGCGTAGAGCAGGCGCAGATAATCGTAAACCTCCGTCGCTGTGGCAACGGTGGAACGTGGATTGCGCGTCGTGTTCTTCTGCTTGATGGCGATGGCCGGAGCAAGACCGTCGATTACGTCCACGTCGGGCTTTTCGATGCGCTCCAAAAACTGGCGTGCGTAGGCCGAGAGCGACTCGACGTAGCGCCGTTGCCCCTCGGCATAGATCGTGTCGAAGGCCAGCGAACTTTTCCCAGATCCAGACACGCCGCTGACCACTGTAAGCTTTCCGTGGGGAATCTCGCAGGAAATATTCTTCAGATTATGTGTCCGCGCGCCGCGGATAATGATGGCGTCATTCAAGGGAAGCACCCTGCGGGAAGTCGGTCGGCCGCATCTCTGACCATTCAGTCGGGCTCAGTGTGCGGATAGCCATTCTCCATTATAGAGTGCGGAAGGGAATCAAAAGATGAATGGCCCTTATAGCAGTCAGTACGTTTGCTTCCGTGGACCCTTCGGCCAGCCTACGCGTGAACTCGCCTTGCGACGCTCAAAAATGTTCGTCCCGCCCCAGGTAAATTTGCAGATAATTACCATCCGTTGGAGCACCCTTATAAATAGGGAGGAGATTCCGCCATGAGCCAGATTCCGTTCCGCACCCAAGTTGGAACCCAGTACAGCCATCCTGGCGCCTCTCTTCCAGCTTCCTTTTCCTCTTTTCGCCGGGCTACCCCCACCCCCCTATGCCATTTTGACCCCTTTCATTTTTTGTAACTGAAACTAAATAAACATGTTAACAGTAATAGATAGTTACCATCTAGTAACTGCAAACCCTCGATTTAACCCGCTTTTTGACGTAAAAACGTGCCTTTTCTCTTCAAAAAGCAATCCTTTTCACCACTTTTTCCAGTTATTTTCAGCCGATCCTCGGTGCTCCTCAAAAGTCCTCCGTGGATTCGACAGCGGGCAGGATATCGTCTTCGCCAGCCATCCACACATAGAGAGTTGGCAGAAGAAAAACGCCGATGACCAAATTCGCCAGAAGTCCACCGACAATGACTATAGCGAATGGCCGCTGCGAGTCCGAGCCAATCGCGTGCGAAAGCGCGGCCGGCAACAGGCCCAGCGTGGCCACAAGCATCGTCATCATAATGGGCCGCAGGCGCAAAACGGCGCCCTCGACGGCAGCTTCGACAATATGTTCCTGCGTGGATTCTTCCATGCCCTTGCGGCGGGCCCGAAGCTGATTGATGAACTCGATCATGATCACGCCGGTCTGCACGCTAACGCCGAAAAGCGCCAGAAAACCAACAGCCGACGAGACTGAAAAATTGGTGTGTGTGATGAAAAGCGCAAGCGGGCCGCCAATCGAAGCCATCACAACCGAAATCAGGATCAGCATCGCCCACTTGAAGGAGCGGAACATGGTGTAAAGGATGAGAAAAATTGCCATAACAGTAATAGGGATAACAATATCCATCCGCTTGTCGGCGCGCTTCTGGCTCTCGTATTCTCCCGCCCACTCGGTGTGATAACCGGCAGGCAGCGCGACATTCTTGTTGACGTTGCGAATAGCTTCCTCGACGGTCGAGCCAAGGTCGCGCCCGCGCACGGAGTATTTGATGGCGATGAAGCGCTGCCCGCCTTCGCGATAGATCTCCTCCGCGCCGTCGTCTGCAGAAACTGTCGTCAGTTGCGCCAAGGAAACGCGTTCGCCGGACGGCGCAAGCAATCGCACATTCTCAATGGCCTCGCGAGTGTCGCGGTACTGCTCTTGATAGCGCAGCGTAACGTCATAGCGGGCCTCGCCCTGTTGCACCTGCGTCAAAGCATTGGAACCGACGGCAGTCTGAATAGCGTCCTGGATGTCGGCGACATTGATGCCCCATCGAGCCGCCGCAGCTCGGTCCACCGTGTAATTGAGGTTGGGTTGCCCGATGATACGAAAGATGCCAAGATCCTCAATCCCCTTGATGTTGGCCATCTGAGCTTGAATCTCCTCGGCCTTCTTTTCCAAGGTGCGCAGGTCGTCGCCGTACAGCTTGACAGAGAGTTCGCCTTTGACGCCGCTGACAGCCTCTTCCATATTGTCGGAGATGGGTTGCGAATAGTTCCAGAGCACGCCGGGAAACTCTTGCAGCTTCTTGTCGATGGCGGATATCAACGCTTCTTTGTCCTGATGAAAGACGGGCCGCCACTGCTTCTTGGGTTTGAGGTCGACAAAGTACTCAGTGTTGAAAAAACCGGCGGTATCGTTGCCGTCATCGGGGCGTCCGGTCTGGCTGACAACTTGCGTAACTTCGGGAAACGCAGCCATCGCCAGGCGCGCCTTGTTGGTAAATTCGATTGATGCGGTAGGGCCCTCGCTGGGCGGCAATGTGCCGCGCACCCAGATAGCGCCTTCATCCAGGTGAGGCAGGAACTCCGAGCCGATGGGGCCACCAAAGGTAAGGTAAATGGCGATGGCGAAGAGAGCACTAGCTATAACCAGTGTTGTCCGGCGATGTTCGATAGCCGCGCGAACCGCAGTGCGATAGTTCTCCGTGAGCCAGACCATCACTGGGTTGTGCCATTCCTTGGCGCCCTTGCTAAAGACCAGGCCGGCAAGCACCGGTGCGACGAACATGGCAAAACCGAGCGCGCCCATCAGCGCAAAGCAGACAGTCCATGCCATCGGCTTGAAGAGCCGGCCCTCGACAGCCTGCAGCGTGAAAATGGGTAGATAGGCTGTGATAATGATGCCGCGGGCAAAGAAGATCGGGCGCTGAACCTCATGAGCAGCTTCCCGGATGCTCTGCGCTGGAACGCGCGTCTCCTCATGTTTGTTGAGATGGCGAACGATGTTCTCGATCATCACCACCGAGCCATCCACCAGCATGCCAAAGTCCAGTGCGCCCAACGAGAGCAGGTTAGCCGGGATGTGGCTGAGGTCGAGGCAGATCGATGCGAACATCAACGCGAAGGGAATTGTGAGCGCAACAATAATCGCGCCGCGCACATTTCCCAGAAACAGAAACAAAATAATGGAAACGAGAATCATTCCCGCCGTCAGGTTGTCTTCAACGGTTGTGACGGTGAATTTAACCAGATCGGAACGGTCGAGGAAGGGAACTACCTTCACACCCTTGGGCAGAATACCGGGATGATCTCTATCGCCATTGAGTTTGTTGACCTCGGCGTGAATGCCATCGAGTACAGGGTCAGAATCGTCGCCCTTCTGCAGGAGCACAATACCTTCAACTGTATCGGGATTGTCGATGATCTGGCTGTCGTCATACACCTTTCTGCCGCCGACGAACTTATATGTCTTGGAGGATTTGCCGATTTGGCCCAGGCGAATCTTCGGTCCCTGCGCAACGGTCGCGATGTCCTTGATCTTGATCGCAGCGCCGTTGGAATTCTTGACAACAGTGTTCTCGATGTCTTGTACGCTGGTGTACAGCCCGACAGATTGCACATTGATCTGCTGCGCGCCCTGTTCAATAAAGCTGCCGCCGCCGTTGGTGTTGTTGTTTGCAATCTGCTGCTCGACTTGGCCAATGCTCAATCCGTAAGAGACCAATTTCTCTGGATCGAGTTTGATCTGGTATTCCTTGGTCGGTCCGCCAAAGCTGGAAACATCCACAACTCCGTTAACGCCTTTGAAAGACTTTTCCAGCGTCCAGTCCTCCAGTGACTTCTTCTCCATCACGTCGTAGGAGGGGTTGGTGCTCTCCAGCGTATACCAGTAGATTTGGCCGACGGGGCTCCAGTCGGTGCCCATCTGCGGAACCAGATTTGCAGGCAGGCTGACCTGTCCCAGACGCTCTATCACGTGCTCACGATTCAAGTCGCTCGTCGAGTTGTCGTCGAAAATCAGCATCAAGCTGGATAATCCTGCCAGTGTCGAAGAGCGCAGATGTGTCAGGTGGGGAATGCCGGCCATTTGAATCTCAATCGGCACCGTGACCTGGCGTTCAATCTCTTCGGCGCTTCGCCCCGGCCACTGCGTAATGATCTGCACATAGTTGTCGGCTACGTCGGGATAGGCCTCGACGGGCAGGGCACGGAAGCTGATGACGCCCCATGCGGAGAGCACAACAACGGCGCCGAGGACCAGCCAGCGGTTCTTGAGCGCGAAATCTACAAGTGCGCGAATCATCTACTGGTTCCCCGCAGTTTCAAGTAAGAGAGCGTTGCCCACGATCTGCTGGCCGGGCGTAATGCCAGAGAGAATCTCCTGACGATTGCCGTCGAGCATCCTGCCAGCACGGATTTCAATACGCTTGAAGTGATTTTCACCGGCGGGCTGAAATACCCAATCGCGGTCATGCAGGTGAAGTACGGCGTCGGCGGGAACGGTCGCGTATATCTCCTTGGAGCGGCTGGTGAAGGTGGCTGTGGCGAACATTCCCAATTTCAGAAAACCCGGATTCGCCACTTCAATGCGGACTTTGGCGGTGCGCAGTGACGGATCGAGAACCGGACCTACGTCGCTGATGCGCCCGGTAAGTGGACGGTCAGGAAAAGCATTGATCTTGACTCTTGCTTCCTGGCCCAATTGCAGCTTCGAGATGTCGTTTTCAAAGACATCGCAGACGATCCAGACGGAGGAGAGGTCGGCAATGGTAAATGCCGTCGCCGAGCCGGAGAGCGCAACGCCCGCCGCGGATGCATTGGTTGCAGTCTGCGCCACAATAACGCCGCTGATAGGGGCGTAGACATTGACGACGCTGCTTGGGTGATTCTTGTCCACGCCGAGAGTCGTCAGTTGCTCTTCGGCTGCGGCCAGATCGGCTTTGGCGTTCTTCTCACTATCTTCAGCCGCCTCCAGCATCGCCTGCGAAATGGCCCCATGCTGAAAGAGATCTGAGGCGCGATCGAATGCCATCTTGGCCATGTGCTCGTCATTTGCGGCTTTCAGATAGGTCGCGAAAGCTGCCGTGATATCCGGGCTCTGAACCTTCAGCAGCAATTGCCCCTTCTTCACATTGTCATCGAGCCGCGCCTTGATGTCCACAACGCGGCCATTGGCCATCGAGATCACCGGAAGCTCGCGCGAGATGTCTGGAACGACGCTGCCGGTAGCTGTTAATTCAGAGGATGATTCGATCAGACCGGCAGTCGTGATAGAAAATTTAGGAGCATCGTTGGGATCGACGGTGATCAGGTTCATATCCGCGACCTGAATGACCTTGGTTGGCGGAGGTGCACCGTCACCATCAACTTTGTTCTTGCATCCTGAAACGGATAGACCCAGCGCCGTTGCCCCGACGAGAAGCAGCCACATACTGCGGGATGGATGTCTAAAGGAATGCGATTTCATTGGATCACCTCGCGCCCTACAGCAAGATTCAGTTGCCCGCCAGCGGTCAGATAAGAGCCGATCAATTGCAGGTAGGCCAGTTGAACAACCCGGCAGTCGCTCTGCGCATTCAGAAAATCCATCAGCGAAGCGCCGCCGTGCTGGTAAGAGTAGGTAACCGTATCGCGAACTCTCAGCGCCTGTGCATTGTATTGCGCCTTATAGGGCCGGAGCAGCGCCAAGTTGCTCTCCAACTGCGAGTAGGCCGAGTCCACGTCGCTGAAGACCTGTGCCCGCGCGGCCTCCGTCAGTTGCTCACTACGGCTGATTTCAATCTGTGTTCGCTGCTTCTCTCCCTGATTGCGATCGAAGATGCGCAGCGGAATATTGATGTTGAAGCCCACGTATGGATCGAGCGGTGGATTGGCCCCGGAATCCACGCTGAAGGTGGGATCGGCGGAGCCATCGGCCTGAGCTAGCTTGCGGTTTGTCTGGGCTTGCTGAATAGCCTCCAGCGCTGCCCGCAAATCAGGGCGGGCATCCAATGCCGTTTGACGGAATTCGTCCAGCGGCTTCAGATCGTCGCTGAAGTCGAAGGGGCCAGTCACATCGAACCGCTCCACCGGTGTCCGGTCATTGAGAAGTTGCAGAAGCAGAATCTTGGCGGTGCGTAGGTTGACGCTGGCGGTCTGGATCTCCACTTCATACTGGACGCGCAAGAGTTCGATGCGGTCCAAATCGATCTGGGCAATGTCGCCGGCGCGCAGGCGGTCGTGACTGATCTGGATAATCCTGTCGTAGTAGGTCAGGTCGGCCTTGGCAAGTTCGAGCACCGCCTTGGACTGCAGCGTATCCACAAAGGCGGAGCGGAGAGTGAAGAGCAGATTGCGCTCCAGATCTTCATGCTGCGAACCGGCAATCCGCGTGCCTTCCTTCGCACTCAGCAAACGCAAATCGCGCTTGTGTTCGCGCTCGTAAAGATAGCTGATTGAGCCGGTAGTCAGCGCATTGCTTAGTGGACGATAGCGCGTACCGGATTCGTTGGGGTCGTAGTGCGGTCCGAATGGGTAAAGCTGGTCCATGGTGAACGACGCTGTGGGATTGGGGCGCAGAAAAGCGGTAATCTCCTGCGCCTTCATCTCGTCAACGCCAAGTGCGTCGGCCTTCAGATCTGGGTTTGCGGCCTCAAATTTTATTTTCACCTGATCCCAGGTGAGACTCGGCGAGGGCGATCCCGCAGCCGATTGGGAAAGGACGTGAGTTGGCCCAATCAAAAGCAGTGCCACTACCGCCACAATAGACAGAAGGGAAGGAACCTTGTATTTCATGCGCAGCCTTTGCGCCGTATCCTAATACGGCGTGAACAGCGAAAAATGAGGCCATGGGGTCAACCAGTAAGAGGTAGGAAACCAGCCGAAAGGTCACGCTGTGGGTGGCGGTCGATTCTCAATCCAAGTCAGGGCGGGAATTTCGACGTACGGTGTCAGCGCGGGACCCGGTGCAACGAAGGGCAAAAAGCCGACGGAAAGACCAGCAAAATCCTGAGGAGGGGGCGCGACGGCAGTCGGGAAAACTGAGTGTGCGCAGAGGGCAACATGGTTGCGGCGCGCGCAGCAGTCCAACTCGGCGGGGTTCTGAACGGCAACCAGATCGTCTGTCACCGAAATCACCGGGAAGAGAATCAGAATCAGCATTCCAAGCGCGGCCACATGCGTCAGAGTACGGGCACTCTCGCCGGATGTATGGCGCAGCCAGTGTCTGACCAGCAATACTGCAAGAAGTACCCATACGAGATTAAAAGTCAATTCCATGCGCAGGCCTGATTCTATATTAGTCGATCCTGAAAAAGTCCTTTTCAGGCATTCCCAGACTGTATTTGGAGGGAGCGCGTCCCTTGTAGGCGTGATATCGAGCTCCAGATGCGCATCAGGCAGCGCAGAAAAATGCGCCAAAAAGCTCCGAGGAGCTTGTGG
>JBEKDN010000193.1:0-7442 GCA_050014335.1 Occallatibacter sp. | reverse complement strand
AGTTCAAATCGGGCGGACGAATGGGCCGAAAAATTGAGGACATTGCCGGAGAGACGCGGTTGAGTCCTCAGATATTCGCTCTGGCCAAGGACCAGGCCACCGGCAATCCTCTGGCGCTCGAAAAGATCAAGCTCGAATACGAGATCAAGAACTTGACCCTGCTTGCCCGCTCCAACCGGCTCGACCACTACAACAACCGCCAGCAACTGCTCAACGTCGAGTACAAGATCGCGCATCTTCAAGACAGACTGCCCCAACTCAAGAAGGCCAGCGAGACTTTCAAATCGCACGAGCGCCGCGACGACGAAGGGAAGCTCCTCAGTCTCCAGGTGCGCTTCAACGGCCTTGAATTCTCCAAGCTCAAAGACGCCAATGAATATCTGCGAACGGTGACCCTCGACAGTACGACACAGCTCACCGTCAACGGCCTCGACATTCCCCTCGCCGTCAGCGACGCCCTCATCAAAGACGAACTTGGAACCATCACGGACATCACGGCCGTCCGCTACAACCTGGCCGATGAGTGGTTCGATGTGCCGCGCCCGGATGCCCACATGGGTTTGCCTTCAGCCCAATCCCTGCTTACCTCTGTCCTGCGCCGTGGCGGCGACCTGCCGTCGAAGATCCTCGAAACGGAAGCCACCATCCAGGGAAACGAGGCAACGCTGGCCCGCCTGCACACCGCCTTGGACTATGAAAGCCCCTACGAAGCCAAGCTCAAAGAGTACGAGCAGCGTTTGGCCGTGATCGACAAGGAGTTGCTTGGTAAGACGGAAGAGGTCGAGGAGCTTGTCGATGCAGAGACGGAAGAACTGCCGTCTGGAAAGAGCCTGTCGGCCGAGCGTGAATCCGTGGAAAGCGAAGAACGAGTTCCCGAGGAACCCGTCGAAGACCGATTTCCAACTCAGGTTGGCGTCGATGACGCCCTCGGCGAAGCCGTCGAAGTACCCGCGAAGCAGGCCCCGCGCTATAAGAGAAGGCAATCAGCCGAACTCGAACGCTGAACAGGCCGATACCGATATTCACCGGGAAGGGCTGCTCTACGCTGCCCAGGCGAGCGGCCTTCGGAAGCATATCCACCGCCGTGGCCAAGTGATTTCTCCATAATCGAAGGAACAAGGGTTGGCGCCGGAACGTCTGCGCCGAAGGGTGGATACCCAAAGGGGAGTTCGCGATCGCTTCGCGAGAGTCGGGTGCCGGTTGGAGGCTGGTCCAGTGCGATTCTCCGCAAAAAATATAAATATTTTTCAGAACAGCCATCAAAACAGCCATTCGCGCGAGAAAAAGAAAACCGCCTTTTGGGGCGGTTTGTAAAGTGCTTATTTTATTGATGTTATGGTGGACGCGGTAGGAATCGAACCTACAACCTGTCGGTTAAGAGCCGAATGCTCTGCCAGTTGAGCTACGCGTCCGTAAGACCTAAAAACCGTGCGAACGCTGGGCCTCGCACACGGCCTGTGTGGGCGGAGTATTCTTCTCTCCACTTAAAAAATATACCATAGCAGGGAGAGCGGCTTCAATCTTCAATCGACTTCGACCTCTAGATGCTATCAGAACCTATGCCTTGTGCGGAGCGGTAGTAATTCTAGAAGTTGAATGCCAGGCCAGCGCTGATTCCACGCGGCTGCTGCGCAAAGATCAGCAACGATCCGTCACTCAAAAGATACGTCCGGTAGCCTTGGGCTAGCAGGTTACGAACATCAAAATCCAAGTGTAAGCCGCCGGTACCGTCGTGGCGCAAATGGATCGGCTGGTGCAGATGCAGGTTCAGGTAAGGATCGTCCACGCCGAGTGCAAAAGGGGCAACCGGGGTGACGGTATCTTCCGGCTGCCAACGGTAGCTGGCCTGCCAACGGGTTCCTGTGCCGTCGAGGATTCCAGAGAGCGATAGCGAGCAGGCCTGCGCGCGGTGGGGATGCAGGCTGGCAAGCAGTTGCGCCATGGTATCCGGCGCGGGAGAAGTAGCCGGCAGCGCCGAGAAAATAAGAGCATCGCCCGCCGCGTAGCTAAGCCGGAAATGAGTCCCTCCAGGCAGGCCATGCTCAAAGGAAGCGGCCACTCCCGCCGCAGAGAAGTTTGGTCCGGCTGCATGGAGCAAACCGCTCAATGGATCAGCCAACACGGTTGTGGCCTCCGAATCGCCTGCGGCAAATCGGCCGTGAGCCTCTACAACCGGATTATCTACTCGGTCGTTATAAACCAGCACAGCAACGCCAGAGTGATCGGTGAGCCTCTCCCATCCCAGTTCCTGATGATTGCCGTGTTCAATAACCAAAGCTCCATCGCGCAGTGAGAGCGGTGCCAGCCAAGTACCTGCATCGGTGTCTTCAGATTCTGGCGCCGGGGGAAGCGATGTACTCATATGGTAACGGATTGCAGCGCTGCCATCCCGCCACGCAAGAGAGGCAAAAGGTAGCAGATCAATGGCAGTATCCCTACTCGGTCCAGAAAGCCGCCCCAGAACCTGATCTGAGCCCGCTTCGGCCTCGAACTCGTCACCCAGGCGCATACTCTCCCAGCTGCGCAGGTCGGCTTCGACCAATCCGGTTTGCCCATCAGCCATCATCTCCGGATGAACGCTGATCGCGGCCACTGACTGCACCGATCCAGCCAGGCCAAGATCCTGCCTGAAGCCTAGCATTGACTCGATATCGGCATTGCTGCCTGGCGCAAAATCAACGCGGGCCAGCAGCTCGCGGCTGTTGGAAGGCGTCTCCTGGATCGCGCTCGATATACGCTCGCCGCTCTCGCCAAAGACTCCCTCCTGGCCAGTAGCCATCAAACGAGCTTTCAGCTTGGGATGCCCGCCGCTGCTGTCGGAGATAACCACCAGTGGACCATCTTCAAGCCAGCGCAGCAGCGGACGGTTGGCGGCCGAACGCAGTGTCCAGGCCCAGTCGTCCTTCTGGGCGTTACCGGCGCGCGGCTCTGCTGGTAGCCATTGCATCGCCTCATACAGGCTGTTCAACGTAAGGTTGACCACAGTGTTGGTGCGCACGCGGAGGTCTTCGCGCAGAGAGGGAAGAAACCAGGCGCCTATCGCTTTAATCGCATAGTGCCCCGGCATCACCTTGGGAAATGTAAAGCGGCCGCTTTCGTCCGTATATACACTGGCCAGAACGCTGAGATCGGGGCGCAGCAACTGCACCTCGGCGCCAATCTGGGGTGTCCCGGCCGAGTCGCGCACCGAACCCGATACCGAGCCAAGGGTGACTCCATACAGCGGAGCCGAACCCACGGATATCAGCACGACGAGGAGAACGAAATGGAGCCTGTGGATCATCAAATCGTTGGTGACCTTTGGGCGTCCCTGGCAATCATCCTGCAAATCAATCCCGCGCGGGCATCCGAATCTGCTGTCCGATAGCTCGTTTGCACGGGATTATTACTATTCCACGACAAAAGGTGCCGATTGAGCAATCTCTTGTTTCAAGATTCCGTCATTTATTTTGATCGTCACCTTGTACTTTCCCGGTTGAAGTCCTGTTAGAGGAACGGTTTTCTCCACAGTTAACTGATCGCTGTGTGCGCCCAAATCCTTCGACTCCAATTGCTTCTCAAGATCCACCGCGTTGGTGGTCGTATCCACGATCTGGTATGTCACCGTCGCCTGGTTGCTCTTGGTGGTTTCGTCGATGCCAAGGTTATAGACCTGCATCCAGAAACTCAAATTCTGGCTTCGCTTGAATTTGATCGGGCTGGCCGGCGTGGGAGTGTTCACCCTGGGCCGTATGAAAGTGTTCCCAATAATGAAATTCCCGCTGCCAATTTCGTGTGAAGAGACCGTATTCATCTGGTCAGCCAAAATCAGGGAAGATGTGCCAAGCTTTTCTTCCGGGTACTTGGGCACTTCGATGCCGCGCCCATAGAACCCCATGTGGTCTGGGTTGTGAACGTCCTTGATGGCGATATCCAAACGGTAGAGTCCTGGCAAAAGCGGCAGCGCCTTCCAGTAGACCGACTGCCGGTCAAGGCTCTTTTCCAGCAGTTCCGCCGGTTGTTCAACCTCGACCGTGTCCTCGAAGGTCTGCACCGTCTTGTGGGTTATGGTTGTGACCTTGCCCAGAATATTCACCACACCCTTGGAAACCCCGTCCTTGGTCTCAAAAGTAATGTCGCGATTCTTGATTTGCAAAGTAATGGGGACCAGTACCGTATTCTCCGTCACCCGGACAAAGTCGTAGCGCACATCGAAGGGAAAGATCGGGCCCGAGAGCAGCTTGTGCTCGGAGATAAAGGCATCCAGATCCGTAAATTTGATAGGCGGCGGCGCGAAGAGTTTGGAGGCCATGTCCATGCGGTCGAACTCCTTTGACTGCATGGAGGTGGTCATTGGGCCTGGACCCAGGTTCTCCAGCCCGCCGTTGAAGCGTTCCGACTTCTTGGCTTTACCCATCTCTTCTTCCCTGGTCGGCCCGCCGCCTGGGATGTGTAGCAGCGCATCCTTTTCGCTGCGATCAATCGTGAAGTGGTAGTCGCTGCATAGACAAGGATCGACGAACTCCAAATCGATATTGTCCCCTACACCCTCGATATGCCGATAATGCCAGACCTCGAAGGGATATGTCACTGTACTGCCACCGCCTTCTTCCATCGGGCGCTGGTACTGGCCGCCGGCTGGGTGCGAGTCGATGCCATCCGGCGCGCCAAATGAAATGTAGATATGCCCGCGATCGGTCTTCCAACCAGGCTTGCCTGCGGCAAAGTGCTCGTTGGCATATGCGATGCGCCTATAATGTTCTTCGCGGAATTCGTTCTCCGGCGAATCCGGATTCGGATTGCGCCGTAGCCAGAACTGCTCGATGAAGGCGTCGCGCTCCTCGTCGTTACTGAGGTTATGGAATGCTTTCCGTTCCTCGTCTGAGATGATGTAGGACACATCTTGGTCAAGCCAGGTCTTGTAGGCATGGCTCAACTCGCCGCGGGTATTCTGGATCGCCTGTCCCCGCTGCTTCTCGGTGCGCTCGCGCTTCAGAGGGTCAATCTCCTGGCCAGTTCCCTGCCCCGTAGACGGCTCTGCCTGCGCGGACTGGTTGCCCGTCTGTTGGGCCTTGAGGCCGACGATCGGTGTGAAAACTAAGCCGCAACCAAATGCGGCAAACAAAATAGTAGAGCGGATAAGCGTCATTGGCCTTGGAAACTCCTGCAATCCCTTATTCTACGGCTCCGGGTAGGGCTGGGCAAGAATCCGTACAGAGCTGGCTGTCGTTTGGACGCCAAAGGCACCCCTTGGTGAGCCGAAATCCCATCCGACGGACTCGCATTGGGTCAAAAAAGAGCTTTTGGGAACCATCCCGCCGCCAATTGCGTACACTGAAATCGGAGAGACTCGGAGCAAGCCCATTCATGAAAAAAATTCTTTTGATTATTCTCGCCGTCGTGGTGGTCGCCGGAATTGTGGCGTTGTTCATCTATCGCCAGCAGGCCGGCTACACCAAAGTTCTCACCGCCAAAATCGCGCGCCAGGAGCTGACGACAGTCGTCAGCGGCACCGGTCAGATCAAACCCAAGACATACGTCAATGTGGGCGCAACCTCCTTTGGCCGCATCACTCGCCTTCTCGTAAAGGAGGGCGATCACGTCACCAAGGGGCAGGTCATCGCCACCGTTGAGAGCGTGCAGCCAGAGGCCAACGTCGAAGCCCAGAAGGCTACCATTGACGCCGCAAAGACCGACATTACCTCCTTCATTGCCGCTGAAAAGACCGCTGAAGCCAACGTCGAGCATGCCAAGGCCGACCTCGAACAGAAGAAACTCGACTGGGAGCGCGCCCAGGGTCTCTTTTCAGCAGGCATCCTCGCCAAGCAGGACTTCGACGCCAAGAAAGCGGCATACGATACCGACGTAGCCTCTCTGGACCAGGCCGTCGCGGGGCTTAATCAGGCCAAGGCGCAAACTGATTCCGCGCGCGGTCACTTGCAAACTCAGATTGCCACCCTGCGCTTCAATCAAGACGCTCTCAACAAAACCGTTTCCACCGCCCCCTTTGATGGCATCGTGACCAATCTTCCAGTGCGCGAGGGCGAAACCGTCGTCGTCGGCATTCAGAATGCCGAAGGCTCCACGCTGATGACTCTCGCTGACATGAGCGTCATTACCGCCGAGGTCAAAGTCGATGAGACCGACATCGTCAACATCGTTGCCGGCCAGTCGGCCGACGTCACTGTGGACGCGTTGCCCGGTAAGGTCTTCAAAGGCCACGTCACCCTTGCCGGCGATCAGGCTCTGCTCCGCTCCACCGGCGTCGCCACCTCGCAGTCAACTACCGGAACCGAAGAGGCCAAGGACTTTAAAGTGGTCATCACGCTCGATACGCCCACCAGCGAACTGCGCCCCGGACTAAGCGTCACCGCCAAGATCACCACGGCGCGCAAAGCCAACGTCCTCTCCCTGCCCATTCAGGCCCTCACCATGCATAATCCTGACGATGACAAGGATAAGAGCAAAGTGCAAGCCGCGGCCAGCTCCTCCTCCGGCGCAGCCAAGAGCAGCAGCATCCAGGGCGTTTTTGTGGTCTCCAAGGATAATAGCGGCAAACTCCGCGCCAAATTTGTGCCTGTCACCACCGGCATCACGGGAGCAACCGACATCGAAGCAGCCACTGGCCTCAACGAGGGCGATGAGATCGTCATCGGCCCCTACAAAACGCTGCGCGTCCTCAAAGACAACGCGCTCGTCAAGCGCGACACCGCCAAGCCCGTCGCAACAACTGGCAGCAGCTCTTAAGGGCGCTAATTGCTGGGTGCCCCACCCTCGCCGCGATTTTGTTTTTGCGGCTAGGG
Organism: Occallatibacter sp.; assembly: GCA_050014335.1. Classification (GTDB taxonomy): domain Bacteria; phylum Acidobacteriota; class Terriglobia; order Terriglobales; family Acidobacteriaceae; genus Telmatobacter. The sequence continues at coordinate 660 of JBEKDN010000193.1, read as the reverse complement.
TGGGAAACCTCGAACCCCAATCGGTTTCCTGCTTCGGGAACGAAATTACTCCTGGCTTTGAAAGCGCGCGACTTTAGTCGTGCCGCAAGGCAAAGATAAGAAGGCCGGGCTCTAACCCCTGCGGTATTCTTTTCTTAGGCCGAACGCAAGATTTCCCTTATTCCCGCGGCCCTTTTGGCTGCGGCTTGTCAAAGCTGTTCATGATGAGGATGACACTCGTATGGCTCTAATCGATACCACCACCGAAACGGTTGCGCAACCCATGACTCCGCAAAAAGGCGACATGATCGTGGTTCAGGATCTGTGGCGCACCTACGACATGGGCTCTGAGCAGCAGGTGCAGGCGCTGCGCGGCGTCTCGCTGCGCATTAAGAATAACGAGTACGTCGCCATCATGGGCCCATCCGGCTCCGGCAAGTCCACGTTAATGAACCTGATCGGCTGCCTTGATACCCCCTCCAGGGGCAACTACTGGCTCAACGGCCAACTGGTCAGTGAACTCGATGACGACCAGCTAGCGCGCATCCGCAACAAGGAAATCGGCTTCGTATTTCAGACCTTCAATCTGCTCGCTCGCGCCACTGCTCTGCACAACGTCGAGCTGCCGCTCATCTACAATGGCACCCCGGCCGCTGAGCGCCTTGAACGCGCCAAGCAGTC